>CAYZME010000001.1:0-1385 GCA_964479435.1 uncultured Oscillospiraceae bacterium
GAAGCTGGAAGATGTGCAACGCGTCGTGCGTTTGCAAAACGGGCATTACATCGCCCGCGAACTGCTCTTGCTCAAAGTGACCGCGCCCGCGGACACACTGGACGCGTTTACGGCACAAGCAGGCGCGATGGGGGCCAAATTGGCCCATCACGAGGAAAACACCGGCATCTTCGAATTGACCGGCACGTCCGCGCAGGTCGACGCGCTGATCGAAGCCGCGCGCGGCGTAGGATTGGCGGAGATCTGCCGCACTGGCGCCACCGGCATGCAGGCCGGAGCGCAAACCTTGTCACAAGCCTGAATCGTCCGCGCTCCTGGCGCGGACTGGTACACAAACGCACAATAAACGGAGGTACCCTGTCATGGCCAAAATCTATTATCAAAAAGACGCCGATCTCTCTTTGCTTCAGGACAAAACCATTGCCATCATCGGTTACGGCAGCCAGGGGCATGCCCACGCGCTCAACCTGCACGAGAGCGGCGTCCGCGTCATCGTCGGCCTGTACCACGGCAGCCCCTCCTGGCCGCGCGCGGAAGCGGCCGGTCTCCAGGTCGACACCGCAGCCGCCGCGGCAGCCGCCGCGGACATCACGATGATCCTGATCAACGATGAAAAACAGGCCGCGCTGTACACGGAGAGCATCCGTCCCCATTTGACAGCCGGCAAGACGCTGATGTTCGCGCACGGTTTCAACATCCACTACGGACAGATCACGCCGCCGCCGGATGTCGATGTCATCATGGTCGCCCCCAAAGGGCCCGGCCATACGGTGCGCAGTGAATATCTGGCCGGCAAAGGCGTGCCCTGTCTGGTGGCGGTCCATCAGGACGCGACCGGCCGCGCGCTGGATACCGCGCTGGCATACGCGGCCGGGATCGGCGGCGCCCGGGCGGGGATGCTGTTGACTTCTTTCCGCCAGGAAACCGAAACCGATCTGTTCGGCGAACAAGCGGTGCTGTGTGGTGGTGTGACCGCGTTGATGCAAGCCGGTTTCGAAACGCTGGTCGAAGCGGGGTATGACCCTGAGAACGCGTACTTCGAGTGTATCCACGAGATGAAGCTGATCGTCGATATGATCTACCAGGGTGGATTCAACTACATGCGATATTCGGTATCCGACACCGCGGAATACGGCGACTACGCCACGGGAAAGCGGATCATCACCGACGAAACCAAAAAAGAGATGAAACGGGTGCTTGCCGAAGTGCAAGACGGTACGTTTGCGCGCAACTGGCTGCAGGAAAACCGGGTCAACCGGCCCCATTTCAACGCGATGCGCCGGATCGCGTCGGAGCACCTGTTGGAAAAAACCGGCAAAGAGCTGCGCAAAATGTACTCCTGGTCGCAGAACGATCAGGACTGAGGAGGGCGCGGGTATGGCCGG
>CAYZME010000001.1:1395-24495 GCA_964479435.1 uncultured Oscillospiraceae bacterium
TAAAAAGTGATCATGTGTTCAAAGGTCCTGAGCGCGCGCCGCACCGCTCATTGTTCTACGCGTTGGGGATCACCGAAGAGGAGATGGAGCGCCCGCTGATCGGCGTCATCTCCGCTTTCAGCGAGATTGTGCCGGGCCATGCCCACTTGGACAAGGTCGCGGAGGCCGTCAAAGCCGGCGTCCGCATGGCGGGCGGGACGCCGATCCTCATGCCTTCCATCGGTGTCTGTGACGGCATCGCGATGGGGCACGAGGGTATGAAGTACTCCCTGCCCTCCCGCGAATTAATCGCCGATTCGGTGGAAACCATGGCCCTGGCGCATTGCTTTGACGGGCTGGTTCTGGTCCCCAACTGCGACAAAATCGTCCCCGGTATGCTGATGGCCGCGGCGCGCGTCAACCTGCCGGCCCTTGTCGTCAGCGGCGGGCCGATGATGGCCGGGATCGAGCCCGGCGTGCGCGACATTTCGCTGTCGACCATCTTTGAGGCGGTCGGCGCCAACAAAGCCGGTTTGATCGACGAGCAGCAGCTGCGCAGATACGAGCAGACCGCCTGCCCGGGTTGCGGCTCCTGTTCGGGGATGTTTACAGCCAACAGCATGAACTGCCTGGCCGAAGCCATCGGCCTCGCCCTGCCGGGCAACGGGACCGCGCCCGCGGTTTCGGCGGAGCGGATTCGCCTGGCCAAGCACGCGGGGATGCGTATCCTCGATCTGGTGCGCAAGCAGGTCAAAGCGCGCGATATTCTCACTGCGGCCGCGTTCGACAACGCGCTTTCGGTCGATATGGCCCTGGGTTGCTCCACCAACAGTGTGCTGCACCTGCTCGCCATCGCCAACGAAGCCGGGGTCGCCGTCGATCTGGAAACGGTGGAACGCCGGTCGGCCGTTACCCCCAATTTGTGCAAATTGAGCCCTGCCGGCGACCACCATATCCAGGATTTGCACCGCGCCGGCGGGGTACCGGCCGTCATGAAGCAATTGCTGGACGCCGGCCTGCTCGACGGCAGTCTGCCGACCGTGTCGGGCGGCAGCGTCGAAGACAACCTGGCGATGGCGCAAAACCTCGATCCCACGGTGATCCGGCCGGTCGACCAGCCGCACAGCCCGACGGGCGGTATCGCGGTGTTGCGCGGCAATCTCGCGCCGGCCGGCGCGGTGGTCAAACGTTCCGCCGTCGATCCGCAAATGATGGATGTCACCTGCCGGGCGCGCGTTTTCGAGTGTGAAGACGACGCGATCGCGGCCATCTATGGCGGTCAGATCGTCGCCGGCGACGTCGTGGTCATCCGCTATGAGGGGCCGCGGGGCGGCCCCGGTATGCGCGAAATGCTCGGCCCCACTTCGGCTCTCGCCGGGATGGGTCTGGACAAAGAGGTCGCGCTGGTGACCGACGGGCGTTTCAGCGGCGCCACACGCGGCGCGGCGATCGGACATGTCGCGCCCGAGGCGGCACTGGACGGCCCGATCTCGCTGCTGGTCGAAGGCGACCGGGTGCGGATCGATATCCCCAATGGTGTGCTGGTAGCCGAAGTCGACGACGCGGAGTGGGCCCGGCGCGCCGCGGCCAGGCCGGCCTTTGTCCCGCGCGTCACCACCGGTTGGCTGTCGCGCTACCAGCGGTTGGTCACATCCGCCTCGGAAGGCGCGGTATTGCGTTAGCACTGTGTGCTACACGACCGTCACTTGTCATTTTTGCCACCATGAAAACGGGGATGCGATATCGAATTCGCATCCCCGTCTGGTTTATTCGTCAAGGCGGCTATAAACGCCCTATTTCCAGTGCACCATCGGCAGCCCGGCCACCGGCGAGCGGAAGTACGGGATGTTCGTCGCGCGCAGCGAGCCGATGTAAACGGTCTTGAGATCGGGGCCGCCAAAGGTCACGCTGGCCATCCACGGCGCGATCCCCCGCCCGGTCGCGAAGAGGATCTCGTTGGTCACCTGCTTGGCATAAAACGCGTCGTCCAGCGCCTGTACCTTGTCGTGGTCGCCTTCGTCAATCAGCACTTTGAACTCGCCGTCCGGCGTGATGATCCACAATTTGTCCGAATAGACGCTGGTACCCCACAGGTTGCCATAGCTGTCAAAAGCGATCCCGTCGGGGTAGGCCCCCTGCCCCATATGGGTCGGACCGTAGATCTCCCGGTCATGCAGGTCGCCGTCGGCGTCCACCCGGAAGCGCAAAATGCGGCCGCCGGTGGTTTCCACCACATATAAGTATTCTTCTTTCGCGTCCATGCGCACTTCGTTGGTAAAATGCAAACCGTCGGCGACGATATGGATTCCGCGCTCATCGTAGCGCGCGATGTAGCCGTCGTCGAGGTCGGGGCGCAAGGCATCCAGCCAGTTCTTTTTCATCGTCGTGATGGTAATCCATATCCGGTTTTTGGAATCGCGATAGACAAAATTGACCTTGCCGATTTCCTTGCCGTCGATGGTGTCAAACAGGACTTCGGTCTCGCCGGTGCGCTTCATGCGCTCCAGGCAGTCGGTGCCGAAATTGGAGATCAGGATGTCGCCGTTGTCCGCGAACGCCAGCCCGTTGGGCAAGGTGCCGACAAAAAAGCGGTCGACGTCGGACACGGGGTTGATCTTGTCGGCGTACTTTTGGGTGATGATCTCCTGCCCTCCGTCCGGTTGGATGTGAACAACGCCGCCGCGGGCGTCCGCTACCCACAAGCTGCCATCGGGTTCGGCCAAAATGCATTCCGGTCGCGACAAATCGGTGCCGATGGTCTGAAGCGAGCGCGGGTCGATTGCGAAATCTCGGATGGGATTATCTGCTTTCATGAATAAGCCTCCTGCGGTTGTTGCGATTTTCCAAAATAAATTCCCAACTATTATACAGGAGAACGCCGCTTCTTCGCATCCAGCGGGGGTGCGGGGTCGACGCGCCCCTGCTCGCGCAGCCAGTCGATCATATCCGTCAGGGTCTCTTCGAGCGGGCGCGGGTGGTAATCCAGCTCGCGCGTGGCTTTGTCATGGCTGAATTGCGCGTTGCTTTCCAGGGTGTACAGCGAGTAGCGCGTAAAGAGCGGCGGTTGGCGCAGCATTTTGTACCACAGCTCTGCCAAGGGCGCGGTCCATTTGGCAAACGTCATCGGCAAAAGCGTGAGTGCGCGTTTTTTGCCGCTGACTTCGCGCAGGATCCGCATCAGCTCACCCAATTCGACGTAGCGGTTGGACAAGATATAGGTTTCACCGGTGCGACCGCGGGTCACAGCGGCCAGCATCCCGGCGGCCACGTCCCGGACGTCGACAAAATCGTACCCGCCGCGCACATAGGCGGTCAACCGGCCCTGCATATAGTCGAGTACCATCTGTGTCATGTGCGCGCTGCCGAAATCCCCGGGGCCGATGATGCCGGAAGGGTGGACGACGACCGCGTCCAGTCCCTCTTCGACGGCATCGAGCACCAGACGCGTCGCCATCGCTTTGGTTTTTGCGTAGAGCCCGACGACGTCGTCACCGGAAAAATCGCCGTGCGCTTTGCCGTCCACTTCGACAATGGTTTCGCCCAGGTCCGCTTCTGGGATCGCGTGCACCGAGCTGGTATAGACCATGCGCCCGATGCCGCTCGTCAAACAGGCATCGATGATGTTGCGCGTGCCCTGGACATTGACATCCACGACCTTTTGCGAGTATTTCGTGCCGATGGAGACGATGCCGGCCGTATGCAACAGCGCGACGCGGGAGGGGTCGACGCCGTCGGCGGACAAAGAGAAAAAATCGCGCAGCGAATCCCGATCGAGGATATCGCCCTCATAGCGATCAACCGGGACATCGGCCAGCGCGGAGGAGGGGTCGCCGGGCAGGACCAGGCCCCGCACGCGGGCCCCCTGCTGCAAGAGCAACCGGATGAGCGTGTTGCCCAAATGGCCCAGCGCGCCGGTCACCAGGTAGAGGTCAAACGCGCGCGCTTCCCCGTTTGTATGTTCTTGTCTCTCCCCTTTTTGCATGTCTGTCACCCGGATCTTCCAATCAGAAGAGCGCTTGATTCGTACAACGATTTCATATTGATTATACAATGCCGCTCCCGGGTTGTCGTGAATGGACAGGCGCGCAAATGTGAAGCATTGTGAAGCGAAACCCCGCTCGCGTTTGTCGCCTGTGTTGCAAAAACAACAGACGGATGACGTGTCTTGCGATATGATAGGAAAGGTGCGTTGCGCAGAGCGCTACGTACCCAGTCAAACAACGGAGGATCTCACCATGGTTGAAAAAGCCGTCCCTTTTACCCTTACAGACAGCAAAGTGATCGAGCGCGTGGTTTCCACGGAGCATGTCGATATCAATCACATGGTGCTCAATCGCGGTGACGCGCTGCCAGAGCACAACGCCAACTCCCATGTGCAAATGATTGTCGTGCGCGGCACCATTACGCTGCGCCTGGATCAACAGGAGCCGCATGCGTATGAGGCGGGTCAGATCATCGCCATCCCCTTTGGCACGCGGATGAATGTCGCCAACGCGCACGAGCCGGTGGCCGAGATTTTTGTCGTCAAAGCGCCCAGCCCGGCTTCCATGGCCTGATTTTGGGCTGACATCTCTATTATCCGGATCCGCACCGGCCACGGGCCGGTCGAAATAGTCGCCCCAACAGGAGGTAACCCATGTCTATGTTTTGTTTTCAATGTGAGCAGACCGTCGGCGGCAAAGGATGCACCGTCGCCGGTGCCTGTGGCAAAAAGGCCGATGTGGCAAACGGTCAGGATGAATTGACCGGCGCGCTGGTCGGTTTGGCTCGCGCCGCTGAGGGTCAGTCACCGCCGAGGTCGGCGATCGATGTCATGATGAAAAGCCTGTTTCACACGGTCACCAACGTCAACTTCGACCTGGCGGACGCCCAGGCGCTGACGCGTGAAATCCACGCGGAAAAAGAAAAACTGGGTGGCGCGCCGGATATGCCGGCCGACACGTTGTGGAGCGGCGATGAAGACATCGTCTCCCTGCGCTCGACCCTCCTGATCGGGCTGCGCGGCATGGCGGCGTACGCGTGGCATGCCCGCGTGTTGGACCGCACGGACGCGGAAGTGGACGCCTGGTTTTTCAAAGGCATGAAAGCGATCGGCGAAGAGCACAGCGCCGAGGCGTGGCTGGATTTGCTGATGGAGTTCGGGCATGCCAACCTGGCTTGCATGAAACTGCTGGATGCCGCCAACACCGGCGCCTTTGGCACCCCCACACCGACGACCGTGCCGCTGACCATTGAAAAAGGCCCTTTTATAGTGATAACCGGCCACGATCTCCTGGATCTCAAAATGCTGCTGGAGCAGACCGAAGGGAAAGGCATCAACATTTATACCCACGGCGAAATGCTGCCAGCCCACGGGTACCCCGAGCTCAAGAAATATCCGCACCTCAAAGGCAATTATGGTACGGCCTGGCAAAATCAGCAAAAAGAATTCGATCAGATGCCGGCCCCCGTTTTGTTCACCACCAACTGCCTGATGCCGCCACGCGCGAGCTATCGCGATCGGCTTTATACCACGTGCGTGGTCGGGTATCCCGGCTTGACGCACATCGACGAAAAAGCCGACGGCAGCAAAGATTTCTCACAAATCATCGATCAGGCCCTCGAGTTGGGCGGATGGGACGAAGACAAGCCTTTGACCGGGATCAACGGTGGCACCGAAGTGATGACCGGCTTTGCCCACGGCACCGTCTTGGGTGTGGCCGACCAGGTCGTCGACGCGGTCAAGTCCGGGGCGATCAAGCACTTCTTCCTGGTCGGCGGCTGCGACGGGGCCAAACCGGGCCGCAATTATTACACCGATTTCGTCAAACAAACGCCGGCGGATTCTGTCGTGCTGACGTTGGCCTGCGGAAAATTCCGCTTCAACGACCTTGACCTGGGGACCATCGGCGGCCTGCCGCGGTTGATGGACATGGGACAATGCAACGACGCGTACTCCGCCATTCAAGTCGCGTTGGCGCTGGCGGAGGTCTTTGCGTGCGGCGTCAATGAGCTGCCACTGACGTTGGTTCTGTCCTGGTACGAGCAAAAGGCGGTCTGCATTCTCCTGACCTTGCTGGCGCTCGGCATCCAGAACATTTACCTGGGCCCCACCCTGCCCGCGTTCTTGTCCCCCCGGGTATTGCAGATCCTGGTTGACAAATTTGCCATCCATCCGGTCACAACCCCCGAGGCCGACCTGAAAGCCATATTGGGCTGAGGTTAGGTTTTAGGTCAGTTAGGCCAGGTTGGTGAAGAAAACAAAAAGACGGCCTCCACTAGGAGGCCGTCTTTGTTTTGTCTTGTGTCAGAAGCGTCGGCGTCAGACCGAAGCGGTCCACAGGCCGTGCAGATTGCAGAACGCGTATACATCCGCATCGGCGCGATCGCGGAACACCGCTTTGGGCTCATCGCCCGGTTTCAGAGCGATCCGTTCGATGCCATTGTCATCCACGACCGCAATCCACTCGATGTAATGGGCCGGGATCATGGGATGCGGATCCGAACCGACGGAGACGACGATCTTGCCATCCTCGCGAACGGCGACCGGTACGTGCTTCTCTTTCGAAGCGTCTTGTGTGTTGGCGACCAGTTTCTTCATGGGCTCATTACAGCATACGAGCTCACCGCCGCCGTCGCGAATCAGTTCTACCAGATTGCCGCATACTTCACAGACATAAAAGGCCACTGCTTTCTTCATGGATCGTACCACCTTCCTTCTTATTTCACGGGTCCCCTCTATCTTAACCCAAGCGGCCCTCCAACAACAACTTGTCGAGGGCCCCCGGGAAACAGGTCGGCGTCAAGCGCCTATGCTATTCTTTCTTCTCTCGTTTGAAACACATGAACCAGTCGAGACAGTAGACATCGTCATCCGGATTTTCCATCCGCTCTTTCGCTACGCCGCATGTACCCGCGGTTGGCACGATGACATCGTCGCCGGGGCGCCAGTCGGCCGGGGTGGCGACGCCGTCTTTGTCGGATTTTTGCAACGCCAGAATGATGCGTTTGATTTCGTCAAAGTTGCGGCCAAGCGTCAACGGATAATAGAGGATCGTGCGGATGATGCCTTTGGGATCAATGAAAAATACAGCTCGGACCGCCTGGGTGGTCGATTGATTGGGCTGAATCATGCCATACTTGCTGGCGACATCCATGCGCAAGTCCTCGATCAGAGGAAACTTGACTTCCATGTTTTTGAAGCCTTTGTACTCGATCTTCTCCTGAATGGTACGCAACCAGGCGATGTGCGCGTACAGTGAGTCGATCGACAGGCCGACCAGCTCGGTATTCAGGGCTTTGAGTTCCTCATGCATCGCGGCAAACGTGATGAATTCGGTTGTGCATACGGGTGTAAAGTCCGCGGGATGCGAGAAGAGAATCACCCATTTGCCTTTGTAATCGGCGGGAAAGTGGATCTGGCCTTGCGTGGTTACGGCTGTGAATTCTGGGGCGGGATCTCCAATCAGGGGCATGCGGTACGTGGTCTGGTCTTCCATGTCTTCCATCCTTTCCTGCGGTTCGCGTCGCGTCCCGCTTCGTTCATTTGATGGTTCCATCTTACCAAGCCGCCGGATTCCCATCCGTAACGTTGTCACATCGGCGTTTTCCGGGTGTGGATTGTTCAGTTTTCGTGCTCGCCGCAATCTCCGGCATGCTGATGCTCCCGACAGGGCGAGCCGTCGGACACCAATGTGCCCGCGAGGGAGGATTGCAGCGTCTGCTCCACCGTACCGGACGCGCCGGTGATGACATCGATCTGGGCTTCGTTGAACAGATCGATGGCCCCCTGGCCCATCCCGCCGGCGATCACCACGTGCACCCGCGCTTCGTGTAACAAGCGCGGCAGCAATCCCGGCTTGTGCCCGGGATTGGCAAGGAAGGAACGCCGCGCAACGTTCCCGTCCGCGATGTCGTAAATAAAAAACCCCTCACAGTGACCAAAATGTTGCGAAATGACGTCTCCGTCGGCAGCGATCGCGATTTTCTTTTTCATACATTCCCTCCATCCAGTGCCTGGCGCAATGATTCGACTGCCTCATCCAAATCGTGCCGGTCGTAATCCTCGATCCGCCCCTGGTCGCATAGGGCGGCCACGCCGGGGTGGACAGGAATGCGACCCAACAGGGGAATCCCCATGCTCTGGGCGACGGCCTCCGCCTGGCTGCTGCCAAACAGCTCAATCTGCCGACCGCAGTCGGGACAGACCGCATAACTCATATTCTCGATCAACCCCAGGACCGGTATATCCATCATGCTTGCCATATGGACGGCTTTGCGGACGATGTTGGTCACCAAATCCTGCGGGGATGTCACAATCAGGATCCCATCCAGCGGGATCGATTGAAAAACCGTCAACGGCACATCGCCTGTGCCCGGCGGCATATCGATCAAAAGCGTATCCAAGGTACCCCAGACCACGTCGGTCCAAAACTGCTTGACCGTGCCAGCGATCAACGGGCCGCGCCACACGACCGGCGTGTCACTGGCTTCTAAAAGCAGGTTGATCGACATGACGCGAATGCCGCTGGAGGTGGCAACGGGAAAGATGCCGTGCTCCGCCTGCTGTGGACGCTGTCCTTCCAATCCGAAAATGCGCGGGATGGACGGGCCGGTCACGTCGGCATCCAGTATGCCGACCTCCAGCCCGCGGCGGCGGGTCAAAACCGCTAACAGCGAAGTGACCAGAGATTTTCCCACGCCTCCTTTGCCACTGACGACGGCGATGGTGCGGGCAAAATGGTTCAGGGGGTTGGGTTCCAGATGAAACGGATCCGCGTTCTGGTGCGGATGAGAGGATGGATCACTCATGGGGACTCCTTCCGGGGCTTTGACCGGTAGATATGGTCAAATGCCCATAATGTCTTCCCCATTTTAGCCCTTTGCAAAACGGCCGTCAATCGGATGTTTCCCGCGCGTGCGTGAAGCGGTATTGGCGCAACCGCCCGCATGTGCCCACGATCGCCAACCGTTCCGCGGACAGCAAAACATTGATCGCCCGCTGCGCGTCGCGCGGGCGCATGCGCGCCGCCTGCGCGTAATCTCGAGATGTAAAGGGGTCCGGCAAGCCTTCCGGAGCCAGCCGGTCCAAACCCTCCGGCATCGCCAACCGCACCGTTTGCGCGAGGCCAAGCGGAATGCGGTCATGGCGCGTCGATCCCCGCTTGCGGTCATGACTCCAACCGTTGAGCAAGCGAAATTCTTCCATATCGATCAACAAAATCAGCAGCATAAGCCGCGGGTTGGTCAGGCAGGGCTTGATATACACCAGCTCGCGAAAGATCTCGGACGGCTGGCCTGTCTTGGGCGATTTGCGCCTGCGCGTGATCTCGCCGGTATCCTCGTCAATCCATTGGAGCCACTTGGTATGGGGCACCGGATAGACCACGGTAACTGGAGAAGTGGACAGAAAAGCCAGCAGTCGCGGTCGCAATCGGGAAAAGCCCGCGGTTTGAATTTCGATGATTCCCTGCGGTGTCACAATATCCGCATGATATTCACCTACCCGCACCTCATGCCGCGTGACGTCCGGCTCCAGGTAATGTTTGAGAATCGCGTGCAGGGTCTTTTCTCCCAACGTGCCGATACCCGCGCGAGGGCGGTCGACGCCGATCACGCGGGCACAGGCTTGCTCAAAACGCTGGGAAGGGTCCTCTGTCCGGGATGGAATCGAGGAAGCCACTAGTTCGAGTTTTTCGGCAGGAAAGGCAGCAATTGTTTGGCAAACGCGGGCATGGTCATCGTCTGCAGCCACACTCTGCCGGGGCCGGTCAACGTCGTCAGGAACAAGCCTTCACCGCCAAATAATACATTTCTAAACCCTTTGACCATTTGCACCTGATACTGGACCGTTTCTTCAAATGCCGCGACATTGCCGGTGTCCACTTTGATGGTTTCGCCGGGCGCCAGTACGCGCTCTTTGAGACTGCCGTCAATCTCCAGAAACACCATCCCGCTGCCAACCAGGCGTTGGAGAACAAAGCCCTCGCCGCCAAACAGGCCGGCGCCGACTCCGCGTACCACGTGCGCGCTCAGATTCACGCTGGGTTGCGCGCAGAGAAAAGCCCCGCGTTGGGCGATGATCGCGCGCCCCGTCACGTCAATCGCGACGATGTGACCGGGAAACGTGCTGGCGATGACAATTTCCTGATTGGGCATTGTCGCGGTATAGGTCGCCATGAACAGGGACTCGCCGCTGATCATGCGGCCCAACCCCTTCATAAGCCCGCCTTTCATGTTGGTCGCCATGCTGATGCCGTTGTCCATCCAGACCATGCCGCCCGATTGGGTGAAGATGCTTTCTCCGGCGTTGAGGCGAATGGAAACCGCCGGCAGGTTGTCACCAAATACTTCGTATCGCAGTGCCCCCGGAGCCGCGAATTGCGCCGGCGCCTCTACACCGGCTGATTGCGCTGCCGCGGCAACCGGCGCGGGTTGCTGATACGCGGCTGGCGCGGTTGGAGTCGCGTTTAAGGGGCTGCCGCAACGGTTGCAAAATTTGGCATTTCCAGTCATGTTGTTTCCGCATTGAGGACAAAGCATGGACATAACCTCCTGCACCTCATACGAGGGTTCTTCCCTCTATCATAGCGATCCATCCCGCGAATCGATACATCCTTGCGCGAAAGAACCTGTTATAACAGAGAGAACGCGACGAAAAGGCCGGCCGTCAGCGACGACACCAGGGATACTACCGTAATCTGGGTGTTGATCGAGGGGCCGGCGGTATCCTTGAAAGGATCACCTACGGTATCACCCACGACCGCGGCTTTATGCGCATCCGACCCTTTGCCGCCATGGTTTCCGGCCTCTATATATTTTTTGGCGTTGTCCCACATGCCGCCCGCGTTGGACATCAGCAAAGCCAACAGCAGGCCGGACATAATGTTTCCGGCCAAAAACCCGCCGATCGCGTGTACGCCGCCGATCAAGCCAACTGCCAATGTGGATAAAATGACCATCAGCCCGGCAGGGATCAGCTCCCGCAGAGCGCCGGTTGTCGCGATGTCGATACAGCGGACATAATCCGGTTGCCCGGTGCCTTCCATCAACCCGGGGATTTCCTTAAACTGGCGGCGAATCTCTGTCACCATGCGTTCGGCGTTGCGATCGACGCCCATCATCAACATGGCGGAAAACACCGCGGGAATGGCGACACCGACCAGCAGACCGAAAAACACCAGGGGATGCATGATCGAAAAATCAACGGCTTCACCGATTTTACTGGCGACAATTTCCTGATAAGCGGCGAGCAAAGCGATGACGGTCAAGCCCGCGGCACCGATCGAGAATCCTTTTGTAATCGCTTTTGCCGTGTTGCCGGCCGCGTCGAGCTGATCGGTGATCCCCAGCACGTCCTCACCGAGATGACCCATCTCAGCCAGGCCGCGCGCGTTGTCGACGATGGGGCCATACGCGTCGTTGGAAATAATCATGCCGACGACCGAGAGCATGCCAAGCGCTGCCAGCGCGATCCCGAACATCGGATAACCGGCTCCCAGTGGTTTGCAAATATAATAAGAACCTATGGCGGCCGCGCCAATACCAACCAGTGATGGCAAGGAGCTCAACAGGGCATACGAAAAACCGGAAATAATCGTAAACGCGGGGCCGCTGGTACAGGACTTGGCGACGTGCTTGACCGGTTTGCCATCGTCGCCGGTAAACAATTCAGAAGTGAAGCCGATGACGGCTCCTGCGGCCAGACCGATGATGACCGCACCCCAGAGGCGGAACTCAAAGTGGAATACCAGCGTTGCCACCAGTGTGAGTACCCCAAAAATACACATGGTAAGATAGGTGCCGTTATTCAGTGCCCGGCCCGGGTTTTGTTTTTTCCCGGCCCGCGCCGCCAACACGCCGAGGATCGAAGAAAGCAGGCCGATGGAAGCAAAAGCAAAAATGACATCCACGTTATTTTTGCCACCCAAAGCGACCGCAAGTACGAGCGCGGCGGCCAGCGAAGCGATGTTGGAATCAAACAAGTCAGCGCCCATCCCGGCGACGTCACCGACGTTGTCGCCGACATTGTCGGCGATGACCGCCGGGTTGCGCGGGTCGTCCTCGGGGATCCCCAGTTCCACTTTGCCGGTCAGATCGGCCGCGATATCCGCGGTTTTGGTGAAGATACCGCCGCCCGCCTTGGCAAACAACGCCAGTGAGCTGGCGCCAAAACTGAAACTGATCAAGACTTCAGGGTCCCGGGTGAGCAGAAAGACACAAGCAGCACCCAGCAATGAGGTGCCGACTACTGCCATACCCATGACGGCGCCGCCCCGGAATCCGGCCATAAACGCCGGATCCAGACCGCGCTGCGCCGCAAGAGCCGATTTTTGATTGGCGATGGTGGAGATGCTGATCCCTACATATCCCGCGAGCGCAGACAACACCGTGCCCGCGGCATATGCCGCCGCCATCACGATGTTGTCCGTGACCTGGCCTTGCCAAAACGGATGAGGGAAAAACAACAGGATCAAAACGACAATCACCCCGGCAAAGATGGACAAGATCCTATACTCGCGGTATAGAAAAGCGAACGCGCCTTGCCGGATGGTCGACCCTATCTTTTCGATTGTCTCATGGGCGGTGGGCAATCTTTTTACCCAGACATAGAAATACGCTGCCACGGCAAAGGACAGCAGGGACACGAAAATGGAGACAAGAGGCCAGAAAGTACCCATGGTTTGACTCCTTTCATAATGGCAAATCGAAATCTGATTTTTGGATTCATGTATCCAAAAACCACCAATTTGCATTATGTTCTTCGCGGATGCAAACAACAAGCACATTTTTATATAGGCCCGGCTATTTTAATGTGTCACGCGATCCCGCACAAACGCGTCAAAGGTTTCAAGAAAATCCTGAACAAGCGCGTGAGCCGAGGTTGTGAATTCACCGTTCTCGTCCAAACCACGCGTGAGATGGAAGTAGAATTCAGGGTGATTCATCACCGCCATATCCAGGAAAGCCATGACCGCTTTCAGGTGCGTCTGGGCGCCGAACGTGCCAATCGCCCCGATGCTGGCGCCCAGCGTCGCGGCCGGTTTGCCGTCCCAGCTGTTTTGCATCCACGGCCGTGATCCCCAATCAATCGCGTTCTTGAGAACACCGGGAAAAGACCGGTTATATTCCGGCGTGATCAAAAGGATTCCGTCCGCCTGTTCGATTCTGCTTTTGAATTGACGCACAATTTCCGGCGGGTCTTCCTCGATATCCTGGGAGTAAAAAGGCAATGTCTCGATCGGGAACGTGTCCAGATAAAACCCCGCCGGAGCTTCGGTCAGCAACAGCTCATACAAACTCCGGTTGATGGATTCACGGGAAATGCCTCCTACGAGAGCGAGAATGGAGATCGGCCTGATCATGTCGCTTGTGCCTCCTTTTGGATTTGCCGCATCATTGCGAGCAAGCTTTCGCGTGTGTTGAGTGAAGGATGAATCAGAACCTGTTCAAGCAGTCGCCCGAGGACATCGCCAACCGACTGACCGCTAAAACCCATTTGTTGAGCATCATGCCCGTCGACGGCAAGTTGCGCAATGGCATACGGCTCTTTGCGCCGCAAAGAATCACGAATCCAGCCGGCCACGCGCGTGAGTTGCTCCAATCGCGCGGTTAGACCGTCCGGATGATTGGCAAGCAGATCCGCCCGCACGATGGCCAGCCATTCTTCCCAACGTGCGGGACCCGAGGCGGCCAATAAACGGCGCGCCGCCGCCGGTGTGGCCGGAATCGGGTCGTCATGGGCACGGATCAACCAGACAATCCGCTCCCGGTCGCGCGTCGCGAACCGCAACCGGCGCAAGACGCGATCGGCCACGGTGGCGGATCGCGCCGCGTGATCGTCCGGGCCCGGTCCCGGATCCGGTATGCGCGCGACATCGTGCAAAAGCGCGGCGATGCGCAAGATGACGGTCGGCGGCGTCCGGGCCGTGACATCGATACAGTGCTCGCCAATCGATCGCCCGCTCCCGGTTGGCAGCGCGAAACACGCCTCCAGCTCCGGCAGGAACACCGCGTACAGTCCCAATTGGTGATACAAATACAGCGCTTCCGGATGAGAAGAAACGGCCGTCCGGACCCACTCCCCCGCGATCCGCTCAGCGGAGATCCGCCCAAGTGCCGGCGCGTGCGTGCGAATCCCTTGTTGTGTTTTTTCTTCAATCGCGAATCCCAGTTGTCCGGCCAAGCGGACCGCCCGCATCATGCGCAACGCGTCCTCGGCAAACCGTTGCGCCGGATCGCCCACCGCGCGGATCTGTCCGGCCTGCAAATCCGCCTGGCCGCCAAACGGATCGATGAGGCCCGATTCGGGCTCCCAGGCCATCGCGTTGATGGTGAAGTCACGACGGCCCAGATCCCGTGTCAGCGAATCCGTAAACCGCACGGTGTCGGGCCGTCGGCCATCGGAATAAGCGGCATCCTCGCGGAAAGTTGTCACTTCGTATCTTTGATCCGCCCACAGTGCCGTCACCGTGCCGTGCCGCAGTCCGGTCGGCAGGGCGCGCACCTGGTGAGACGAAAAGAGCCGCAACATTTCTTCGGGGGGGGCGGATGTGCCAACATCCCAATCGACCGCCTGGCGACCCAACAACGTATCGCGGACACAGCCGCCAACAAAAACCGCGCGATATCCCCCGTCGCGCAGGATTTCACGGATGCGGGACGCGCCCACGGGAACCGCGGAGGTAAAATCCGGGTGCGTGTCGGCGGGTATCACGGTGACTCCTCGCGCGACCCTGTTTGGACAGGGACGTCGGATCTGGTCGAAAGCAGCGGCATTTGCCAGTAAAGCAAGTCATCGCGGCGGACCCAGCCGAGGTGTTGCCAGAACGTGTTGCCGATCTCATTGTCGGCAAAACACACCAGGTCGCATTTGACGACTCCCAGTTCTTTTAATTGTTGAAGAGCGCGGGCAACCATCCTTCGCGCAATCCCCCGGCCGCGAAAAGCTGGGTGGACGCACACGTGGTACAGCCTGGCCCGCCGGCCATCCCAGCCGCACAACAACGTACCCGCCAATTGCCCGTTCTCGGACCGGGCCGCAAAGCACAAACCCGGATTGCGGCAAAGAAAACGCCGCAAACCGGGAAGCGTGTCATCCCGGTCATTGAGTCCCACACCCGGAATGGATTGCCAAAAATCCGGCAACGATGCCAGCAACGTCTCATCCACCGCCACAATCTCGACCGCCATCTCCACCTCCGGGTCACGGGCCATTGATTTTCTTCATTTCATTATATGATTTTTCATTGGCGGCACCAACAAAAAGCCTTCGCGCCCGGAGGAAACGGCACCCGGCAGCCGCGGTCAGGTGGCCGGCGGCGGCGCGACCCGGGTGCGGTAAAACGAGAGATAATCGGAGCTGTATTCATCGTCCCCCGCGATCAGGGTGGCCGCGGCCGCCTGATAAAGTAATGGGGTATCCAGCACATCCAGAATCGGCGCGTCGACCCCGGCCTGAATGGCGGCAGATAAAAAAGCCGCGTGTAGCGTTCGCCGCCCGGGGAGTCCATACGAGACATTGGAGATGCCGCCCGTCAAATGGACGCCGGCGTTCTCTTGGCGCATCTGGCGCGCGAAAGACAGCGCGCGGGACGGCGCCTGTGCGTCGATGGCGGCGGCGCAAACCAGCATATCCAGATAAATCCGATCGTCCGGCAACCCGGCGTCGCGGGCCCGCGCCAGCATCCCCCGCGCCGTAGCGGCCTGCTCCTGCACGGTCGTGGGCAATCGCGTGCCGTAAAGCGGCATCAGGACGATGCCGGCATGCAGCCGGATGGCCAAGTCCAGCATCGGTTCGAGATGCTCCGGATTGGCGGTGGCGGAATTCAACACGAGATCGCGCCCGGCGCAACCCGGCGCTACAGCGGCCAAAACGGCCGGGTTGGGTGAATCCAGCACCAGCCCGACGGACGTCGCTTCCATGACCGTTTCCACCAACCAGGTCAGGACTTCCGTCTCATCCTCCGCAAAGGCGCCCGCGTTGAGATCCAGCCACCCGGCGCCAGCTTGGACCTGGCGCACAGCCAGCGCCGCGATCGCGCCCCGATCCCGGTTTTCCAGGGCGACACGCGTGTTTGCCAGGGAGCTGTTCAGTTTCTCTCCGATCCAGATCATTGTGGGCCTCCTGTTTTCTACCGTGGTCCCAACATCGGCTACATGGCGTAGCGGTGAGCCTGCCGCTGGCGAAAGACAACCGGTCGCAGCCCGAATTGGCTGATCGCTCGCGCGGCCTGATCCAAGCCCGCGCCCGGTTCATGCACACTGTGGGCATCGGATCCGACGGTCACCCGCCCGTCGCCATGCAATGCCCATTGCTCCAGAAACGCCGCGTCCGGCATGGTGGTGGGGTATCCCTGGCGGAAACCACTGGTGTTGATCTCGGGCACAATCCCCGCTCGCGCCATCTCCGTCGCCAGGGTGCGCGCGATGTCAGCCGGCATCGCGTGCCCGCCCAGATAGCGGGCGGGAAAGCCGATATGCCCCATGACATCGAAACCGCCATGCGCGGCCATCGCGATCAACTCGTCGTAGTAGCGCACAAACACTTCCTTGCGTGAATAAGCTGCCAGGAGCTCACGTTCGCCCAGAAACCAGTGCCCGAGAAAGTGTTGGCTGCCGATGATCAAATCGTAATCGCGCGCTTGTTCCCGCGCCAATTCCGCCGGGTAGTGGTGCGGTTGGGAGAATTCGATGCCCCACAAGATTTCCAAACGCCCGGCAAACGCCTCCCGCGCACGCAGAACCGCTTCGCGGTACGCCTCGTAGCGATAGAAGCCATATCCAGTGTCGCGCGGGTGATGGTCGACGTGCTCGGTAAAGCAGATGGTCCGCAAGCCCGCCCGCAGCGCGGCCGCCGCCATCTCCGAAAGGCGGCTGCGCCCATCCACGGAAAACGTAGAATGCAGATGCAGATCGACCGTCAGCGTGGGCGCTCGGTCTCCGTTCACGTCTCGAAGTCCCGGTATAACAGGCTGGGTTGGATTCCGTCGTTGTTCTGATATTTGCCGCTACGATAGGGTTCATAATCGCCGAGAATGGTGTGGTAGTAGATTTGGCAAATGCCGACACCGGCATAAATACGCACGGGCTGTACACATTGGATTTCCAGGGTCCAGAACCCGGCGAAGCCGATGTCGCCAAACCCGGCCGTGACGTGCACATACAATCCCAATCGCCCGACCGAGGAACGGCCCTCGAGCATCGGCACAAAATAATCTGTGCGCGTGTATTCCAGGGTGCGGCCCAAATACAATTTTCCCGGCCGCAACAGCAACCCTTCGGGCGGGATCACCAGTTCCTGGGTGTCGTTGGGTGTCTTCATGTCCAACGTCGCGCCGGTATAAACCAGCATGCGATCGTGCAGGTGCAGGTTGTAACTGTTGGGATTGAGTCCGCGCGGGTCAAACGGGTCGATCTCAATCTTCCCTGCTTCGACTTGCCTCCTGATTTCCTTACCGGATAGAATCATCTCTTCTGCCTCTCTTCCTCGGCTGCGGATGCGTCCATTTTATCGTATGCGGCGACCGGATCGAGCCATGGCAAAAAGGCGGCCGGCATCGCGTAGTCCGCGAGCAATCGCGCGAGCGGCACGATCCGCCATCGTTGCGGCGGCGCGGTAATCGCCGCGTGTACATACCAGCCGCTCAAATGCCATTCCAGATGCGTGAAAATGTGCGCACGCGCCGGGAGCGGCCGGATCCTGCCCGGCATATATCCCCATTCCCGCACGAGCCGCAGCGCGTCCGCGTCCCCGAGGGTGCCGGGCACATGTGGGAACTCCCATAAGCCGGCCAGCAACCCCCGGGCGGGCCGTTTGCGGATCAGCAGTCCCTCTGGGGTACGGATCGCAATCACAGTCCGTGATTCCTGCTTGCGCGGCCGAGCCGCTCGCCGGACAGGATATGCCTCGGGAGCCCCCTGCGCGTTCGCCTCACACAGATCGACCAGAGGGCAATCCGCACATCGCGCGGCTTTGCCGGGCAGGCAGACACACGCGCCCAGTTCCATCAGGGCCTGGGTAAAATCGCCGGGCCGTTCGGGTGGAATCACCGGCCGCAACTGTTCCGCCAACGCGCGCCGGTATTTCATGCCATCGGTCTCCGCCGGATCCGCCATCAGTCGGGTCAGCACGCGAATCACATTGCCATCCACCGCCGGTTCGGGCTTCTGGTAGGCAATGGACGCGATGGCGCCGGCCGTATACTGTCCAATGCCGGGCAGCGTCGCCCAGACCACCGGATCGTCCGGCAATCCCCCCCTATCGGTACCCGCACAAGCGTTAGCACCAGTGCTTGCACAAGTGCGCGCACGAGCGATCAATTCCTGCGCTGCCCGATGTAAATTGCGGGCACGGCTGTAATACCCCAGCCCCTCCCAGAGCTTCAACACACGGTCCAGAGGCGCCGCGGCCAACGCGGCTACATCGGGAAAGGCCGCGACGAATCGCTCAAAGTAAGGGATCACCGTTTCGACGCGGGTCTGCTGTAGCATGATCTCGGAGATCCACACCCGGTAAGGATCCGGTTGATCCCGCCATGGCATCGCGCGTTTATTGAGATCATACCAGGCTAGCAATGGCGGGACCATCGCCTGAATCCGACCGCGATCCGATGTGAGTTTATCCATTTTTACCTATCCGGGGTTGGGTGTTGCTTTTTTCGCCACGGGGGCCTTGGCGATTCTCTTTGCGGAAATAGATCAGGCCGACTTTCGGATCCACGTGTGTGATGTGATATCCATGCCGCAGATACAAGTCGATATTAAAATGACTGCGGTCGCCGGTGAACAGCACATAGGGCCCGCTGGGAAAGGCCGCCTCGATCGCGGACAACAAAGCCGACCCATACCCCTGTCCGCGCCAATCGGGATGCACCATCAGGCGGGCGATCTGGCAGACGTTGTTTTCGATCCGACCGCGGACCGAACCGACGATCCGATCCCCCGCCGTCAACTTGATGACGTGCCAGGACGCAAAATCGGCCGCCGCGGACGCCCAAGTCTGCGTCGCGGGGGGAATGGGTTCATCGTAGAGCAACGCCTCTGTCGCATAGGCGGCCAGCTGCAGTTCGTAGATCGCGCGCGCGTCGCCCGCTGTGGCGACGCCGATTTTGTACGCGTGTTTCATCCGCTTCCCGCCTTTCCCGAATGACTGGATTATCCAATAGAATACTGTGTCATGGTCACAGTTGTCGAGTTCGGGGGCGTAGTATCATGGACACGAAACCACTCCTGACGATATAATAAAACCATTCAGGACATCCGGGTTCCGGCCTCCGGCGGGGATGGAACCTTGTTCGCATCACAAAAACAAAAGCAATGAAAGCGAGGACCCGACCATGACCGAATTCTATCCAGGCGTACCCAAAATTCAATATGAAGGCAGCAAGTCAAAAAACCCGCTTGCGTTCAAGTATTACAACCCGGACGAAGTCATCGCCGGCAAGAAAATGAGCGAGCACCTCAAATTTGCCATGTCCTATTGGCACACGATGGTGGCCGAGGGGACGGACATGTTCGGCGTTGGCACACTGAAAAAAGATTACGGCTCCGACGATCCGATGGAGAGCGCCCGCAATAAAGCCCGTGCCGCGTTTGAACTGATGGATAAGCTGCAAATCGAGTATTATTGCTTCCACGATCGCGACATCGCGCCCGAGGGCGAAACGTTGGCCGAATCCAACGCCCGCCTGGACGAGATCTCGGACCTGCTCCTTGAACTGAACAAAAAATATGGCAAAAAAGTCCTGTGGGGAACCGCCAACCTGTTCACCAACCCGCGCTTCGCGCACGGCGCCGGCACCGCACCCAACGCGGACGTGTTCGCGTTTGCCGCCGGCCAGATCAAAAAAGCCCTCGACCTGACCGTCAAACTCGGCGGCAACGGCTATGTCTTCTGGGGCGGACGTGAAGGCTATGAGACCATTTTGAACACCAACATGGGTCTCGAGCTCGACAACCTCGCGCGCCTGATGCACCTGGCCGTCGATTACGGGCGCAGCATCGGCTTCAAAGGCGATTTCTACGTCGAACCCAAGCCCAAAGAGCCCACCAAACACCAGTACGACTTTGATTCCGCGACGGTGATTGGCTTCTTGCGCCATTACGGCCTCGACAAAGACTTCAAACTCAATATCGAAGCCAACCATGCCACGCTCGCCGGTCACACCTTTGCCCATGAGCTGCGCCTGGCCCGCGACACCGGTTTCTTTGGTTCGGTCGACGCCAACCAGGGCGACATGCTGTTGGGTTGGGACACCGACCAATTCCCGACCAACATTTATGACGCGACCTTCTGCATGTACGAAGTGCTCAAAGTCGGCGGCTTCACCAACGGCGGCTTGAACTTTGACGCCAAAGCGCGCCGCGCCTCAAACACCAATGAGGATATTTTCATCAGCTACATCGCCGGGATGGACACGTTCGCGCTCGGACTGCGGGTCGCGCAACGCCTGATCGAAGACGGACGCCTGGATTCCTTTGTCGAGGAGCGTTACGCTTCCTGGACCCGGGGCATCGGCAAAGATATCATCGACGGCAAAATGGACATGAAAGCCCTTTCCGAGTACGCGCTCAAGATGGGCGATGTCAAAGTGGACTCCGGCCGCCAGGAATACCTCGAGGCCATTGTCAACTCTGTCATGATGGGCTGAGTCAGCAACTCTAAGTAAAACAGACGACCGCACATCGGGGATCCGGTGTGCGGTCGTTTTTTATCCGCGGGCGGGCGCGAGCGGGATCTCAGGGTCTAGTAGATCCGCCGCGCGTCACGCGGCAAACGTCGGATGTGTCGCAAAAACGCCATCACACGGCGATGTTCCGCTTCCGGGTAGACGAAGCCGGTCTGGCTTGCCATCTCGCGCGCGGCCAAACGAAAAAGCCGGCCCATCGACAGCAGCGCGTCCCAGACCTGATCGGGGTCGCCGCCGGGCAGGGTGCTTGCCAGAAGCCGGCGCCAACGCGGTTCGACCCAGGTATCCAGTCGTTTGTAATACGAGCCGACCGATCGTGTATACCCGCTGCGGGCACCCACGTGCCAGGCGAGCATCTTGTGCAGTTGCGGGCGCACCAGTTGCTCCAGCATGACCCGCGCGCCCACCGCCTGTTCGCGCCACAAAGCTTTGGCGACATACGGCGAAACCCATAGAAACTCGTTGCAACAATCGTCGAACTGCTTGTTTGTCGGCGGCCTGACGTGATAGGAGCGATCGTCGGCCGGCGGCAGAGGCGGCAGCAGTCCATCTTTGTCGAGCAGCGTGCGGCTGAGACTGTCGGACAACACCCGATCGATGCGATCGGTGCGCATACAGGTCAAATCGATGCGATTGCCGTCGGCAAACTGCATCAGCCAGGTATACGAATCGCGCGGCTCTTGCGCCGAACGGCGGGCGGCGGCCTCCCCCATGTCGTCCGGGGTCTGCATAATAAGCATCTCCCCAAACACCCGGATCCAGTCGGGTGCCACCAGGAAAGGCTCGACGGCGTTCACGGCGTAAATGACATCGTAATCCTGGAAAGGATCCGGTGTCACGGTCGGATCGACGCGCGACCCGTTGAGCACAACCGCGCGGACCCGCGGATCGGCCTCGGCGACCGCCACAATCTGTGTCAGCATCTCTGCTTGTGTTCGGGTGCGTTTATTTTCCATTCCGATTCTCAGCGCTGGTCCATCGGCCGATACGCAGTGCGGCTGGCCAGGTTTTTGTACGCGGGGCGAATGATCCGCCCCCCGCTGACCAGCTCCTCCATCCGGTGGATCGACCAGCCGGCGATGCGGGCGATGGCAAATATCGGGGTGAACAATTCCGTCGGAATGCCCAGCATGTTGTACAAGAACCCCGAGTAAAAATCGACATTGGCGCTGACGCCTTTGTAAATTCTCCGTTTCTGCGTGATGATCGCTTGCGAACGCCGCTCGACCAGGTCATACAGCCGGTATTCCGCTTCATACCCCTTTTCGGCGGCCAACTTGGCGACAAATTCTTTCAACAAAACCGCGCGGGGGTCCGACAGCGAATAGACGGCATGCCCCATCCCATACACCAGGCCCGAGCGATCAAACGCCTCTTTGGCGAGAATCCGGTCGATGTAGGCCGACACTTCGTCTTCGTCATCCCAGTCGGATACAGTCTGTTTAATCTCCTCAAACATCTGGATCACTTTGAGGTTGGCGCCGCCGTGGCGCGGACCTTTGAGCGAGCCGAGCGCTGCCGCGATCGCGGCGTACGTATCGGTCGCGGCCGATGTGACCACGCGGGTGGCAAAGGTTGAATTGTTGCCGCCGCCGTGCTCGGCATGCAACACCAGGGCCAGATCCAAAGCCTGGGCCTCGGACGCGGTATAGGTGCTGTCCGGTCGCAACAGCCGCAAAATGTTCTCCGCGGTAGAAAGCCCGGGTTGCGGGGTGTGAATAAACAGGCTCTGCTTCTTATGATAATGGGCAAAGGCCTGATAGCCATACAGCGCCAGCGAAGAAAAACGCGCGGTCAGCTCCAGCGATTGGCGCAGCACGTTCGACAGCGAGATGTCGTCGGGGTCCTCGTCATAGCTGTACAACGCCAACACACTGCGCGCCAGCAGGTTCATCATATCGCGGCTGGGCGCCTTGAGGATCAGGTCGCGGACAAAATCCTCCGGCAGCGGACGGTAATCGTCCATCATACGATTGAAGCCATCGAGCTCTGCCCGCGTCGGCAAACTGCCGAACAACAACAGATAGGTCGACTCCTCAAAGCCGAAATAGCCGCCCTGCTGGAACCCGTGGACCAGGTCGATGACATCGATCCCGCGGTAGTACAACCGGCCCTCACACGGGACATATTCGTCCCCGTCGAGCAGATACGCGTGCACATCGGAAATATCGGTCAGTCCGACCAGCACGCCCCGGCCGCTGATATCCCGCAGGCCGCGCTTGACGTCATATTTACCATATAATTCGGGATCAATCTCGCAACCTTTGCGAATCCGTTCGCTCATCTCAAGCAGGTTTTTGGGGTCAAGAATCATGCGTTCACTCCTCTCTGTGACTCCATCGTTGACGCGCCGCAAGGCTTGCGGCGCGTATTATTAAAAAAAGTGACTTCTTCAGTATGCCATTCTTATGGCTACGCCGGCAAATCCCATTTCACCCGCCATCACCGACCA
>CAYZME010000001.1:24530-66103 GCA_964479435.1 uncultured Oscillospiraceae bacterium
GGCGCCGGTCCGGCCGGCCTCACCGCGGCGCGGGAGCTTGTGGCCAGAAGCGGGGACTACGCGGTGTCGGTGCTGGAAGAAAGCGATGAAATCGGCGGTATTTCCCGCACCGTTCGCTATGGCGACAACCGGATGGACATCGGCGGGCATCGGTTTTTTAGCAAAGACGAACGTGTCACCGATTGGTGGCGCGGCCGGATGCCGTTGCAAGGCGCGCCCGCCCTCGATGACCGCCTGTTGCGCCGGGACAAGCCGTTGGCGCCGGGCGGTCCGGACCCTGAAACCCAGGACCGCGTGATGCTGATTCGCGACCGGGTGTCGCGAATTTATTCACTGGGCAAGTTTTTTGATTACCCGATTCGCATGAAAGCGCAGACGTTCCGCAACATGGGGCTGGCCCGCACTTTGCGGGCCGGCGTCAGTTATCTGCGCGCCGCGCTGATCAAGCGCCCGGAACGCTCACTGGAAGATTTCTACATCAACCGCTTCGGGCGGGTGCTCTACGGGATGTTTTTTGAAAAATACACGGAAAAGCTCTGGGGGCGGCATCCGTCCGTGATTTCGGCCGATTGGGGCGCGCAGCGGGTGAAGGGATTGTCGATCCTCGCCATCTTGCGCGACATGTTGGGCAAAGCCACCGGGCTGGGCAGAAAAGAAGTCGAGACCTCGCTGATCGAACAATTCTGGTACCCCAAACTGGGCCCGGGGCAATTGTGGGAGACCGTTGCCGACGAAGTCACGGCGCATGGCGGCCACATTTTGACCCGCCACGCGGTCCGGCGGATCCGTTGCGAGGACGGGCGAATCGCATCCGTGGTTTGCGCGACCCCCGACGGGGAGGTCGAGATCCCTTGCGACGAAGTGGTGTCATCGATGCCTTTGCGCGATCTGGTCGCGGGGATGGAAGGCATCGACGTGCCAGGGGAAGTGTCGCGGATTGCCGACGGCCTGCCTTACCGCGATTTCATCACGGTCGGCCTGCTGGTCCGCCGCCTCGCGCTGCGCAACGAAACCGCGATGCCCACATTGGGGGACATCGTCCCGGATTGCTGGATCTACATCCAGGAACCGGGCGTACAAATCGGCCGTCTGCAAATCTTTAACAACTGGTCGCCGTATTTGACCGCCGATCCCACACAAGCGGTGTGGATGGGGTTGGAGTATTTTTGCCGTGAGGGCGACGCCATGTGGGAGATGGACGACGCGTCTTTTATCGAGATGGCGGTCGCCGAACTGGCCCAGATCGGCATCATCGACCCGGCGGATGTGTTGGACTCACACCGTGTGCGGGTCAAAAAAGCCTATCCCGCCTATTTTGACACCTACGCCGAGATCGACACGTTGACCGGCTGGCTGGACCGGATCCCCAATCTGTACTGTGTCGGCAGGAACGGACAACACCGGTACAACAACATGGACCACTCGATGGCGACCGCGTTCGAGGCCGTCGAGGCGCTGATCTCCCGCGATCCATCGCGCGCCCGCATCTGGAATGTCAATACCGAGCGGGAATATCACGAGGAGAAACGCGCATGAGCCGGTCGCGCGCCGCGCGCGTCACCGCCTGGGCGGTGGGGCTCGCCGCGTTGGCCGTGGTTTTTTACGCGGTCATCGTCGTCGCGGCCGGGGCTTTGCACGCCGATCACACGGATACGTTGCTCTGGGCGGAGGCGACCTGGCGCAGCGGCCGCCTGTTCGACCCGTCGTTTTATTATGCGGCCACGTTACCCTTTGGCGGGCAATGGTTCATGTTGCCTTTTCTGCCGCTGTTCGGCTTTGGCATGGCGGCCCAGACCGCCGGGATGATTTTGTTCGCGTGCTTGTTGTGCGGCGCGATCGCCTGGCTGGCGTCGCGCGCGCTGCGTTTTTCGCCGCTGTGGACCGCGGCAGCGGTGGCGTTGACCGTGATGGCGGTGTCGGGCAGTGTCAAAATGCGGGAGCTGTATTGGGGACATATCATCTACTACAGCCTGGGCAGTCTGTTTCTCACGGTCGGTCTGGTGCTGGTCACGCGCTGGCTCGAGAGCCATCCCGCCCGCGACGGGCACCCGGCACAGCCGGCGACATGGCAGCGCCGCGCGGTCGCGGTTTGTGCCCTGGTTTGGATTTTTCTGTGCTCCCTCAACGGCTTGCAAGGGGTGATCACCTTTGGCGGCCCGCTGTTGGGCGCGCTTTTGCTGGAACGTTTTTTTCACCGCGAAGGGGGCATGGCGGCGGATCGCGACCAGATGCGCATCGTCCTCGGATGCGCGCTCGCGACCCTCGCCGGGCTGGCGGTCGGCTTGCTGCTCACCTACCGGATCCCCACCTGGTATACCGATTATTACGCTTCTTTGTCGGATCCGGACCAATGGCTGGGCCATCTGCTGCAGTTGCCGCGCGATTGGCTGACGCTTCTGGGGTACGCGCCGGCCGCGAACACCGCCGTGACCTCGTCGCTCGGATTGGCCCATCTGGCACGGCTGCCCGGGGCTTTGCTCCTGGCTGTCGCCCCCCTGCTTTTGTTTCTGCTGCGGGACAAGATACGCGAGATCGGTGTGCGCCTGTTGTTATATGCCCACCTGTCCATGAGCGGCGCTTTGTTATTCGCTTATGTTTTCGGCCAAATCGCCAACGTCAACTGGCGGTTGTCCCCCCTGGCG
Organism: uncultured Oscillospiraceae bacterium; assembly: GCA_964479435.1. Lineage (GTDB taxonomy): Bacteria > Bacillota > Clostridia > Saccharofermentanales > UBA5734 > JAAYKS01. The sequence goes on from CAYZME010000001.1 coordinate 27,173, forward strand.
TTTACCGGCGCGCTCTGTACGGTTGCGCTGGCCAGGGTCTGGTGGCACGAACCCCGTTCGCGCCGGTTCGCACTGGTGGCGCTGGCCCCGTTGGTGTTGTACGCGTGTGTCGCGGCCGGCGCCATCCTGGCGACCCCGGTCCACGCCCGGCAGCAAAACCCGTATTATCGCCTCGGTCAATTCCTGGATGAAGCGCATCTGACCCGCGGGTACGCCACGTTCTGGAACGCGTCTTCGGTCTCGATCCAGACGGACGGGCGGGTGCGGATCGCCCCAGTGTTGTTGGAGAACGGCGACATGAGGCCCTATCGCTATCAGAGCGCGTCTGCCTGGTATCAGATCCCCGACGGCGTGGACGCGTGTTTTCTCTTGCTGGACGAAAGCGAATACCAAGTATACACGCGTCTGACACCCGATCGCGCGGACGCCGCGACGCGGGTGTTGACGGCGCCCGATGGATATTTCGTGCTGGTTTTTGACGAAAATTGCGTCGATCCGTTTACCTGACGCGGGGTGGACGCCGCAGTCGGCCGATCCACCTCTGAATCGCTTTGCGCAATCGCGCGAGATCCGCGTCTTTGAACCAGGCATGGCGGGAGTCGGGTAGCGTGATGAAGGCCACCTCGCCCGCCAATTCCACGGCGAAACGCGCCGCGCTGTGCCGCGAAACGGTCTCATCGCGCCCCGATTGCATCAGCAGAACTGGGCAACGGACCGCATCCAGGTGGCGACGGACACGGCGGATCTCGGCCAGGAGCCGCCAGTACGCCTTTGGCAGGCAACGGTTTTTCCAGCCGTTCGCGACGGCCATTTCACGCGCGATCCGATAGGCGCGAAATACCTCATCGTCCTTTTCCGCCCGCCCGCAAACCATCCGTGTCGCCATCCGTATTTGAAAAAGACTGGTGCGGAGCCGAAAGGGTGCGTTGAGGGCAATGACGCCATCGACCGGGTGACGCGTCGCCGCGTCCAGGCACAAAAGGCCGCCAAGAGAATGCCCGATCAGGATCAGACGCGACTTGTGCCCCTGGGCCGCGCGCACGGCGTGATCTACTTGTGCCCGCCAGGCCACCGGTTTCTCCCGCATGGACAGATTCAGATAATGGACAGGGCCGGGCGGCAAACCCCATGCCCCCGTCCAGTCCGCCATCTGCGCCGCGCTGCCGCCGACGCCGTGGACACAGATAAAATAAAATCCCGGCTCCGCCGCGGGTGGGTCCACGGTATTTTTCATGTGAAAAAATCGGCTTCGGGGGATTTCCCCGCCCGGCGGCGACTGCGATGGATGGCCAGCATCACCGCTGTGAATTGCAGGACCAGGCAAATCGTCAGGCAGACCACCAGCGAACCGTAGCGGCCGCTGAGCCCGCCGGCGCCGGTCGAAAGATGTCGCAATAGAATGCCCATATACGTCCACAGCGCGACCATGCCGAATACGGCATCCTGGGCGGCCAGCGTGACCACCAACGTCGCCAACAGGGCCGTCACCAGTAGCACGAGCGCCCAGGTTGGTTCGGAGATCCCTCCCCAGCCGTTGCGGCTCCAGGCGGTCATGAGCATCGAAAAATGAACGATCGTGGCCAGGGACATCCAGGCGGTCATCACGCGAAACGCGGCACGGATGAATATTTTATCCGACAGACGCATGACCGATTGGTGGCGTTCCATCACCCGATAACCCCAAATGGCGCAGCCATACATCGCCGCCGCGAGCCCCGTCGCCCCGGCCAGATGCCGATGGTGCCAGGTGACCAACCAGAGTACATTGCATACGGCAAACAGCATAAAAGGCGCGGTGGCGTGACGCGCGAGATCTTTTTGCACCCGGCAGGTGGTTCCGAACACATCAAACGGGGCCAGGACAAACAGCCCTTGCAGAAAAAGGATCACCGCCCACATCCAAAAGGTCAGATCGGCGGGCAGGATGAGACTTGGATACATGGGGGCGATCGCGCCGGTTGTGACACCGCCCAACGGCAGAAAATGGGCCAGTACATGAGCCGCCAGCAGCACCAGGTAGGTGATCAGGGCTGCCACATGCGGCCATCTGCTTGGAACGGGATCCCCGCTCGTTTTTCTCACGCGTCCTCCCCCCTTGTCGGAGACAGTATAGCTTTTTTGACCGGAGACCGAAAGCCGCGGAGCAAAAAGACGCGCGCACACGCGCGGCCAATCCGGTCGGGGCGACCGGGGTGGTCGGGGCCACGCTTCCGGGTCAGGTGTCATCCACATCCCGCACCGCGCCCAGGTACGCGCCATAGCCGGCCGCTGCCATTTCCTCATAGGGGACAAAGCGCAGCGCGGCACTGTTGATGCAGTACCGCAGGCCGCCGGCCGCCGCCGGCCCGTCGGTGAACACGTGGCCCAGGTGGGAATCCCCGCCGGCGCTCCTCACCTCCGTGCGGATCATGCCGTGCGAGCGGTCCGCGCGCTCACCCACGCGCCCGGCCTCGATGGGGCGGGTAAAGCTGGGCCAGCCACAGCCGGCGTCGTATTTGTCCCGCGAGCTGAACAGCGGTTCGCCGCTGACCACATCCACATAAATCCCCGGAGCATCCCAGTCGTTATAGACTCCGGTAAACGGCCTTTCCGTCCCTCCGGTTTGCGTCACGCGGTATTGTTCATCTGTCAGCATCGCGCGAATTTCCCGGTCGTCCGGGCGTGTCCACGGATTCTCCTTTTGCGGGGAGCTCACAGACTGGGCGTCGGCGGCGGGCAACGTGTCAAAGGAGATGTGGCAATAGCCGTGCGGGTTTTTTTCCAGATACTTCTGGTGATACGTTTCGGCCGGGTCATAGCGCTGCAGAAGCTCCACTTCCGTGACAATCGGGCGGGTGTGTTTTGGAGCGGCGCGGCGCACCGCGGCGTCGATGACCGCCAGGTCGCCCGGATCCCGGTAGTAGATCCCCGTGCGGTACTGGGCCCCGCGGTCGTTTCCTTGCCGGTCGCGCGATGTCGGGTCGATGATGCCGAAAAACTGGTCGAGCAGAGCCGCCAGCGACAGGCGGCGCGGATCGTAGCGGACATGAACGGTTTCCGCGTGTCCGGTCTGGCGGAAACAGACATCCTCATAGGTCGGGCGCTCGGTCTTTCCATTCGCATAGCCGACGGTGGTTGCCGCTACACCGGGGATCCGGGCCAGATAGGCCTCGACCCCCCAGAAGCAGCCGCCTGCCAGCCAAATCTCACGCAGAGGTACGTCGGCATACGATATGTGTGTGTTGGGATTGGGTGGCAATCGGGAATCAGACATGGGAACACCTCCTGTGCGAAACGCGTGATCAGGCAGAGGGATCCGGCGCATGCGCGTCCGCAGGCGCGTCCATTTGGGCGCGCAATTGCGCCAATTCCCTTTCGATCTCTTTTTGCCGGTCCATCATCAGCGCGAACATCAACGAATCGGCAATTTGACCCCGTAAATCCTCAAAATAGTACGTCTCGTCGTCCTGGGCTTCAAAAATCACATAGCCGAATTGTTCGTCATGAAAGAACAAGGGCTTGATGACATCTGTCACGCGGTCCGCATCCTTCGCATACCCATCGGGTAACAGTTGTGCGGTCGCGAACACCGGCGGGTCCGACAAAGTGTGGCGTGAACCTCCGGTATAGGCGAATAACAACTCGGATAGGTCCGGCACCTGCCACGCGGCCGGATCACCCATCGGCCGCCCGTAGCGCACGACAAAACAGGAACGGATGCCGAGTTGCGGCAGCATGCGCTCGAGTTCAGCGAACAAATCGTCCAACGTATACGTCTGCATCGATTGATGAATCGAGGAGGGACTGACCGGCCGGAGATACATCTCATCCGACAAATCCGGGCTGCCCAGATAACGGCAGCCGCACGACTCCCGCACGATCAGCTCGGTGGGAAATACGATCTGCTCGTCGGGGAGCGGCCGTTGCATTTTTGTCAGCAGGATGCGGATGGCCCGCTCGACCATCCGCCCGATGGGCTGGGCAATGGTCGTCAACGCGGGGCGGTGGGCACGGCTGGCGCGAGAATCATCAAAACCGGTGATCATCGCAGTCGGCGGTTGAATCCCTTTGCGCCGCAGGGCCCGAACAAAATGATAGGCTCCCAGGGCTGTATCGTCGTTGGCGCAGACGATGCAATCACACGCCACGCGGGACTCGTACAAAGCCTGGTACGCCTCATATCCGTCGATGCTGGCAAAATTCCCCGCAAAGACCAGCGATGGGTCGACCGGTATGCGGTGGGCGGCCATTTGCATCTCAAACAAGCGGAACCGTTCCCGGGCCTCGACGTTGCCTTCCGGCCCTTTGAAAAACGCGATCCGGCGGTAACCGTGCGTGCGAATCAGGTGCTCCATCAACCGCCGCATGCCCGGCGCCGCGTCCAGAACCACACTGGTACGCTCCGGGAATGCCAAGCCGATCGAAACCAACGGCGCGTGCGCCGTAAAGCGCGCGCAAAAAGCATGGTATTCCGCGGGAGAGGCGTAGCTGCCGATGGCCGAGCCCATCACCAGCCAGCCATCGGGTCGGAAACGTTCCGCCAGCGCGTAGATCGCGTTATGACGCCGGTCGTTGCCGCGCGCCAACAGACGCCTGCCCTCAAAAACCAGCAGGTTGACATCCGCGTCCGCCGCCGCTTGGCGCAATGTCAGCCATACATTGCGGCCGTAGCTGCCCTCAATATTTTCGATGATGCAGCCGATACGCTTCTTTTCCATGGCTCGATAGACTCCTGGCGAATCCATTCGCCGGCGAACGGGTCGCTGGCGAATCCAATCGCCGACGAAGCCGCTCGTTATCTGTATTATACCCGCACGGCTAAACCCGCACGGCTCTACCGGCTCCCGCTTTCGGCCACTGCCCGTTCCAGCAGGGCGCGCATATAGCCGATCGCGTACGCGGTGCCTGTGCCGGTATTGTACGCCTGAGGAAAAGCGGGTGTATGATCCAGCGTTACGGTTCCGTCGTAGCCGGACGCGAGCAGGACGCGCATGATTTGATACATGTCCATATAGCCATTGTCGAGAAAGGTTTCCGCAAAACGCGGCATCGGCGCGCTGACGTTGCGAAAGTGTATGATCCGGACCCGCCCCGCCTGGATAAATGTCCGCAGGTCATCGAGCACCGATCCGAATCCCGCTCCGCCTTGCAACCAGCATCCCGTGCAAAACTCCATACCCAGCGACGGATGTTCGCCGGCGACGGCGAACGCCCGGCGAAAGTCCTCGGCCCGGTATATCAGGCTGGGAATGCCCCCGTATGCCGGCGCGGGCGGATCGTTGGGATGCAAAGCCAGGCGAACACCGGCGCGCTCGGCTTCCGGCAGAATGCGGGAGATAAACCATGAATAGTTATCCCATATCTCTTCCCGTGTGAACGCGCGGCCATGCGTATAGGGACGCGCCGCGACTTCGTCCATATCGACATACCGCGCGATGGCGCCGCGCGCTTCGGGCCGCGGTTGGACATCGGTACTCCAAACACGGGTCGGCTCCCAGGTAAAGGTCGTCAAGTGGATCCCCGCTTCTCCCAACGCGTACAGAAAGGAGCGGTAGTTCGCAAACGCCTGCTCGCGACCGGCGAGAGCGAGGTGGATCTGATCGTTTTTGGCCATGCCGAAATGTCCCGCGTTGTAGAGGATCAAACCCGCGTCCTCTACTCTCTCCCGCAAGGATCGCAGGGCCGCTCGTGTGGTCTGCTCATCACGTACCCAGGTGTACACATGTGCCACGCCCAGCTGGCGTACAAAATCTAATTCCTGCCTCTCGGCCAGGGGATCGATTTGAATGGAGAAATGAAACAACGGTTTTTGCGCCATGGTCTGATCCACCCCTCTCCGGTTGGGTTGCTTGCCCAACCTGTTATTCCGTTATACCATGAAGCTGTAAGGAGATGATCGAATTGGATTTATACACCCGCGATGATCTCAAAAGCCTGATGGAATTCCGCGGTTTTCCCGCCTTGTCTTTTTACCTGCCCGCGCAACGCGATGGCACCGAGTCGCGGCAGTCCTCCACACGTCTGAAAAATCTGGCGCGCAAAGCGGAGGGCCTGTTGCGTGAACGCGGGGTCAAGCCGGGCGAGATCCGCGCGCTGTTGAACCCGGTTTATCATTGGATTGACAATATTTTGCTCCTCGCGCCCAAGGAGAACGGCCTGGCGCTGTTTTTGCAGCCGGACCATTTGCGGGTCCTGCAACTGCCCTTCTCTGTGGAAGAAAGTGTGACGCTCTCCGACCGTTGGCGTGTCCGCCCCCTGATCCCCCTGGTCACCGGCGATGGCAACTACCATCTATTGGCTTTGAGCCTCGCCGGATCCCGCCTGTTTGATTGTACGCGGCTCAAGATGGTCGAGCGCCCGGTCCCCGGATTGCCCGCTTCACTCAAAGAGATCGCCGCCGCGTATGAGGACGCGCGGACGCCCCGCCACCCCACGCCGGCCGGCAGGAGCGGTGGCGTCGCGAAGGGTTTTTCGCCCGTCAAAGAACTCGACAAAGCCCGGATCGAGGCGTACCTGCGCGAGGTCGACACGGCGGTCACCCGGCAGATCTCGCGCGATCGCGCGCCGCTGGTCATCGCCTGTGTCGACTACCTGTTCCCGTTGTATCGCCACCTCTCCAGGTATGGCCATTTGATGGACCGCAACGTGTCGGGCTCACCCGAAACCCTCAAACCCGACCGCTTGCGTGCGGAAGCGTGGGAGATCGTGCGCCCGCTTTTCGCGACGGCCCGTACGCGCGCGTTCGCGCAATGGGAAGCGGTCGCCGGCAGCGGCCGTGTACTGGAGGGAATCGTGCGGACCCTGCCGGCTGCCGCGCAGGGCCGGATTGAATCGCTTTTTCTGGTCGACGGGGTGGTCGCGCCCGGTTTTTATGATCCGGCGAGCGGCGCGGTCGAGCCGGCGGATGTCCTGGCGAACACCGATACCCCTGAGGACCTGTATGAATTGGCGGCCGCTTATGTTTTCCGCCACGGCGGCGACGTATATTTGACAGAACCGGAGGAAATGCCCGCCGGCATTGGCGTCGTCGCCATCCTCCGTTATTGACAAGCCTATACAAACGGACGACAGGGAGGTCAAGTATGAAAGAGTATGATCTGGCAGTGGTGGGTAGCGGTGTCGGGCTGTCGCTGGTGGAAGTGGCCCTGCGCCGGGGTTTGTCCTGCGCGCTCGTGGAGGAAGGCAAATTCGGCGGGACGTGCCTGACCCGCGGTTGCATTCCCTCCAAAATCCTCGTCCACCCCGCGGATCTGATCCGCGAGACCGAACAAGCAGTCAAAGCCGGCATGGATTTCCGCCTCGCGGGGGTGGATTGGCCGCTCATTTCGCGGCGGATGTGGGCGAAAATTGACGAATCACAAGAGATTGAGCGCAGTCTGGCCGGCGTCCGCGGCTTGACGGTGTATAAAGGGACCGGCTCTTTTATTTCGCCATACACCATGCGTGTCGACACGGCAGATGGCGCGCAGCCGGAAACATTTCGCGCGAAACGTTTCATTCTCGCGCCCGGCGCCCGTTCCAGCGTGCCGGCCATCGAAGGCCTGGCAGACGCGGATTATCTCGTTTCAGAAACATTTTTCGGTGACAAGTTTCCGAAAAAACCCTGGAAATCGCTGTTGATCCTCGGCGGCGGCGCCATCGGCTGCGAATTTGCCCACATTTTTTCCGCGTTGGGCACGCGGGTGACGATTGTCGAAAGCTTGCCGCGCCTGGCCAACAAAGAGGAAGAAGAAGTCAGTCTCCTGTTGGAACAACAATTTCGCGCCCATGGCATGGACGTACTGACCAATCACCGGGTCCTATCGGTCCGGGCCGGCAAAAGAGGGGGAAATGTGGTCGTTGTCCGCGACGAACAAACCGGCGCCACACGCGAAATCACCTGCGAAAAAATCCTGGTTTCGGCCGGCGTGCGTTCCAACGCGGACCGTCTGGCGGTGGACAAAGCGGGGATCGAGGTCGATTCCCATGGCTGGATCCGCACAGACGAGTATTTGCAGACCAATGTCCCAGGCATTTGGGCGCTGGGTGATATCAACGGCAAATACCAATTCCGCCACAAAGCAAACTACGAGGCCGATATTCTGGCCGCAAACCTGTTCCGCGACGCCAAGGACCCCGACCGGCGGCGCGTGCAATACGACGCGGTGCCCTGGGCGATCTTTACCCACCCGCAGATCGCGCATGTCGGCTTGACCGAGGCACAGGCGCGCGCGCGGGGCGGCCGCCTGCTGGTCGGCTACAATCGCTTCTCCGAAGTGTCCAAAGGGTACGCGATGGGATACGAGCCCGGCGACGCCAACGATGGATTTGTCAAATTGATCGCCGACGAGAACTTGCGCATCCTGGGGGTTCACGTGATCGGGCCGGAGGCCGCGATTTTGATCCAGCCGTTTGTCTATCTGATGAACGCCGGTTTTTCATGCACCCTGCCGGCACCGCCGGATCGCGACCAGGCGGCCAAGCGGCAATTGACCCAGGCCGTTTATCAATGCATCGAAGCCGGTACCATCAGCCCGATTTACGAATCGATGGTCATCCACCCCGCGCTCAGCGAAGTGGCGGCCTGGGTCATCGGCGGCCTGCAGTTTGTCGGGGACGCCTGATCCGGCAGCCGCGATCGCCCCTTTATCAAACAAAACACAAGCGGCGGGCTCCCACGGGGAGCGCCGCCGCTTATGTTTTACCCTTTGGTGACCTTATGAACTCAGCGGCCCAATTGTTCGGCAATCCGCATCAGTTCATTGTATTTTGCCACCCGCTCGCTGCGCGCCGGCGCGCCGGTTTTGATGTAGCGGGCTCCGGTTGCCACCGCCAGATGCGCGATCGTGGTGTCTTCCGTTTCACCGGAGCGATGGGAGACGATCGTTTGGAATCCCGCGTCCCGCGCCATTTTCATCGCGTCCAGGGTTTCGCTCAGGGTCCCAATCTGGTTCAGTTTGATCAGGATGGCATTGCCGCTTTTTTCCGCGATCCCCCGCTGCAGGCGCACGGGGTTGGTGACGTATAAATCGTCGCCAACTAATAAAACCTTGTGGCCCAGTTTCCGGGTCAAAAGCGCCCACCCGTCCCAATCGTCCTCTGACAAGCCGTCTTCGATGGACAGGATGGGATACCGTTCGACCAAACCGGCCAAATAGTCCACCATCCCGGCGCTGGTTTGATCGCCGGCGCCCCCGGTCATGCGATAAAGCCCGTCCCGGTAGAACTCCGACGCCGCGACATCCAGGGCAATCGCCACATCGGTGCCGGCCTGGTAGCCGGCGTCCGCGATGGCCGCGAGAATTTCCTGTAACACATCGTCGGCGGTCCCCAGCCGAGGCGCGAAGCCCCCCTCGTCACCGACGGCCGTCGTCAAGCCTTTTTCGGTCAACCGCGCTTTGAGCCGATGATACACTTCGGCTCCCATCCGCATCGCCTCGCGGGTGTTGGCGGCGCCGACCGGAACGACCATAAACTCTTGAAAATCAAGGCCGTTGTCCGCGTGGCAGCCGCCGTTGAGAATGTTGAACAGGGGGATCGGCAGGTCCAAAGCGGGGGATCCCGCCAGCGTGTTGATATGGCGGTACAAAGGTACGCGTTGGTCGAGGGCGGCGGCGCGGGCCGCGGCCAATGAAACCGCCAGCATCGCGTTGGCGCCCAGTTGTGTTTTGTTGGGCGTACCGTCCAAAGAGATCATGCGCCGGTCCAAAGCGGCTTGATCCGCCGGATCCATCCCCGCGAGCGCGGGTCCGATCCGATCTTCAATATGGGCCACAGCGGTCTGTGTCCCTTTGCCCAGGTACCGCTCCGGGTCTTTATCCCGCAGCTCCAGTGCTTCGTGGATGCCGGTCGACGCGCCGGATGGAACCGCGGCGCGGCCCAAGACGCCGTTGTCGAGATAGACATCCGCTTCGACGGTCGGGAATCCGCGGGAATCCAGGATTTCGCGGGCATGGATTTTGGCAATCAGATTCATGGTCAAACCCTCCTTTACGGGAAGTGCAAACAGCTGATTCATCTGCTCCGATGATACCGCAATCCCGCCGTGCTGACCGTGATCCTGTTACACCCGCGAGTGATCGTGTGTTTCCAAACCGGCACGCCGCTCCGCGGATTCAACGGTTTGTCTCATCAACATGGCGATGGTCATCGGGCCGACGCCGCCGGGGACGGGGGTATAAGCATAAGCGCGCGGGGCCGCCCGTTCCAGGTCGATGTCGCCGACGTTGCCGGGGTTATATCCGGCATCGATCAAAACCGCGCCCTCCCGGATCCAATCCGCCTGGATAAACCGCGGCTTGCCGACGGCCGCGACGACGATGTCCGCCCGCCGGACGACCGCAGGCAGATCCCGTGTGCGGGAATGGCAAATCGTGACGGTCGCGTCGGCGTTGAGCAACAACATCGCCACCGGTTTCCCCAGGATCGGGCTGCGGCCGATCACCACCGCCTCGCGCCCGGCAACCGGAATTTCAAAACGCTTGAGGATCTCCAGGATTCCCATCGGGGTCGCGCTGCCAAACGCCGGCAGCTTCATGGCCATGGCGCCAAAACTCTCGACATTGACACCGTCGACGTCTTTGTCGCGGGCGATGGCGTTGAAACAGCGCTGCTCGTCCACTTGTTCTGGAACCGGGTGCTGGAGCAGAATTCCGCACACGTCCGCCGCCCGGTTGAGTTCGGCGATCACCGCCAGCACATCGTCGGTCGTCGCGGTCGCAGGCAAAACAACCTTGCGGGAAGCCATGCCGACGCGCGCGCAGGCGTTGCCTTTCATCCGCACATAGGTGATCGACGCAGGGTCCTCGCCAACCAGAATCGTCGCCAATGTCGGCTGTGCGCCGGTCTGCGCCAGAATCCGCGCGACCCGACGCGCCAAGTCCGCTTCGATTTCACCGGCGAGCATCCGGCCGTCCAGAAGAATCGGTTCCCCACTCATGTCTTTTCCTCCCCTTGCTGCGCTTTCTATTGACGCCATTACGATATCAAAAAGAAGCGGCGCGCTCAATCGATGCCAAGCGGCGCGATCATGAATTTTTTACATCTACCGATAGGTAAGATGGCGGGCATTTTTCACGCGTTCGCAACTTGTGTCATAATAAAGAGAATGCATCTGCCGGGCCGACAATCAGGCCGGCCTCACCCGGGGAGGCGCAGGAATTTTGAGACGTAAAGAACAAGCCGTTCGTATCTTCTTCGCGATTTTGCTGTTGGTCATCCTCGCCAGCTGCCTGACCGTACTGGTATCGGGGCGGGCCGGGCGCTGGGTTTATTTCAATCAGGGGATGGCGACCGCGTTGGCTTTGACCGTTCCTTTTTTATTGGAAATTGGCCGGCGATTGCACGTCCCGCCCACCACCAAAGCGATCCTGCTGGGCTTCATTTTTGCCGGGCTTTTCTTAGGGAGTGTCAACGGGTGGTATTACCGTTTGCGGTGGTGGGATTCGATGTTGCATTTTCTGTCCGGGCCGATGGTCGGGATTCTCGCGTATTCCATCGTCCTCGCGGCGCGCGCACGCAACAACGACACGGCGGGATTTTCGCACGGCGTGGCCCTTTTGCTGATCTTTTGTTTCATTATGACGATTGGCACTGTGTGGGAAATCGTCGAGTACACACTCGACAACACGCTGGGGATGAACATGCAGCGACACGCGGACGGCGGCGGTTTGTCCGACACCATGAGTGATATTTTGTTCAACACGTTGGGCGCGCTGTTGTTTACGGTGCTCGCGCATGTGGGGCTCAAAGGGCGCCTGCCCTTTTTGGCCCGCCTGGCTATTCGGCCGGGATCCCGCTCACGCTTTGTGGCGGCCATACCCCGCGCGGCCGAACAGGATCCGGGGGTGGCCGGCTAGTCGCACCTCTGGCAGGATTCCACTGTTTTTTCTTCCGGCTCGATCCAGGATCGCCCTGTCTGTTCGATCATCCGGGTCATGGCTTCCGGCCCGCGGGAGCCATGCGCATAGGGCTCCAAAGGCAGATTGGCGTGTTCTGCCCGCACCTGATCGATGAGTGCCCAGGCCGCTTCGATTTCGTCCCAGCGGGTGAATAGATTCAGATCCCCCGTCCAGGCGTCACGTAACAAGCGGACATACGCGTCGGGAGATTGGCCGGGAAAGCGGCAGGTCTGACAAAAGTCCATGTCCGCGGGAATGACCGTCGCGACCGTGCCCGGTTGTTTGATGTTAAATTGCAGATTGACGCCTTCTTGAGGTTGGATGCGCAACGCGAGCACATTGGGGGCCTGGTCTTGCCCGTTGTAGCGAACCGGTTTAAAAACGACCACCAGATCCGCGGCGCTGCGATCGAGCGCTTTGCCGGTGCGCAGGAAAAAAGGGACCCCGCGCCAGCGCGGCTGATCGATCTCTAGGCGCAAAGCGGCGAACGTTTCGGTCGACGAACCCGCGGCCACGCCTTTTTCCCCGCGATACCCCGGCTTCCCGCCGTGTCCGGTATATTGCCCCAGGACGATGCCGGGGCTGCCCGCGTGTGAGTGTTGGAAGCGCAAGGCGCGCAGGACATTCACTTTCTGGTCACGGATGCATTCGGCGTCGAAACACGAGGGTTGTTCCATGGTCAACAATGCCAGCAATTGCAGCAAATGATTTTGCACCATGTCGCGCAAGGCCCCGGAACGGTCGTAATAGCCGCCGCGCTGATCGACGCCGCCCGCCTCGCGCACACTGATCTGAATGTGGTCGATGTGATCCGCGTTCCAGACCGGCTCGAACAGGCGGTTGGCAAACCGCAGCACAAGAATATTCTGTAGCATTTCCTTGCCGAGATAGTGGTCGATGCGGTAGATTTCATCTTCACGAAACCGGTGATAGAGGCTTTGGTTGAAATCCCTGGCGGTCGCCAGATCGCGGCCGAACGGCTTTTCCACCATTAAGCGATGGAAACCATCCGGCTGGGGAGCCCGGGTGCGACCCGCGTTCTCCGCGATGATCGGAAACAGATCGGGCGCGGTCGCCAGAAAGAAGATGCGGTTGCCGCGCAGCTCCCGCGCGCGCGCCAGGGCGTCCGCGCGGCTGCGCAGCTCATCGTAAGCTTGCGCTTCGCGCATATCCATCTGATGGTAGAAAAAGCGCTCGAGAAAAGCCGGTGGCACCTCGTCTGGTGTCACACCCCCGCTCGCGCCTAGGGCGTCCGCCACATGCGCACGATAAATCGCGTCGGTCCAAGGACGGCGGCCAATCCCCAAGATGGCCGCCGACGCCGGCAAGTCCCCGCGATCATGCAACAGGCGCAGTGCCGGAAAGAGTTTTTTTGCCGCCAGATCGCCCGTTGTCCCAAATAAGAGAAAAAGAGCGGGGGCAAGAGTTGTCGTCCGTTCCATGGCACCAGTATAAGTCATCCTGTGGCCGGATCCTGTAACATGATGCGCAAAAATCCGCCGGGGGGGAAGGCGCAATCTACGCGCGGATGGTCACATGGGGTTGAAACGCGCTCATGCGCGTGGCGGCATGCTCCAGCTGCGTGCGCGTCATCGCGGCCGCGTGGATCCGGAAGCGGTCTTGCGGGAGGTGATCGGTCGGGACGCGGTACATCTGCAGGGCGTAGAGCGGGACCTGTGGGAGCGACGACGCCATGGCGACCAGATCGTCCTCCGTGATCTGGGGGATGACCGTCGTCCGCACTTCCCACGCCAACCGCCCGGTGGACGACCCTTTGTCGAGCAGGGCGATGGATTTTCGCACCGCGGTTGCCACCTGGGGGCCGCACCCACAGACATCGGGGTATCGATCCCACGGCACTTTGAAATCCACCGCCACATAGTCAAGCAACGGGTGCGGCCGCGCGCGCAGCAAAGACGCCAGGATCTCCGGATGACCGCCGTGGGTGTCGAGCTTGGTCGCGTAGCCCATCGCGCGTACCGTCCGCAGAAAGTCCGCGAGTCCGGGCTGGAGCGTCGGCTCCCCACCCGAAACGACGACGCCGTCCAATTTGCCGCGCCGCTTGTCGAGAAAAGCCAGAACCTCGGCCAACGGCAGGTCCGGCGCTTGCGCGCCGAGCAGGGGGCGATTGTGGCAGAAAAAGCAATCCAAATCACAGCCGGCGGTAAAGACCACCGCCGCCAGATGGCCGGGAAAGTCCACCGTTGACATCGGGATCATGCCGGCGGTTTTCATGCCGGTTTTCACGCCAGGTTGGCCTTGCGCATCACATATTTGACGCGCTGGCGGTATTCTTCCTTCTTCCCTTTGTGGTAGTTTTGTACGGGGCGCAGATAACCGACGACCCGACTCCACACCTCTGCCGCTTCCCCGCACTCCGGGCACGTGAAATGCTCGCCGACCAGATAGCCATGCGTGGGGCAGATGGAAAAGGTCGGGGTCAAAGAGATATACGGCAGCTTGTAATTCTCGAATGTTTTGCGGATCAGTTTCTTGGCGACTTCGATATCGGGGACGCGCTCGCCCAGATAGAGATGCAAGACCGTTCCGCCCGTGTAGCGCGACTGGAGTTCGTCTTGCAGTTCCAGTGTCTCAAAGATGTCATCCGTATATCCGACGGGCAGTTGGGTCGAGTTTGTGTAATACGGCACATTTTCCCCCGCGGCCAGGATGTCCGGGTACAATTCCTTGTCTTTGCGCGCCAGTGAATAACTGGTCCCCTCGGCCGGCGTGGCTTCCAAGTTGTAAAAATGGCCGGTTTGCTCCTGGATCTCCTGGAGCAGCAAGCGCATATAGTCCAACGTGCGGCAGGCAAAATCCTGGCCATCGGGTGTCGTCAGGTCGCGGTCTTCGCCGAGGAAGTTGCGGCAGGCCTCGTTCATGCCGACCAGGCCGACGGTGTTGAAGTGGTTGTACCAATACTGACCGGTGCGCTCGTGGATCGCGCGCAGATAATGCGCCGAATACGGGTACAAGCCGCGCGCGGTCTGCTCCTCGACAGTTTTCCGTTTCAATTCCAGTGAGTCGCGTGCCAACTCCACCAGATGTTTCAGTCGCGCGCGGAATTCATCCTCGGTTTTGGACAAATAGCCGATGCGCGGCAGATTGATCGTCACGACGCCGATGGAGCCCGTCAGCGGGTTGGAGCCAAACAGCCCGCCGCCCCGCTTGCGCAGTTCGGAAGTGTCCAGCCGCAAGCGGCAACACATGGAAATCGCGTCCTCCGGCGACAGATCGGAATTCACGTAGTTGGAAAAATACGGGATCCCGTATTTGCAGGTGATTTCCATAAAGCGGTTGACCACCGGGCTGTCCCAATCAAACTCTTTGGTGATGTTGATGGTCGGAATCGGGAAGGTGAACACGCGCCCTTTGGCATCGCCTTCCAGCATCACGTCACAGAAGGCCTGATTGAACAGATCCATTTCGGCCTGAAAATCACCATATGTGTCGCCGGTATAGCGGCCGGCCACGATCACTGGCTCGTCGCGCAAGGTGCGCGGCGGTACGATGTCAAAAGTCAGATTGGAAAAGGGGCATTGAAAACCGACACGTGTCGGAACGTTGATGTTGAAGATGAATTCCTGCAACGCCTGCTTGACTTGCGCGTAAGTCAGGTTGTCATAGCGGATGAAAGGCGCGCAATAGGTGTCAAACGAGGACCAGGCCTGGGCGCCGGCGGTTTCCCCTTGCGTGGTGAACGTGGAGTTGGTGATGTGTCCCAAAAAGGAGCGCAAGTGCTTGGCAGCGCTGGACTCAACCTTGCCGGGCACCCCGCCGAATCCTTCCATCAGCAGCTGACGCAAATCCCAGCCCGCGCAATAGGGTCCGAAAAAGCCGAGATCGTGCAAATGCAGGTCGCCCGACAGATGCGCTTCGCGGATGGCCGCCGGATAGACCTCATGCAACCAATACTGCTTGGTAAAGGTCTCGCGCACGTAGTTGTTCATCCCATTGATCGAACGTTGGGTGTTGGCGTTTTCCTGGATCTGCCAATCGCGGTCGCCCAGGTATTGGGTAAACATATCGATGGTCGCGCCCACCAGCGCTTGGGATTCGCGCGCGGTGCGTCTTTTTTCGCGAAAGAGGATGTACGCTTTGGCGGTTTTGGCGTGCCCGTTTTCGATCAGGACTTTCTCGACGATATCCTGTACGCCCTCGACATCGGCCAGCCCGTCCGGATAGCGCGCGTCCGCGATCGCCTCCACCTGTCGCATCAGATTTTCGGCGATCTCCCAGTTGTCGCCGCCGACGGCGACCGCGGCCTTAAAAATGGCCAGTGTGATTTTGTCCGGCTGATAGTCGGCGATGCGCCCGTCGCGTTTGCGAATTTGCGTAATCATGCGTTAACCCTCTCGAATCACGATATGTAGTGCTGCAATTTTTGCCTACTACAAGATATTGTAGCGCAATTCGAGAGAGACAACGGCTTTTTGTATTACAAAACGGAGACAATCGCTCTTTTTTTGAGCGGGTGTCCCCATCCGGAGTTGCGGATCACTCAGATTTTAACCAGCGATTGTACGAATTGTCGCGCGGTCCGGCCGGAGCGGCCATTGTAGGTCAACTCCCATTGCAATGCCTGTGCCCGCAGCGATTCGGTAAAGGGGATCCCCGATCGGGTCAGATAGCTTTCGACAATCGCCAGATAGGTCTGTTGGGAAGGCGAGGGAAAGACCACGCGGAGTCCGAAACGGTCCGACAGCGACATTTTTTCCTGGATCGTGTCCGAAATATGCACTTCATCTTCCTGAACCACGCGGTCGGACCAGGATTCACGGATCAAATGGCGGCGGTTGGACGTGGCGTAGAACAGCACATTGTCCGGGGTCACGGCGGCCTTTCCCTCCAGGGCCGCTTTGAGCCGCTTGTAGCCCAGCTCGCCGTCTTCAAATGAGAGGTCGTCCAAAAAAATGATGAACCGGTGGCGGCTGCCGGCCAATTGGAGCAGGACCTCTTCCAAATCATCCAGCTGGTGTTTGGTCAATTCAATCAGGCGCAAGCCGTCCAGGCAATAGGCGTTGACCAACGCTTTGACGGAGGACGATTTGCCGGTGCCGCTGTCGCCAAACAGCAAAACATTGTTGGCGCCGGCGCCACGCAAAAACCGCTCGGTGTTCTCGATCAATACCTGCTTCTGGCGATCGATGCCCACCAGCTCGTCCAGCCGGACCGGATCAAACGATTCCACCCCGACCAGCTGCCCGGCCCATGACAGCGCGGGGTAGCGCGCGGAAATGCCGCGCCCGAGCGTCGCGTAATGCCGGGACAGATGCGCGTACAAAGCCTGTGTCCCGGCGGTCATCGCCTGTTCCATGGCGGACAGCGATTGGATGTACGCTTTTTCGCAAGCGGAATGCCGGTGTTGCCGCGGGTGCGCCTGTGGGGCCGCGGAGGGCTCGTACGCGCGCAAAGCCGCCGGACCCCTGTCGGCAAGGCGGATCACCCGCTCCAGATCGGCCTGGACGAGCGCCGCCAGAGAAGGCCCGCACTGGCCCGCCCACTCCATCGCGCGCGAAAAAACATGGTCCGCCTCCGACAACAGGCGGCACAGATAATGCCGCCACACCGGGCCATGGATGGCCTGCTCTTCGGCATACGGGACCAATTGACGCAAAGCGGCGGCTTCTTCGCCAGCCGCCACCGCCTGCACCACCGGATCGTGGGCGATATTTTGAAAGATGATCAAATGAAGCGGCACACGCGGCCTCCTTCTATCCCTGGTTTACTCTTCGATGGTAATCGCGCTGACCGGGCACTGGTCGGCGGCATCTTGCGCGGCGTCCTCCACATCGGCCGGCACGGGATCCGCGATGACACAAGACTTGCCCTCATCGTCCATTTCAAACACTTCGGGGCAAATGGCAGCGCACAATCCACATCCGATACAGGTCTCGCGGTCTACGATGGCTTTCATATTCGTTCCCTTTCCTTTTTCACTTTCACCCGGGAAGGCGTCTGTTGTTATTCTAACTTTTTCCGGCGACGGCAAACAAGTCGCTTTCCGTTGCGTTTCATACACATAAGAGGTGTAAACCCCAAAGGCGGCGCGCCGGCCGCTCCGCGTTACCCCTGATCCCCACTCCATCCGTAGGGTCCGACCAGCTCGACAAATACCACCTTCATGTGGGATTCGCTGTGGACAACTCCAGTTGTCGAGCGGGTGACCAACAACAGATCCTGGTCATGGCGCGGGCCGACCGGGATGATCATCCGCCCCCGCGGAGCCAACTGGCGCACCAGCGGGTCGGGCAACACCGCGCAACCCGCGGTGACCATGATGCGGTCAAAGGGCGCCTGTTCCGGCCAGCCTTCCCCTCCATCGCCGACCCGGTACGAAATGTTCTCATACCCCAGGCGCTCCAGGCGCTCTTTGGCGCGCGCGGCCAATTCGGGCAACCGCTCGAGGGTATAGATCTGCCCGCCCAGCCTGGAGAGTAGCGCCGTCTGAAAACCCGATCCGGTCCCCACCTCGAGAACCTTGCTGTCAGAACGGACCGCCAGCAACCGCGTCATCTCCAACACCAGCGAGGGCTGCGAAATCGTCTGCCCCCAGCCGATGGGCAGCGGCGCGTCGACAGCCGCCATCGATTGGAGCGGTCCGTCGAGAAATTGTGACCGGTCGAGCGCGCGCCAGGCGGCCCGCAAATGATCCTCCGGCTTCATCTCACCCTCTCCCCCTGTCAGATCCCCGCGGCGCGTTGCCACAGACAGCGAAAACGGTTGACCCCGGGGTGTTTTTCACCCAGCGGCTCAATGGAAAACCCACAGTGCCGATAAAACGTGACCGCTTGGATGTCGGTCTCGGCATACACCCGCACGGGGTTGTGCCGGTCAATCAGAAACTGCAGCAGTTCGCGGCCGATCCCTTGCCCCCGGTACGCGCGGTCGACCGCGATCGCCAGAATCTCCATCTCGCTGCTTTTGTCCGCAAGCGGAAAACGCCGCGCCGCGAGCACACCCACCAACACATCTTTCTCCAGATAACCGTAGGTAAAGACGTCCGCGTCGTCAGACAACCGCCCGATCCACCGGCGCAGCCGCTCCTTCGTCGGCTGGTACAGACTCTCGCCCAAAAGCGCCCGGACATCCGATCTGTGGAGTAGGCCTCGCAAATCAAGGATGTGGTTCATCGCTACACCCATACCTCCGTCTGTGACGGTCTTGCCAATTCATACGTTTTCTCTTCTATTTATACAACATCAAAGCGGTTGTGAGAACCCGCGCACGGCAGAAAGGCCGCCGCGCGTGGTGTTTTCTGTAACCACGCAAACGCAGCGGCCGGGCCCGCTCGGGTACAATGTGGGCATGCGTTCCGCACCATTCAAAAAAGTGCTGTTGCTCACAGCCGGGTTTTTATCGGCGGGGGTGGCCGTCGTCGGCATTTTCATCCCGCTGCTGCCAACCACACCGTTGCTTCTGGTCGCGCTGTGGTGCTTCTACCGCAGTTCGCGGCGGATGCATGACCGGATCATGGGTCACCCGGTCCTGGGGTCTTATGTGCGCGATTATGTCGAACAACGCGCGATCGGCCGCGCCGCGCGCCGGCGGACGCTGGCGCTGTTGTGGTTGTCGCTCGCGTTGTCCGCGTGGCTGGCCCGGCGGCCATCTGTCGCGATCCTGTTGGCCGTCATCGGCACGGGTGTGACCTT
This sequence comes from uncultured Oscillospiraceae bacterium, assembly GCA_964479435.1. GTDB lineage: Bacteria > Bacillota > Clostridia > Saccharofermentanales > UBA5734 > JAAYKS01. Next base: position 46,683 of record CAYZME010000001.1, read on the forward strand.
GCACATCCTGCGTCTGCGCGTGCTCGATCCAGCCGTCCCGGGCCAGGCGGCGAGTTGCGGGAAGCCGGATGGCCGCACAGAGGAGGAATCCGGCGCGTAAAATAGGGCTTTTCGCGCTTATGCCGGGTCGGTTTCCTCCAATTCCGGCCGCGACACATCTTCACAGTCCTGGCGATGGATGCGCGCGCCGGCGGGTTTGGCGACCCGGGCACCGCCGTGCCGCAAGGGGTCAGCGGTTTGGCGCATCCATGTCTCCAATCGCGCGGCCAAATTGGCATAGACCTCCCGCATCGCCGGATCGTCGACGCGGTTGTCCCGCTCGACGGGATCCAGCCACAGGTCGAACAACTCCTCGCGCGGCAACGGCGACCGCAAACCGCCGGCCTCCAGGACAAAGGTTTTACTGGGACTGCCATCGATGTTGCAGATCACCGGCAACGCGCGATCGCCATACCGGCGGATCAATTTATAACGCTCCGTACGGACACAGCGCATCGGCTCATGCGCGGCGTGGTAGTTGATTTCGGCAAACACCGCCTCTCTGACCGCTTCGGTCCGGCCCTCGAGCAACGGCACCAGCGTGTGCCCTTCCAGCCAGGCGGGGGGCGCGACGCCGACCAGATCACACAGCGTCGGGAACACGTCCAAATGGGACACCAACGCGTCGCAGACCTGCCCGTTCATCGGGTTGCCGGGATAGCGCAGCACCATGCCGACCCCGATGCCCGTATCGTAGAGCGTGCATTTCATGCCGGGGAAAGCGATGCCGTGGTCGGTCGTCAACAACACGATCGTGTCGCGGTCCAACCCCGTCGCACGCAGCGTCGCCATCACCTGGCCCACGCAGTCGTCGACGACGCGCACCGAGGCGTGGTAGGCCGCCATATCCTGCCGCACCGGGTCGCAATCCGGCAACGGCCATGGCACTTGCAGTTCGTCCGGGCGGATGGTCTCGTCCACGACCGGAAACACGCGGTGTGTGTTGAACCAGCCCAGCGACAGGAAAAAGGGCGGGGCGTCCTGCGCACGTGCCCGCAAATACGCGCAGGCGGCGTCTGTATTGTCGCGATCCCAATCCGCCAGCGATTTGCCGACTTGGCCCATGTCGTCGTGTGTTCCGCCCAGGATCTCATCGTAGCCGATCTCGGCCGCGTCGGGCGCTTCATGCTGGATGCCGCACAGCGCAGTCTGCCAGCCCTGCGTGCGCAGGTAGCGCACCAGGTGCCGGTCGTAGTCGTCGATGCGGAAGCCGCGGTGAGCCAACCCGGTCATCCCGCTCGCGTGGGCGCTCATCCCGGTCAACATGGCCGCGCGGCTCGGCGAACAGGTCGGGGCGGCACTGTAACATTGCCGGAACAACGTGCTCTCGCGGGCGAACGCCTGGATATGGGGGGTCGGCACGGGGTGCCCGTACGCGCTCCAATAGCGCCCACTGTCGTGCGTGTGCAGATAGATGATATTTTTCGCAGTCATATCCCAACCCTTTCTATTCCTTCCGGCCTCAGCCGGATGCCAACCGATCCGTTGCGTCAACGACGTGTATTACGCGTCAAGGAACCGAAGCCGCCCACAGATACAGCGAAGCGACCGTCCCATGCGGACTGTAATCCGCGCGATGCCGCGCGAACAAGTCGCGCGTGAGTTTCTCGTACCCATACAGAGCGGCCATCCCCCGCCGGATGCCCAAATCCCCCCAACTGACCACATCGGGCCGTTGCATGGCGAAGATCAGAAACATCTCGGCCGTCCACACGCCGACGCCGGGCAGCGCCTGCAACTGCGCCACCACCTCGTCGTCGCTCAGGTCGTCGAGCGCGTGCAAATCCAGCCGCCCGGACGCGACCTCATCGGACAAGTGGCGGATCCAACCGGCTTTGCGCGCCGACAAGCCGCAGGGGCGCAGGATTTCATCCGGGGTCACGGCCAGCGTGGCCGGCGCGATTCCCCCCGGCACGGCCGCGAGGCGCCGGAACACGGATTCCGCCGCTTTACGGGAAATCTGCTGACCGATCAGGCTGCGGATCAGCGCCTCGAACCGATCGGGCGTCACCTCTCTGGCGACCGGCCCCAAACGCCGGATCCACGCGCCCAACACCGGGTCCTGGCGGTTGAGTAACTCGATTTCCTTTTCCCCATACTCATAGATGGGCCTGGCGCCCGCTGTCGCGTCCGTCATGTGACGACCTCCCGTTTCTTCATCATCTTACCAGCCCGGCGCTCCCGAAGCGCCGTCATAGAGAAAGCAAGGTTCTCTGGTTTTGACCGCCCTTACAAAATCGCCGACATCCGCCATTTTACGGTAGAACCCCATACCGCCATACAGCATATCCCGGCTGTGGATGTCCGACCCGGCGGTCATCGCGAGCCCCTGCTCGCGGGCATAGGCCAGCGCCGCCCGGTCAAATGCCGCTTTGTTGTGGTGCAGGCTTCCGGGGTTGCTGTGGGTCGCGTTGCCGACTTCCACCGCGTCGACCAGGTCCGGGAACAGACGGATTTCCGGAATATACGGCTCCTCCCGGAACGGGTGCGCGTGCACGATCAGCCCGCCGTCCCGCCGGACCCACTCCGCCTGCTCCGCCACGGTGGCGTCGCGGATTTCCGGGTGGGCGCGCAACCAGTCCGCGTCCAGCCCGTATATCAAAAATTCCGTGCCGTCATATCCCGACTCCCAACCAAAAAACACCTGCAGCCCGATCCGGTCGCCTTCCGCTTTGGCGCGCAAATACCCGCTTTCAAACACGTCGACCCACTGCCCCCACGGCAGAGAGCGATCCACACTGGTGTTGCCATATACGAAATGGTTGGTGACCACAATTCCGGTATAACCGGCCGCATGGCACGCGCGCGCGGCCTGGGCGCCATCCCAGCGCCCGCAGGCGCTGGCTTCCGAGGTGTGCAGGTGGGTTTCATACACATACATTTGTCTGTTGTCCAATCCGTTCCTCCATTCTGACCGTCGCGCGTGTCCTCGCGAACACGCGCGACCGCAGCGGCAAAATGACCTGTGATCGCGCGACGCTTTCTGATTGCGCCGGCGATGGCATATAATGGAATGGTACCATCGCAAATGAATTTCGGACAGGGAGGGATTGCATGACAAGCGTACTGATTGGATTGGCCCAGCTTCTTGATTTTGTCAAAAACGTCGAAACACTGCCGGCGATCTTGTTTGTTGTCGGCCTGCTGCTCCTCGCGTCCGAGACGCTCACGGCCGGGTTTGGCGTGGCGGGCGGGCTGGGTTTGCTGATGCTGATCGCCGGCATCCTGCTCACCGCCGAGACCCTATGGCAGGCTTTCGTGATGTTTGCCATTCTGCTGATCCTGGTGGCACTCGTCATCTGGGTTCTGTTGCGCTCTGCCAAAAAGGGACGCCTGGCCAAAAAGCTGATCCTGTGGACGGCGACACGCAAGGAAGACGGGTTTTCCGCTTCGGCCGAGACCACAGATTGGGTGGGGCGCGAAGGAACGGCGATCACCCCTTTGCGACCCTCCGGAATCGGCGAGTTTGACGGCAACCGGATGGACGTTGTCACCGAAGGCGCCTTTATCGCCGCGGGAACCCCGATTCGCGTCGCGCGCACCGAGGGGCGTCGCGTCGTCGTCCGACCGGTCGAATAAACGGAACACGCGCGCCTATGCGTACGCTGAAGCGTACGCCATCGCGCACATCATGCAGAGGAGACTTGTACGATGAACGATTTTTACTGGTATGCCCTGTTGTCCGCGGCGGTTGTTTTTGTCATCTCGCTGCTCTTTAGCTTTGTCCCCGTGCGGTTGTGGATTTCCGCTGCGGCCGCGGGTGTCAAAGTCGGTATCCTCAACCTCATCGGCATGCGCCTGCGCCGCGTGGTCCCCGCCCGCGTGGTCAACCCGCAGATCAAAGCCACCAAAGCCGGACTCAACGTCAACATCAACCAGCTGGAAGCCCATTTCCTGGCGGGCGGCAACGTGGATCGCGTCATCAACGCCCTGATCGCGGCGCAACGTGCCGAGATTCCTTTGGTTTTTGAGCGGGCGGCCGCCATCGATCTGGCCGGGCGCGATGTACTTGAGGCTGTACAAATGAGTGTCAACCCCAAGGTCATCGAAACACCGTTGATCGCCGCGATCGCCAAAGACGGCATCGAGCTCAAAGCGAAAGCCCGCGTGACCGTGCGCGCCAACATCGACCGGCTGGTCGGCGGCGCGGGGGAGCAAACCATCATCGCCCGCGTCGGCGAAGGAATTGTCACCACCATCGGCTCGGCCCTCTCACACAAAGATGTACTGGAAAATCCCGACCGCATTTCCAAGACCGTGCTGGACAAAGGTCTGGACGCCGGGACCGCGTTTGAAATCCTCTCGATCGACATCGCCGATGTCGACGTCGGCCGCAACATCGGCGCGCAACTGCAAACCGACCAGGCCGAGGCGGACAAACGCATCGCGCAGGCCAAAGCCGAAGAACGCCGCGCGATGGCGGTCGCCCGCGAGCAGGAAATGAAAGCCGAAGTCGTCGAGATGCGCGCTCTGGTCGTCGAGGCCGAAGCGGAAGTGCCGCGGGCTATGGCGCAGGCCTTGCGCGAGGGGAAACTCGGGGTCATGGATTATTACAACCTGCAAAATGTTGTCTCCGACACGCAGATGAGAAACGCGATCGCCGGCAGCGATTCCGCCGCAACCGGCGAGAAACCCAAATGAGCGCGCTGGCGCGACGGGAGATGATGCGTCATGGCTGAGCGGAATGATTTGTTGAGACAGGCGATCGCGCGCCTGGAAGCGGCGACGATCTACGACGCCGCTGTCGAGCGGGCGCGCGGGGCGGCTTTGGCACCGGTCAAGGAAAAGCCGGCGGCAAAAGCCGCCGCGGGGACGCCACCGGCCAGAACCACGCCCACCGGAGCGCAACCAGCCAGCCGACGCACGGATGAGCGACCAACCCACGCCGCCGCCGTGCGCGCGGCACTGGAAACGCTTTCACCGCAACACCTCACCCAGGGAATCGTCCTCTCTGCCATCCTCGGCCCGCCGGCCAGCCGGCGGACCAGGTTGGGGCGTTGGGGCCGCTGAAAAGCCAGGGCCGCTAGACGCGGAGCGGATGAGAAAACAGAGTACCAGGCTGGTTGCTGATATCGGATCGCCGTTTTTCGCAAATAGAAAAATATATTGCCGGGGGAAGAAGTGCTTCATGATCACTCATAAAGGCACGCAAGAAATACAAACCGAACGGCTATTGTTAAGAAGAATTTACCCGGACGATGCGGACATGGTTTATGCATGGATGAGCGATCCGGAAGTATGCAAATATGAACGATGGCAGCCACACCCCCATGTCGACTATTCACGAGGATACATTGCCGAAGCCTTTGGAGGGTATCAATCCGACTACACGTATCAATGGGGGATTGAACGCGATGGCAGGCTGATCGGCTCCGTAAGCGTGGTTGATATCAGTGATTACGATCAAAAGGCGATCTTGGGCTACTGCCTCGCAAGGGAATTTTGGTCGCACGGATATACCACGGAAGCTGTCAAGGCAGTTTTAAATTACATGTTTTCAGAAATTGGACTCAATCGGGTGGAGGCGTCGCATTCTGTCAACAACATGGCTTCTGGCCGGGTCTTGGAAAAAGCGGGTATGATTCTAGAAGGTCAAGCGAAAGATTATTATTTTTGTAATTCAGGACTGCAGGACAGTAGACTTTTTGGAATCACAAGAGAGCAGTTTCTGCATAGAGAATAGAAAACAAGAAGAGACTGTGAGGGATCCCCTGCATCGTCTCTTCTTGTTTTATGGTATGGCCGCGTCTTTCAGAACCGGCTTGTTTTTTCTAAAAACCAGGGCCCCCGCCGTTCCCCTAGACGCGGGTCAATGCGGCATGGGCTTCTTTGAGCTTTTCGATGATCTGAATCTGCTGCGGGCAGACCCGTTCGCACGCACCACAGGCAGTGCAACTGGTGGCCTTTTCGCGGTCGGGGAAGTTCTTTAGGTAATGCGTGCTCTGCCCGGCCAGATCGTCGTAGATCACCGCCTGGTTGTACGCGTGAAAGACACCGGGTATATCCACGCCAAAGGGACAGGGCATGCAATACTCACAAGCGGTACAGGGGACGCGGGTGAGTTGTTCGTACGCTTCTTTGACGCGCTCGATCCGCGCCAGATCCTCGGCTGTCAGGAATCCGGGCGTCGCGTAATCCGCGACCGCCATGTTCTCGTCCACCTGCTCTTGCGCGTTCATCCCGCTCAGCAGCAGGGATACTTCGGGCTGATTCCACAGCCAGGACAGGGCCCAGGCCGCCGGTGAGCGCCGGACCGGCGCCGCGTCCCAGATGGCCTGTACCGCGGCGGGCGCGGGCTTGGCCAGCTTGCCACCCAGCAAGGGTTCCATGACGATGACCGCCATCCCTTTGGCCGCCGCGTAACGCAGCCCCTCTGTACCGGCCTGATTGGTCTGATCCATATAATTGTATTGGATCTGACAAAAATCCCAATCGTAACGGTCGATGATTTCTTTGAATACGGTCACGTTGTCGTGAAAGGAAAATCCCGCGTAGCGGATCCGTCCGTCCGCCTTGGCGCGCTCGAGAAACGAGAAGCAATCCAGGTCGCGAACCGTCTGCCAGGTATCCGCGTTGAGCGCGTGCATCATGTACATATCCACGTGATCCGTCTGGAGCTTAGCCAATTGCTCGTTCAGCAGGCGGTCAAAATCCGCCGCCGTCTTCAAATTCCAGGGCGGGCACTTGGTGGCCAGGTAGACCTTGTCGCGGTAGCCGTCCCAGAGTGCTTTGCCGACCAGGTGCTCACTCTGGCCGCCGTGATATCCGTACGCGGTGTCGACATAGTTGACGCCGCGGTCGATCGCGTCGCGAACCAGGCGAATCGACGCGGGTTCGTCAATCGCCCCGTCGGCCGTCAGCGGCAACCGCATGCAACCAAAGCCGAGAACCGAGACATCTATATCGTGTTTACCAAATTTCCGATACTGCATTTCTTCCTCCTTCAGATGACAGGGTGATCGTGTAAATAGGGTCACGATGCTTATTTTAACATGGACGGGCGGATGAACTCCCGCGCCGCCCCGGGCCGCGGCGTGCATTTTTTGCCCTTTTCCGGTATAATCCGCTCTTGTTTCCTCAGCCCATGGCGCGCCCGCGACACGGCACCGCCACCCCAAAGGACACATGCCTATGATCACCGTCACCGGTCTGAGCCTGCGCTTCAGCGACAAAAACCTCTTTGAGGACGTCAACGTCAAGTTTACGCCCGGCAATTGTTATGGCGTGATCGGCGCCAACGGCGCCGGCAAAACCACGTTCGTGCGCATTCTGTCCGGCGATCTGGAACCCAGCACGGGAACCGTAGCGATCACGCCGGGCGAGCGGCTGGCGACGCTGCAGCAGGACCACTTCGCCTATGACGCGTACGGCGTGATGGAAACGATCTATATGGGGTTCCCGCGCCTCTACGAAGTCATGCGCGCCAAAGACACCCTCTACGCCAAAGCGGATTTTTCCGAAGCGGACGGGCTGCTGGCCGCCGATCTCGAACACGAATTTGCCGAGCTGGGCGGCTGGGACGCCGAAACCGACGCCGAAAAACTCCTCATGGGTTTGGGCGTGGAACGGGACGCGCACGCCAAAAAGATGGGCGAGCTGACCGGCGGCGAGAAAGTCAAGGTCCTGCTGGCGCAGGCGCTGTTTGGCAACCCCCACATTCTCATTCTCGACGAGCCGACCAACCACCTGGACTTCCAGGCCATCCGCTGGCTGGAAGAATTCCTGATCGAATACCCCAATACGGTGATCGTGGTCTCGCACGACCGCTATTTCCTCAACAAGGTCTGCACCCACATGCTGGACATCGATTTTGGCAAGGTCAACCTGGTGGTCGGCAATTACGACTTCTGGTACGAGTCGAGCCAATTGATGCTGCGCCTGATGGCCGACCGCAACAAAAAGAAAGAAGACCGCATCCGCGAGCTGCAGGCATTCATCGCGCGTTTCGGCTCCAACGCCTCCAAAGCGCGCCAGGCCACCTCGCGTAAAAAAATGCTCGACAAAATCGTCCTCGACGAAATCCGCCCCTCGTCGCGCCGGTACCCCTACATTGGCTTTACCCCCGAACGCGAAATCGGCAAAGATGTCTTGTTTGTCGAAGGTTTGTCCAAAACGATCGACGGCGAAAAAGTGCTCTCCGATGTCACCTTCACCATGCAACGCGAAGACAAAATCGCTTTTTTGTCGCGCAGCGAGCGGGCGCGCACCACGCTGTTCCAAATCCTCATGGGCGAACTGGAGCCAGACGCGGGCACCTTCCGCTGGGGCAAAACCACTTCCCGCGCGTACCTGCCCAAGGATGTGAACCCCTTCTTTGACGGGGTCGACCTCAACCTGATCGACTGGTTCCGCCAGTATTCACCCGACGACCACGAAAGCTTCTGCCGCGGTTTTCTGGGCAAAATGCTGTTCTCCGGCGACGACGCGCTCAAACAGGCGCACGTCCTGTCCGGGGGCGAAAAAATGCGCTGCATGTTTTCCCGCCTGATGCTGTCCTCGGCCAACATCCTGCTGTTGGACGAACCGACCAATCACCTGGACCTCGAATCCATCACCGCGGTCAACAACGGCCTGATCGCTTTCAAGGGCGCGATCCTCTTTGCTTCCCACGATTACGAATTTGTCCAGACCATCGCCAACCGCGTCATCGAGCTGACGCCTGGTGGTATGGTCGACAGTATGCTGCCATTGGACGCGTATTTACTAGACGAACAGGTGCAAGAGCGGCTGCGGGTGTTGTACGCTGGGGTATGACGCGAAGCCGGAGCCACAACAAGACGGGGGTGCGGCACACATGATCTTCGATCCGTTCAGCGAGGCCCGGCGGGAAGCCGCGATTTTGTTGCGCAGCGCCGGCATTTATGTCACCGGCGAAGAAGAAGAACACATCCGGGTCACGGATTTCGGCCTCGGCCACCTGCAAAGAGAGGGGATCCAATACCTGGAATGGCTTCATACCGCGCGGGTCGCGGTCTATCTGGTCGCGCTGTCCCCTTTTCAAACCGTCCCCGAACAACAACACCCGTCGTCCGCGGACGACCCCGGCAGGGAAGTGACCCTGCGCGTGGTTTCCGGCGCCGTATACGTCTATCTTTCCGGCGAAGACAACATGCGCTTTGGCAACGTCCCCCGTTACCACGAAGCCTTTTACACGGCCCGCCATGAGACCGTGCTCAACCCCGGTGATTCCCTGACGCTACCGCCCGACACGCCGTTCTGGTTGCAAGCCGGCGGCGATGGCGCCGTCGCCTACGCGTTTTGCAACGCGGACACACGCCGGCAGATCGTCTTTACTCATCCGGATCTTGCCGCGGGCGATCGTCCGGACGCCCCGGACGATGGCGCCGCCGATCCCGGCTAAATCCGCAGCGTATCCGAGGCCATCGCGACCATCTCCACCGCCGGTTCCTCTTCGATTTCGCGCACAATCCGGTCGAGTTTGGCCGACAGATCCCGCTCCGACAACACACAATACGAAAACCCGATGCGCCCCCGTTGCCAGAGGTCCTGGTCGCCGCTTTCGATCACGCACATCGCGTAGCGCAGCCGCAAGCGGTCCATCAGACCGCGCATCACGCTGCGCTTGTCCTTGAGCGACAACGCGCCCAAAATGCGGATCTCCGCCTCACCGGCCAGAGCAAACATGTCCTCGCCTCCTTTCGATCGCGTACATGCCCCAACTACCTGCCATCAGCATACCGCAAGCCGTCGCGGCCTGCCCGCGCGACCGCGTGGTTCTGGACCGGCCGGGTCCAGTAGACCAGGCCGGTCTGGCGACAAATGCTATAATGGAATATGCAATGATCCAAACGTTTTTATTGATCGGCCAATCGAATATGGCGGGTCGGGGCGGTCCGGGCGAGGTGCCCGACCTGATCAATCCCGATGTGCTGATGTTCCGCGACGGCGCGTGGCGCCCCGCGGTCGAGCCGTTGCACGCGGATAAACCCGAGCTGGCCGGCATCGGCCCGGGCATGAGCTTTGCCGATTCGGTGCAGCGCCATCACGGCGGGCGCGTCGGCGTGGTACCTTGCGCCTTTGGCGGCAGCGCGTTGCGCGAGTGGCAGCCGGGCGAGCGCCTTTTTGTCGCCGCCGCGGCCAGCACGCGGGCGGCTCTGCGGGCCGACGGCGTGTTGCGGGGTATTTTGTGGCACCAGGGCGAAAGCGACTCCGACACCCGCGCGGACGCGGAAACATACGACGCGCGTTTTTGGACCCTGTACCGGCCGTTGATGGAACAGATCGGCGGAGAGGGGATTCCGTTTATTGTCGGCGAACTGGGGGCTTTTCTGGAGCGTTATCCGGCGGGGTGTGACTTTTACCGCGTCACCAACCGCAAATTGGCCGCCATCGCCGCCAGCGCGCCCCATTTTGAATGGGCATCGGCGCGGGGGCTGACCGATGGCGGCGACCATCTGCATTTTAGCGCCGCGGCACAACGTGTGTTTGGACTGCGATACGCCGAGGCCTGGGAGCGGGCCGCCGCCAGGCTGGGCATCCGCTGGAGCTGAACCCGGCCCGACACACTTGCCGGTTCGGGCGCCCCAGCCGGGAGTGATACACACCATCCCTTGCGGGACAGAGGAGGTAAAAAATGGATTTTATGACGTTGGCACGTACGCGTTGCTCGGTCCGGCAGTACCAGGAGCGACCGGTAGAACCAGACAAATTGGAACAAATTTTGACAGCGGGGCAGATCGCGCCCACAGCCGCCAATTTGCAACCGCAGCGGATTCTGGTGATTCAGTCCGCGGAAGGATTGGAGAAACTCGCGGCGTCGGCGCGGGTATACGGCGCGCCGTTGGCACTGGTGGTCTGTTCCGACCACGACGTCAGTTGGAAACGTTCCTTTGACGGCAAAGACAGCGCCGACATCGACGCCAGCATCGCCGCCACCCATATGATGCTGGCGGCGGCACAACTCGAGCTCGCCTCGATCTGGGTCTGCCACTTCAACCCCACGCGACTACGGGCGGATTTCGGCTTGCCGGAGAACATCGAGCCGATCAACATCCTCGGCATCGGCTACGCCCGGGGCGAAGTCAAGTCCCCCGACCGGCACGCCGCCGATCGCAAACCGCTCCGCGAAATCGTGGTGATGGAAGCGTTTTAATCCCACATGTGCCGCGTCACAACACGCGGAACGTACAATCCTGGGCCAAAAACCGGACCGGCAACGACGGGAAGCGTGTCTGCAGCTGTGCGGCCAGCGCTTCCATGCCGGGCATTTCGCTCTCGGCATGGCCCAGCACAAACAGCGCTTTGTGCTTGCCTTGCCAGACCGCGTCGCGGAAATATTCGGGAGCTTCCCATTCGAAGCCTTCGCCGTATAGGACCGCGTCCACCGGGTCAGGGTCGCGCAGGATTAGCGGGAGCGTGCCGTTGCCGCGATAACCGACAAACACGGCGACGCGGCGCACGGTCTGGGTGTCGTCGCCGATATACCGCAACGCGCGCAAATCCAGTCTTTCTTTGATGTGTTCGGCCAGCGAGCGGACGGTGAGCTCGGGAATCTTGACGATCGAGAACGCCGGGTGTTGTACGGTCTCTGACGCCGCCCAGCCCAGCCGCTCCAGCAAGCCGATGGTCACAAGATCCGGCTGATAACGGTGGATGTGATCGTGGTCGCGAAAAATCGACACCCCGCTGTCGCGAATCGCGCGGTCCTTGTCTTGCCAGACCGGGTCGGCTTCGATCCCCGGATGGCCGCCGCGGTGCATGTAAAAAATACCCTCGTGGGTGATCAGCAGATTGATCCCCAACGCCCGGGCGCGCTCCACGGTTTCCTGGGTGGCGACATGGGTGGTGCCGACCCCGGTGACCGGTGTGTCAGGCGTGCCATACAGGAGGCCGTCGACGGTATCCGGCATGTCCAATCGCGGGGTGGTGAGCGCTTCGATCACGTCACGAACCAAAAGATTTGCCATGGGTTTGTTTCCTTTCCATCGCTGTATTATGGGGGCCGGCGGTCTGTTCGCCGCGCCAACCCGGGGCGGGGTGTTTACGACGCGTCGATCCGCTTGTCGATATGGAATCGCTGGATTTTGCGGGTGGTGTTTTTGGGGAATTCGTCCGTACGCAGCTTCACGAGCTGGACGGCTTTGTAGGCCACCATCCGGGCATTCGCTTTTTTAACCTCGGCGTTGAAATACGCCAGGGGGTCGGTGATGCCCAACGATTGGATTTTACTCTCGTCCGGAAAAATCTCCGCGACGATCAGCTCTTTGTTGCCCAGCTGCGGGCCCTCGCCGGCGTAGACGACCACTTCTTCCACCCCGGGGATTTGCGCCAGTTCATTTTCAATCTCCTCCGGGTAGACATTTTTGCCGTTGGCAAGGATGATCAGGTTTTTCAGACGGCCGGTGATATACAGCCATCCATCCGCGTCGAGCTTGCCGTAATCGCCGGTATGGAAAAACCCCTCGCTGTCGATCGCGGCGGCGGTCGCTTCCGGGTCTTTGTAATAGCCCAGCATCACATTGGGCCCCCGGACACAGATCTCACCCTCGCCGTTCTCGTCCGGATCGGCGATGCGGACTTCCGCGTCCCGGATCGGCAGACCGACACTGCCGCGTTTCTGGTATTTGTTGCGATTGCATGAAACCAGGGGCGCGCATTCGGTGATGCCGTAGCCATTGAGCAAAGTGACGCCGATCCCGTCAAAGGTATCGATGATATCCTGGCGCAGCGCCGCGCCGCCCGAGATCACCAACTCCAGCTTGCCGCCCAGTTGGGCCAACACGCTTTTGAATACGGTGCGCCGCACGTCGATGCCGACGGTGCGCAGGGCATTGCTGACCCGGATCATCGCGCGTAGCATCTTTGCCTTGCCCTGCTCCTCGGCACTGGACCAGATGCGGCCATGGAGCTTTTCCAGAAACAACGGCACCAGGACCAGATGCGAAGGCTGCTGTTCTTTGATCTCCGCGCCAATATACCGCAAGCCACTCGACAGATAAATCGTCGCCGCCTGCGCGATGTGCCCCACGACAATCACCGTCGAGCCAAACGTATGATGCAACGGCAGGGTGCAAATGGTGCGGGGTGTGATCGAAAAATAATACATGCCATTGGTCATATCCAACGCGATGTTGCGTTGGCTGAGCATGACTCCTTTGCCCTTGCCGGTCGTTCCCGAAGTGAAGACGATCGTCGCCAGGCGGTCGGGGTCGATCGGCGTGTCATAAAATGAAGTGTCGCCGGCCAGACAGGCCTCCCGCCCGCGCCGGCGCACATCTTCGAGTGATATCGCCCCGTCGGGGACGGGTTGTCCGAGGCAAACCCGGGTGGTGACGTCGGGCACCCGCGCGTCGAAATCGGCCCATTTGGCGGCGATCGACGCGCCCACCACGGCTCCGGTGCAATCGGCGGCGCGCGCGATATCCGCCAATTCGCCGGCGGCCAGTTCTTTGTCAATCGGGACCACCACGGCGCCGATCGCCATCAGGGCCAGATATACACAAATCCAGTCGAGTGAGTTTTCGCCGATCAGCGCGATGTGGCGATCCCGGAACCCGGCCATCGCCAGGCCCGTCCCGATGTCGCGGATCCGCTCGGCCAGTTCGGCATACGTCACATCGAGGGTCTCGCGGTCGCGGGGGTCTTCTTTGTAGGAGATGGCGACCCGGTCCGGAAACCGCCGGGCGGCGTTGGCTACCATGACGCGCAGATCCGCGAAATGGGTTGTTTCATATAACGGGTAATTTTTGCGTGACATGCATTCCCTCTCCTGTCGGTCGCCAAGAATCGGTCCAGGATGATCCCATTCAAAATGGCTGGCGGCGTTTGCCGCGCGTCAGGCGTCCTCGATCACCAATTTCTTGCCCAGCGCGCGCAAAATGCGGACCAGTGTCGTCAAACGCGGATCCGACGAACCGACCTCCAGCCGCGCGATCACGGGTTGCCGGACGCCGCTCAGTTGTTCGAGGCCCTTCTGGCTCAGCCCCTTGGCACGCCGGGCGCGGATCATTTCCTGCACCAGGCTGTCAATCCGCTGGCTTGAGATCCCCGCCTCCGGGGAGTTCTCCGCCTCGGGTCGCTCTCTCTTGCGCAAAATGGCCGCCCCCTTCCGTGAGCACTGTATGCATAATAACGAATACGTTATTGCTTGGCAAGGCGGACCGGGCTTCCTACGGGCCCCGGTCCGGTGGAATCCGCCCGCGGTTTTCATCAAACAAGGCCTTTGCTTTGTGAAAAGAAAACAGAAAAGCGATGTTGGAGATCAGACCGATGAGCACGCTGGTCAGCGCGAAGCCGGGGAAGATGCGGAACAGGAGGATCGTCCCGTAGGCGGCGAATGCCATCCAGAGCCAAAACAAGCGCAGGGATTCCGCGTTGAGCGCGATCCCGGCGGCCGTTTCCATCTCCGCCACGCCATGGATGATCTCATACGTCACTTTGAGGGAGCCGGCGATGGACAAAAGCCCCAGCGGCAAACTCACCGCCGTTCCCAACCGGGCCGCCAGACCGCTCAGATCCAAAACATACAGAACGGCGGTATAGATTGCCATGGCCGTCGCCCAGGGGCGCGCGCGGGAAAAGCGCCGACTGTACCCAGCCATCGCGTCCAATCCCGCGCGCATGAGCAGATAGCCGAGAAAATCCGGAATCAGGCCGAGCGTATGCGCGCCTCCCTCACCCAACGTGAGGTCAAAATCCAACAGCGCCAACAGCAGGCCGGTAAAGATTCTCTGCATGCGTCGTCCTTTCTGAAGCCTGCGCCTCAAGCGGCATCTTCAGCCCAGATCGCGGAGCGCGCGGCCGACCGCGCGCATGTTGGCGACGCGCATTTCGGCATACTCACGGGACAACATGATCCCGGATGCCCCGGCTTCGAACGCGCCGATCACCGCGCGGTATACGGTCTCGGGGTCGCCGGCGAAATGATCGTCGCCGTACGGGACATCAAACCCGATGCCCGGGTAAACCGGGACACGCCCTTTGACCCCTGCGACAATCCGCCGCGTCAAACGGGTCACATAATCCGCCGTGAAGCCTTGCGTATCCATCGCCGCCAGGTCCGGTTCGCGCGTTTTGTCGTATCCCATCAGATCATAGAACGCCTCCAGCAGCAACGGCATCGTCGTGTCGCGCATCAACGTTTTGTGCGCGCGCGCCAGGTACCAGTTTTTGACGCGGGGCGCGGCGATGTCATGGTACGCGATCGGTTTGACAAAATCGCAATACCGCGAGACTTCGTCATAGTCGATCTCCGCGCGCTGGAATAGATCCCAGGTGCTCTCCTGGTGGTCGATGTGGATCCCGAAACGCGCATCCGGGCGGATGATCTTGACCGCGCCATATAGCCGTTTCGCCAAATCTTCTTTGGAATCATGTGCCATTTGTTCCCAGGCCAAGATTTCCGGATAGCGCAGCAAAATACGCAGGAAGGTCGGAAACGCGCCGTCGACCGGATTCACGGTCCCCTCCCGCAAACCGAGGTTGTATTCGTACAATTTCTGGAATCCCTCACGGGCCCGCTCCCCGTTGATCCCGCTGGCACGGGCGCGCGCCAGACAGTGGTCGCAAAAACACGTGGGGACATCGTCCCAGAACAGCATCCGCGACAGGGGGCCGCATCGCTCGGACCCGTACTGCAGACCGTCAATCGGGTAGGTCTTGAACATATCCTCTACCGAAGACAGCCAGAACCGCTGGTAATCCGGGTTGTTAAAACAGGTGTTGGGGTGAAGGCGGCCGTACACATCAATCGAGAGCACCTGCGACCAGTTGTCGATGTAGCGCATCGTGCGCGCCTGATGCGGCTCCAGAAAGCGGGCGTACACTTTCATCCCGCGCTGGCGCGCTGGTTCAGCCAGATCGGCGAGGATATCGTGGCCGGAATATTCCGTGCCCTCCGGGTCCGGATGATGGCGCAGTACGGTGCCGCGAAAACGTTCTTCGTTGTGCCGGATCCACAAACCCGGCAATTTGCGCCCCCGCTCGTCCCGCACCGGGACACCGTGGTCTTGCGCCAGAGCCGCGCGCGGGCGGTTGTGCGCGCCGTAATACGTGTGGGTGTACGCGATCAGCGTGTTCACCCCCGCTGTTTCCTGCATCAAATCCAGCGCGTGGTCGATGCCCTCATCGTACAAACCCACCGGATTGACCTGGATCCCTACAAAACCGTCTCGCATACCTGCCTCCTTGTGCTTTTTTTGCCCGCGCGTCGATCACGCGCGGGCGGTCTCCTCTATTTTATGTATTGCTGAACCCCTCGATCGCGTCGCCCGCCTTTTCCTCACGGTCGCGGTGCAGGCTGATGGCCGGCAAGGCCAGGATCACCCCCAGCTCACGCGCCTGCTGCAGGATGGCGAGATTGATTCTTTGCCGTACGCGTAACATCTCCTGGTACTCTTTGTGGGTTTGGTAGGCGACAAAAACATCCAGCGAGGAGGCCGAGAAACGCTCGAACGCGACCATCCCGCTGCCCGGGCGCACCTCAGGGTCTGTCCGTAACAATTCCCGGATTTGCGCGACCAGGGCGTCGATCTGTTCCGGCGAGGTGTGGTAAGCCAGGCCGACATGAAACGAAACACGGCGCGCGGCGCGCGAAGCGCCATTGGCGATGATGCCGGCGGCTAACCGGCTGTTGGGTACCGAAAGCAGCGATTGATCGAGAATGCGGATTTTTGTGCTGCGCAAACCGACCGCGACCACCGTGCCGGCATATTGTTCGAATTCGATCCAATCGCCGATCTCGAAGGGCTTATCGACCATGATCGCGATGCTGCCGAACAGATTGGCGGCCGTATCCTGCGCCGCCAGCGCCAGCGCCAAACCGCCGATCCCCAGGCCGGCCAGCATGCCGGTGATGTCTGACACCCAACGCGACAGGATCGCGAAAATGCCAAAGACGATGACCACCGCTTTGCACGCCACCGTGATGTAATTGGCCGCGTTGGCGTCAATTTTTCCCGTTGCCGGACGCGAAGTGTCCAGCAGTAGACCGGCCACCAGACCGGCCGACGCGTATAAGACCCAGAACGCGGCCAGTAAAAACAGGGTGGAAAAAACATTGCTGACAACACCAAAACAGGAGGGCGTAAGCGCCAAGAGCGGCAGGACGCCCCGGATGGTCCCGGTGAGAAAAAACCACGACAACGGGCGCAAAAGCGCCGTGCGGACGAGGGCAAAACGCGCGGGATCGCGTGTGCGCAGACGCGCGAGGGCAAGCCGTATCGCCGCCCGGGCCCAAAGCGTGCGCGTCAGAAAGACAACCACCACGATCCCCAACGCGATCAAACGCCACAAAAGAGCGGGCCATTCAAACCATTCTGACGGCATTCCCATCCTCCCGGATCCGCGGATTCGCCCGAAAAACCCATATCCCCATTCTATACCATCTGTTCATGTGAACCGAAGCCCCAATAAAAAGGGCTGCCTCTTGTGAGACAGCCCCATCGCCGGTCAAATGACACCCAGGCAGTGCCTAGGCTGCGCCTAGGCGGGCACTTCGCCGAGAATAATCGGCAGTACCTGCTCGGGTTCGAGGTCGAGACCCAGGGCAAATTCGTTATACAGCAGCCGTTCCGCTTTTTTCATCGCTTCCCGGTCGGTCGCGGACAAGTTTTTGCCTTGTTTTGCCAGCTCTTCGCGGCGGAAATAAATCGATTTGACCATTTTGATCAACTCCGCCTGATCTCCCGAACGAATGGCTTCGTTGAAAAAATTCCGGCGTTGGGTATCTTCTTCCATCCATTGGGGGTCGGCTTCGGGCATCTCCTGCAGCAACCGCAAAATCTGCTCTCTGGATAGGGCTCTGCGGAAATGGGGTTTGGAATGATCGACGGGGACGTAGATCATCTCATTGTTTTCCTGCAAAGGACTCAAGACAAAATATTCACGCTCGGGGTTGCCGCTAAAACTGCGCATGACGCGATCTACAACACGGCAAACACCTGTAGCACCGAATACAACGTGATCATTGACTTTGAACACCGTGCACTCCTTTCCTGCCTGCAAACGCTACGCTAATACAAAATAACATGTATTATTCACATAATAGCACATTTTTGCCAATTTTTCAAGCCCGCGCGCGCAGTTTTGTACAGGAGTGCCATCACCCGACAAACGGGTGCCGGAAGCCGGTTGACGTATCAGGTCACACGGCAACCGGTGCAATGCATGGACGCGACGCGCGTTCCTTTGTCATCCGTGATATCCACACGGTAAAAGCAGAGCGTCCGGCCGCTCTTGAGCGCGACGGCGCGGGCGGTCAGCCGGCCTGTCCGCGCGGCCTGCAAATACTGGATGTGGCAATCGGCAGCCACCGTCCGCTGGCCGTGGCCGCGCAAATAAGCGGCATTGGCGCCGACGGCAAAAGTAAAATCTCCCAGGGTAAACAAGGCGCCGCCCATCACGGTGTCGGACGAATTGAGATGCCGGTCCTGCACCTCGATGTGGCATACCGCGTCATCCCCTTCGATGGAGTCGATCACAATCCCAGTACTGGCCGCAAAGCGATCGCGGCCAAAAAAATCCCGCGCCTTCTCCAAAATATCCGTTTGCATGGGGTGCCTCCTAAAAATTTATCGATTAACGATAAATATTTATTGTTTTTCGCTAACTACTGTGTTATAACGGAACTGCAATCACAGAATCGGAGGTAGGCAAGTCATGCTAGCGGCTCAACCCAACCTGCTCAATCGTTGCTTGCGCATCCTGATCGATCTTCTACTCCTCCTCAACCTGTTAATCCTCCTGGCTTTGCCCTGGCTTCTGAGCGCCGTGTATGATCACCCGCGTTTGCTGGGCCAACTGGAAGCGCCGGTGGAGTGGGTAAACCCCGACGCGGCTTCGGGACCAGAATACCCGTCCGATCTGCCGCGATCAAGTTACCCGTTTTATTTGGCCTTTCTCTATGTCTGCGGCGCTTCCACGGCCTGGTTGTTGACTGAGGGTCACCGCATTTTGCGGCGGATCGAGCACGGGCAGCCCTTCACGGCGGACCAGGCGAGCGCGTTCCGGCGTGTGGCGGGGGCTTTTGCCGCGCTGGCCGTCGCGTTCGCCGTCAAGATCCTCTTTTATAACACCCTGTTGACGATGTTCTGTTGTGCGTTGTTCTGGCTGCTCATCCTCATTGCTCTGGTTTTGTCACAGGTTTTTCGCCAAGCGTTTGAGGTAAAAAGCGAGAACGATTTGACGGTGTAGGAGAAAAGCATGGCGATCGTGGTCAATTTGGATGTCATGATGTCCCGGCGCAAGATCAGTTTGACCGAGTTGGCGGCTCAGGTCGATCTGACCCTCGCCAATCTCTCGATCCTCAAAAACGGGCACGCCCGCGCCATACGTTTCTCGACACTGGACGCGTTATGCCGCGCGCTCGACTGCCAACCCGGCGATCTTTTGGCCTGGTCGGACGCGCCCGACGAGGACAAACC
>CAYZME010000001.1:66113-78010 GCA_964479435.1 uncultured Oscillospiraceae bacterium
CCCCGCAAGGAGGCCTGAACGATGCATTCGAAAACGGTATCTTTCCTCTTATTGGCCGGCACTTTTATTTTTTGTCTGGCCGTGATGTTTGTGTTCCTGCCCGGCGGCCTGGACCTGGGTTTCCTGTTGACCATTCTCGTGGCCGAAGGGACCTTCTGTGTCTGGTTGTGGTTGCCGCAATCGCGGGCCTCCATACCCGGTCGTACGCCGGAGGCAGCAACAATACCCGAAGCGCCGCGCCCCCGGCCGTGGTTGATGATCTTTCTGGCCGTCGCGATCCTCGATCTTTCTTTTTGCTATTACCTGTATGACCATCTCGTCCTCAAGCTCATCGGTTTCCCGTTGATCCTCGGGTTGCTGGCGGTGCAGTATTTATACGCCGCCCAGGTTTTTCGCCTGGACTGGGACCGTCCCGGCTTCTGGTGTGAAGTCATCCTGTCCATTCTCGTCCGCCCGTTTGATGGTTTAGGCGGCTTTGGGCGCACGGTCGCCGGCTTGTTTGCCCGCCGCAAAGCAGAGGGGCAGGGTGACGGCCAGGCGCGCACATATTCCATCTTTGCCAAAGTGCTGCTGGGGGTGCTGTTGGCCGTTCCGGTCTTGCTCTTTTCCGGCGTCTTGCTGGCCTCCGCGGACCCCGTGTTTGCCAATTTGTTCAGGGTTCTGCGCGAATGGATGGCCGGGTGGTTCGCGCGCGATGTCGTGGTCCGCCTGTTGCTCGCTCTGCTGATCTTGCCTTTCGCCTTTTCTTTCCTGTACAGCGGCCGCAACCGCCCGCCCCTGGCCGCCCAGGCCAAGGACGACAAGGCAACGACCTTCCAAGTGGACCAAACGGTGCTCGCGACCTTTTTGTTCGCCGTCAACGCGCTCTATCTGGTGTTCGCGATCGTGCAGCTGACGTATCTCACCGGCGCCTTTTCCGCCCGGCTGCCGGCCGATCTTACGTACGCCGAATACGCCCGCAGTGGCTTTTTCGAATTGTCCTTTGTCAGTTTGATCAACCTGGGCTTGACCATCCTGGCGGTCAAGGCGGCCGACCGTCAGGCGACGAGGGGGCGCGTCGTGCGCATCGCCTGCTTGTTGCTGGTTTTGTTTTCTCTCGTCCAATGGGGATCCGCCCTGTTTCGGATGCGCATGTACGTGCAAGCGTATGGCCTCTCGCGCCTGCGCTTTTTTGTGACCGCCTTTATGCTCCTGATGTTGGTGTTTTTCGCGGCCATCCTGGTCAAGGAATTCCGCAAGAGCTTCCCCTTTTTCAAGACCTGCGCGATCGCCGCCGTGCTGGCGCTGATGCTGCTCAACCATGTCAATTCAGACGCGTGGATCGCACGACACAACATCCGGCGATACACCGCGGGAGCCCAACTGGACCAGACGTATCTCGCCAGTTTATCCGCCGATGCCGTGCCGACCTTGCTCGCATGGGTCGATGAGATGGATCCGGCCGCGAGACAGCATCTGTCTGAGCATCTGATCGATCGCCACCAGAATCTGCTGGCCGCGGCGGGCGAAGCGGGTTGGCAGCAGGCAAACGTAAGCCGGGCGCGGGCCAGAAAGCAGTTGTCGGCGCGGATAAGCGAACTGCAAGCCTGGTCCCGCCCCGGCAGGTAAGTCCAAAAGACCATCTGAATCCGACCAGCGGACACTCAGCCAATCGTCAGCAATATAATGGACTTGGACGGCATTTCAACTGTGATCCTATCTTTCTCTTGCCTAAATCCAGTAAACGGTGCCGGTGCAATCACATCCGGTCGCGCAAAATCATTATGGGCTTGCATTTGTTCCGAGGTCAGGACAGTTCCCGCCACCGGGCTAAACGCATCTACTCCTTCTAGGATACAAGCCACTTCGGCGCCATCTTGCGCGTCCACATTGCATAAAGTAATATGGATTCGCCCCTTGGCGTCCTGGGACACGGAAGCGTTGACCTGAGGGATCGAAACCCCGTCCGCATCAAACGACGCGGATGTCAAGTGATGCTCGAGCAGCATCGCGTCCTGATGCACTTTGAACATATCAAAGACATGGTACGTGGGTGTCAATACCATCTTGTCTCCATCCGTTAACACAATCGCTTGCAAGACATTGATCATTTGTGCGATATTTGCCATTCGCACACGGTCTGCGTGATGGTTAAAAATATTAAGATGCATACCTGCGACCAAGGCGTCACGGAGCGTATTCTGCTGATAGAGAAAACCGGGGTTGGTCCCTGGCTCAACGGCAAACCATGTTCCCCACTCATCTACGATCAGGGCTACTTTTTTCTGTGGGTCGTATGTATCCATGATTGCGGTATGCTTCGTCACCAATTCTTCTGTGAACCAGGACTCCCGCATGACTCTGTCCCACTCTTTGCGCTCAAACCTCGTCGCGGAATAACTGCCAGCCGCGGTGTTGCGCGCATATCGGGCGTTGCCGTCCGGTAGAATCGTTGTAATAGATGTATCTTCAATACGCGTATAATAATGCAACGCGAGACCATCCATATACATTCCAGCATTCTCCATCAATACCTTGGTCCAGTGGTAGTTATCTTTGCGGGGTCCCGCAGCGATCCGATACAAGCTCGCGTCGGGATAATCTCTGCAATAAGTGGCGTAGCGCATATACTCGTCGGCATAATATTCTGCGCGCATCCTGCCGCCGCATCCCCAGTTTTCATTACCGATACCGAAATACCGCAATCGCCAAGGCGCCTCGCGACCATTGGCCGCGCGCAGTTGCGTCATCGGCGATTTGCCGTCGAAATTCATATATTCAACCCATTCAGACATCTCCTGCACAGTCCCGCTGCCTAAGTTTCCAGCAACGTATGGTTCACAGCCAACTTGTTCGCAAAAATCAAAGAATTCATGTGTGCCGAAATGATTGTTTTCGACCAAATTACCCCAATGGGTATTGATCATTTCTTTGCGATTCTCTTTGGGACCAATGCCGTCCATCCAGTGATACTCATCAGCAAAGCATCCTCCCGGCCAGCGCACCAGTGGTACCTGAATTGCGCGCAACGCCGCAACCACATCCTTGCGGATCCCTCGCGTATTGGGAATGGGCGAATCTTCACCAACCCATATTCCCTCGTATACACAGCGGCCCAGATGCTCGGCAAAGTGCCCGTAGATATGGCGGCTAATCTGCGCGCGCACCCGGTTACGATCAATGATCAATTGGTTTGTCATTCGTCTTTCCTCACTTTCGCATTGTGATGATCAACATACATCGGCATAAAAATTCCACCCTGTACAGATCGGTTTTGCATTCCTTGTTGTTCTGCGGTTTTTGTATCGTAAAAATCACTGAATGGAACTCTATCCATCGTCTCACGTAAGTAAAATAAAATAGGTCGCATCAACTCAATTCGCTCGCCTCTGGTCCTTGTCAGTGCGGAAGCCCACAGTATCCAATCCGACTTGCCGTAATCATGCCTATAATCGAGTGGCAGACCATAGCGATTCACATGTCTTAGGTACCATCGGACCTCTTGTTGAATTACCTCTTGTGAAAACAGGTTGAATCCAAAAATCTCATCCCACACTAAGTTATATTTGATTGACCATCCCCACTCCTCACCGAACGCTTGTGATAAATGATCACCTAGAGACGCGTCCTTCATGATTGTAGCAGCCATTCCTTTTGCAATGCCCAACTTACTACCCGCTTCCTTATGCTTCCCAGTCATTCGCAGAATGAGCGAGAAAGCCGCAATTCCCATAGCGGACTTGATCGCTAAGTTTACGTTTCGCGCGAGATGCCCGCTAAAATCATCTGTGCTAAGCTGTTCAGCCGGGTCCATGCCATGTTGTATAAGATATGTAGCCCATCGATCCAATAGAGCAATATTGTCAACTGCTTCAGTCGTATCCCCCGACACCATGCACACTGCTGCCGTTAGAATCAGCATATTGCCACATTCCTCAATTGGCATTTGGTGGTGGTCATCATATATAGATGCTGTAGATGGCCACGAATAGAATGGGGGATATATTTGCTCCTCAGGCAATCGTGCCCCATGGGTCATGAGGTTCGCGCCTGGGTCCGCACGCAAGCCATACACCTGACCGGTTGCGTATGGATAACGCCCGGTATCGTGAGGAGCGTAGTCGCGATTCCAGACTGGAAATTGAGCAAAGCGAAAGATTGGCCTTAACATCCCTTGTATCAATTCCGGATTGAACAATAAAAATAATGGCGCGGATGGGTAACTAACATCCACTGTGCCAATACACCCGTTCGAGAAGCATTCCTTAGACAAGAAAACGGGTTGACCGGCTTCATCAGCAATCAGTTTGTGCGCGGCGACAGCCTGGCGATACGATACCGCACATAGCAATGCATATTCAGGCCCACCCGATGCCCGTGCCTTTTGGTCTACCGTTTTGTCAAATTCTATGCAGCGGATACGATCAAAATCATATTGTGCTACTGATTCACTAATTGCCTCGCGGATGGTTTTACCATCACGAGCCCAATAACCCGGTTGCGCAGTCGAAAAATACTGGATCGAGAGAATATCATCATATGCCAGAACGAAGAACCCAGCTTGGCCAGAAATGATTGATTGGTATGTTGCTGTTGCCTTCAAAGATGCATGGTGCTGGCTGGAAGCGCAAACATATTCGACTTGATACACTGGGCTTGTTGGAACTGCTAAGTACAAATAACCCCAGTCGATTGTTACATCGTCTCCAGAGTGTGATAGTGGTATCTGAACTGCTTTGCCAAGCCAGGCATCGGTAAAATGGGAGGCCCGACCGGTTCCACCAATAACAGGCGGTTTCTGTTGTCCATGCCAGCAAAAGCATTCGTCAGCCTCAATTTGAATCCGCACATGATGATCCGCTCCATCGTCAGACGAAACGCTGAAATCAACGAAGGTACAGGGCCGCGACATCAAATCCAAATCAGACGGCAACAGCGGAGTACGAAAGACAACGGATAAACGAATTCCACCTGCGATAAAGCCATAGGCCGCCGCGGTCGCGGACAAATGAAATGATGTTTGTGTCATCGGTTGCGTCACTTCACTTGTCCCTAAAAAGTGATAAGGCACACCATCTATAACGGCTCTACCACGCAAGGGCTTAATGGCTCCAGTCCAATGAACAGTATCGGAGTCAGTTAGAAAATCTGTTGGTGACCACAAAGAAAAATATGGATCACATGTGATCAACGGCACGGAAGGAATGCGTATGTCTAGCATGCAAAATCCTCTCTGAAAAAGTTCATAGAAAAGCCTTAAGTGAGCGGCAGCCAAAACATAAAAAATGTCTTGGCTGCCGCGATCACATGAATATCATTTGTTTAGCTACTTGCTTTGATAAAATGGATCATTTCATGAAGCGATCGTAAGCAGCCTGGTTGATACTCAACCACTGCGGCAAACCGACTCCATCAATCTCATTTAGGTACTCATTCCACTCTGACTCGATCTTGCCGTTCATGATCCACTCGCTAATACGACGTTCAATATACGTCTTAATATCGTTTTGTAATTTAACCATATCCTGTGATTCTTCGGAGGTATAGTAAACAGGCATCATTGGATCCGGATCGGCATATGGATGACATTCAGCCTCTACAAACGCAACTTTTCGCTCTGTTGAGGGCAATTTTAGGATGTTACTATAAGCGCTAGGTGGCATTGCCAAGATCTGTGCAGGGCACTGAGAAAAACGATCTTCAGCCACTGTCATACCTTCAGGTGGGTTGCGAACATACATTGTGCCATCGGGATTTTCCAAGACGCGAACACCAATTGGGCCCTCAATGTGCTCAATTGCGTTGTATACATCATAATGAAAATCCAGCCAGCGCATTGCAACTTCAGGTGTCTTGCATACCTTTGTGATTGTGCCCCATCCGCGATATGTGCCAGGGAGAGGTTGGCGATAAAATACTGGTTTATCAGCTACATCGCTCTTGAGTAGTGGCATATAATCAAGTGCCTCTTTGTTGTTAGCATTAGATACGATGTCGTTGATATCCCAGACTTGTGTATAACCGACAACACCCGGCTCTAAGTTCAGTTTGTTTTGGAAATCCGCGGTTGTGAGTGTGAACCCTTCAATGTCCATCAGACCTTCCGAATACAGGCGAGCTAAGAATTTCACAGCTTCCCTGAATTCTTCAGTTGTAGCTTGGCAATACACTTTTCCATCATTAACGTCAGCCCAAACGGCATTGAAAGGGCCGCCGCCGATTCCAAACCCAAAAGAGGACATGATATAGCCAAACCCGTTGTTCCCGGAAATCTCCTTGCTAAACGCAAAAGGAATCTCATCCGGCAAGCCATTGCCATTTGGATCCTCACTCTTGAAAAGTTTGAGAACTTCATAAAACTCTTCTGTCGTTTTTGGCATATCGCGTCCGATTGCTTTTAACCACGCTTTGTTGATGATACCTACTCCGTTGGTTGTCATCCATGGGCCGGAATTGACACGCGCAATCCCGTATGTGTTCCCATCAGGCGCAACGATCATTTTTTCGAGTTCGGGTAGCTCCTCATACAATTTTGTAAAATTCGGCGCGTAATTCTTAACTAAATCTTGCATTGGGATGAATGTACCATCCGGGCCGTACTTGGTAAGATCAGCGGCAGTAATCTGCGACTCGATGATGTCGGGCAAATCACTTGTCGCAAGCCTCAAGTTTTTGGTTTCTTCCCACGCTTCAGATGGAATTTGGATCCAAGCAACGTGGACATTCATGATCCTCTCATCTTCTTGGACCAGTGGAATCGTGTTCAAGTCGGCCGGCATTTCTGCACGCGATGTCATCATGATGCTTAATGTAACTTTTTCATCAGGGCAGATCGGAAATCCGGTTGCGTTGAAATTGGCAATTTTTCCCGGTACGGTAGGATCTGTCTTTTTTGTGGTGCCGGAACCATCACAACCCGAGATCAATCCGATCAGTAGACCAATAACCAATAAGAGTGCAATTTTCGCAATTCTCGACCTCATTCTCTCTTCTCCTTTCGCTTCGACATTTCTGATTTCTCGCCACATTTCTTTCCATCATCCCCTTTCTCAAGCAGAATGAAGCTAGCCTAATAAGCTGAGAAAACAATCTCCGTTAGTGAATAAGCAGGGATTTTATATGTGTCAATTTTTTTATCGACAGGTGAAGCGTGTTGATAAGTAGTTTTAATATTGCCATGTGAGCGGATGGTCTCTTGGGTGCGTCCATCAGCCGCAGTCATGCACGTTTTCGACAAAGATAAGAATTCACATTCTAATAAACTCAAATCCAATGTGACGTATGTTGAAATATCACATTTATTAAGCAGATAAATGATAAGCTTTGTTTGATTCGCATTCCACGTCGCTTGTATTTCTATACTTTTTAAACTATCCGCTTTGTACCCTTCGATTTGCAACACCTGTGCTGCTTCCGATCGAGACATCAGCTCGAACAAAGAGCCACAGATCGAAAGAATTGTTTCATCTTTAGAAACTTCAATACATGATTGTCCGGATGTATTGCATAAATTATTAAAACACATAAAGCGCACAATTCCGCCATAGCGATGGTAATTCATCAAGTTGCCAACCAAGGTCAAACCATAAATCCACGTTCTCCTTGCTTCGCGAATGGTTATCTCATTGCGCTCATAAAAATCGCGCGTAAAGTTGGCAAGCGCTCCAGGCCTATTTTGTAAAGCCTCCGTGTCCGCATAATACAATTTGTTTGAATGTTTCTCGTTGTATGCGCGCACAATCTCCAGCTTGCGTGCAATATTTTCTGGTTCACAGATTCGATCAGCGATAAAATCGACATGTGCGCCACAAATCTCTAGAATTCGCTCAATTTTATCCGAGAACCCGTGATACGAGCAAACTCCGATATGAATCGCGGGGTCAACCGATTTCATTGCTCTTGAATACCGGATTACAGTATCTGCGTACTGTACGTGATCAAACCAGCGATACGTTTCATTGTCCATTTCCCAATACATCACTCGATACGGTTCGGGGTGTCCATTGGCTGCACGTAGGCGCCCCATTTCTGTTGATATCGCGTCACCATTGCAGTATTCCACCCACTGTCTCGCACACTCGATGCCGGCATCAATATCCGTAATATGCGGTAAATCAAAGCCGTGTGGTTGCCAACCAGGAGGGAACCCATCTTCGGTGTCGCTAAACAGATGCTTCTTCTTTGGGTGAAACATGTTTACAACCAGCATGGCGGATGCGCCAACCAGCTCGCATAATTGCAGGAATTCATCCGTTCCGACATCGTTATAATTGATGTCTCCCCAAAAATAAGACGGTTCTGGTTTGCGGAGATCGCTTGGACCGATAGCGTCGCGCCAATCATGCAATGAAGCAAAGCAGCCACCAGGGAAACGAATGATACCTGGATTAACCCGTTTAAGGGCTTCGATCACATCGCTTTTCCATCCGAGCAGCGTATTGGCGGGCCGTAAAGAAAAAGCGTCTGCCAGTACAACAGAGCCCGCTGTCACAAATAAACTGAACGTCGCCTCACCGGAAAAATCGGTATTGTCAAAAATAACTTCATATTTTCTACCTTTTCTTGGTACTTGACCGAGCGGCAAAACGGCCAATGGTTTTGAAAAATCCAGTTCATTTGTTGCGTAGAAACGTATTTCCGCCTCTGCCGGATAATCCGAAAGAGACTGCAGGAAGCCACGAAACAAATAGCGGGTAGATGGCTGGAGTCTTACTCCATCTTGAGCGACCCCACAGGCACGTGATTCTTCAAAATTATGAATCTTAAGGCAGTGCCTGCCATGGATACCCTCCTCGACTTGCTCAACTGTTAACGAATAAAACGGTGCCTTCTCAACAACAAAGGTACTATCAGGGGCAATGCAAGGCGGGCGATCTTTTGCCGGACATGCGTACCATCGGTTATGCTCATATCCGCTGTGATACCACTCCTGTTGCGACCAGTCATTCCCAACGACCTTGTCACCACCAAACCAATCATATGTTGCGGGAGTTATGGGTACAAATTTTTCAAAGCTACGGTTAAATAGCATTTCCGACCACATAGCCTCAACTTGGTACCCAAACCCTACTTCGATAAAATGGCTACACAAGATTGGGCTAATGGGCTCGCTCGCATATGTTAGTGGCAGAACACGAAAGATTCTCTTCCCTTGTTGGAACTCACCGACGTTGGTTGTATTCATTATGCAACCCCCGTTTTACAAGCTAGTGCGTCTCCTCGTCCTGTTCCCCTCACTGCATTTGATCTTTCACGATCGCTACGTGCCGACACGCTAATTGCAAAGTACCACACGAAAAACTGAATAGCAAGTTGCAGATGTTCGTGTGTATAAATCGTGATTGTAGATATAAAGAAAAGATATAATTTCTTATTTTCTGTGGATATTCACAAATTCCACACCGTTTTCTATGTTATTTTCTGCATGCGTGAGCAAACGTTGGACAAGCGTTTCACGGAAATCTATAATGTGCATAATTCATCATTCGAAGCTGCGTTGGCGACCATCCTTTGTGCATTGCGTTTTGAGCTTGTGAATGGAGCCTGCCGGAATGAAACTACAGTATCGATTTAAAAGATCCTCTTTGCGCAACAACTGGGGCTTGTATCTGTTACTGTTGCCCGCCATAATATACGCTCTGATATTTTTGTATTTACCAATGGTTGGCGTTGTGATTGCTTTTACAGATTACTCGCCAACAAAAGGATTTTTTGGTAGCCCCTGGGTTGGATTTAAGTATTTTCGCAAATTTTTCGAATCGTACAATTTTTGGGATATCTTCTATAACACGGTAGCCCTAAGTATTTACAACCTCATTGCGACTTTCCCCATTCCAATTCTTTTCGCGCTGCTCCTAAATCAGATGCGGATCAGATCTTTAAAAAAAATTGTACAAACTGCTTCTTATGCACCTTATTTTATATCGATTGTTGTCATGGTTGGCATGATGAACGTTTTCCTTTCCCCTTCGTCGGGCATCATCAACGTTGTTATAAAAATGTTTGGGGGGACGCCCGTTTATTTTATGGGCAAGCCTGAGCTGTTTCGCCCGATTTACGTATGGACAAATGTCTGGCAAACCACCGGTCGCTCAGCAATTATCTATATCGCTGCCTTAACTGGAGTAAGCATGGAATTGCATGAAGCTGCCATGGTTGACGGCGCTAATAAACTGCAGCGGACAATTTATATCGACATACCCGGTATTATTCCAACCGCCGTTATCATGCTAATCTTAAATCTGGGTCAGATTATGTCAATTGGTTTCGAAAAAGCTTACTTAATGCAAAATACATTAAATATCACTGCTTCTGAAATAATATCTACTTACGTTTACAAAATTGGCCTCCTTGGCGCTCAATTCTCTTTTTCAACAGCTATCGGCTTGTTCAATTCAGTTATAAATTTTGTTATGGTCATCGCCGTAAATATGGTCGCTCGCAAGCTGAGCGATACAAGTCTGTGGTGAGGTGGCAAATAAAGTGGCGTTTTTAGTTAGGCGTAGACAAAAAATAAAAGCCTCTCGAACTGATATAGCGTTTGATTTATTCGTTTATACAGTTATGATTATATTTTTATTAATTTGCGTATACCCGCTATACTTCGTCTTAATCGCTTCTGTCAGCGATCCTGTGCAAGTGAGCTCGGGAAAGGTCCTGTTGTATCCTCGCGGTTTCACATTGGATGGATTTGCAAGGATTTTCCGATATAAAAAAATCTGGATTGGATACCGCAACACTGTTTTTTATACAGTTCTTGGTACAACAATTAACGTTGTTATCACGATCATGGCCGGGTATGCTCTGTCTCGCAAAGACTTGCGTGGTAGGCGCCCTTTTTTGTTGCTATTTTCATTCACCATGTTCTTTAGCGGCGGCATGATTCCCACGTATATGGTTGTGAATGGGTTATCTCTGATCAATACTGTGTGGGCCATGGTTCTGCCAAACGCTCTTGCGGTCTGGAATTTGATGATAGCCCGTTCTTTTTTCGAAACTACAATTCCCAATGAATTGCTTGACGCGGCCTTCATTGATGGTTGTGGTAATTTACGCTTCTTTGCCCAAATTGTCCTGCCTTTATCAAAAGCAATCGTATCAGTCATGGTGCTCTTTTATGCAATCGGGCATTGGAATGCTTTCTTTAATGCTTTGATCTATTTGACCTCCTCCACCAAATTCCCGCTTCAGCTTATTTTGCGTGATATTTTGATTGCTACGCAACCGGATCAAGCGATGATGGAAGATATGACATCCTTGCTTGAAAAACAAAAACTCGCCGAATTACTCAAATACGGAGTCATCATTGTGGCCAGCGTGCCAATTTTACTGCTTTATCCATTCGTACAACGGTATTTTGTCTCCGGTATTATGGTCGGTTCGATTAAAGGCTGAGCTCGCATATGGCAACACATGCCGATTGGATCTGCGCATAGCATGAGGTTTTATATGAAGGCTTTGGTTCTAAAAGAGTACAATTGCTTCTCCTACGAAGATGTTGAGACGCCCCGACCAGCGGACAATGATGTCTTAATTCGCGTCCGTGCTTGTGCGATATGCGGAAGCGATGTGCATGGCATGGATGGAAGCACAGGTCGCCGCATCCCGCCTGTTGTGATGGGTCATGAAGCTTCAGGCATCATAGAAATGGTGGGAAAAGGGGTTACGGATTTTGTAGTGGGAGAACGTGTAACTTTCGATTCGACGGTGTCATGCGGTGATTGTTTTTTTTGCCGGCGGGGTGAAATTAATCTTTGTGACAATCGGCGCGTTTTAGGCGTCTCATGCGACGATTATAATTTCCCCGGTGCCTTCGCCGAATATGTGGTTGTACCTCGTCGCATCTTGTATCGTATCCCACCGCAAGTATCTTTTCTCCATGCTGCCATGGTTGAGCCGCTTTCCATTGCGTTCCACGC
>CAYZME010000002.1:0-52785 GCA_964479435.1 uncultured Oscillospiraceae bacterium
AGAAATAAAACAGCTTATATTACAGCCTCGACATCAATACTACCGTCTCAATGTGCTCCGTCCACGGAAACAGATCCACCGGCTGCACCCGCTCCACGCAGTAACCGCCCTCCACCAGTCGCGCGACATCGCGGGCCAACGTCGAGGGCGCGCAGGACACATACACGATCCGCGGCGGCGCGGCGCGCACCAGCGTATCCAACAACCGCGCGTCACATCCCCGCCGGGGCGGGTCGAGCACGACAACGGCTTGCTGTGTCTCGCCTTGCTCCCAGAGCGACGCCAATTCCCGCTCCGCCTGACCGGCGATGAACGTCACGCGCTCCGCCAGTCCGTTGCGCTGCGCGTTGGCCATCGCGTCTTGCACAGCCGCCGGTTCCGATTCAATCCCCACCACGCGTGCGAACTTGCGCGCCAGCAGGCAGGCGATCGTACCGGTGCCACAGTATAGGTCGTACGCCACCTTCTCTGCGGACTCCGCCGCCCACGCCACCGCGATCCGGTATAGCGTCTCCGCCTGTGAAGGGTTGACTTGAAAAAACGAAGCGGGCGACAGGGAAAAATCCAGGCCGTCCAGCCGCTCCGTGATCGTCTCCACGCCATGAACGCCCAACATATACTCGCCCATAATGCGCGCGCCCGGCTCGGGCTGCGCGTTGAGCGTCAGACCGACCAGTCGCAGACCGGCGCCCGCCAACGCTTCCGCCATCTCGGTCGCCAGCCCCGCCAAACCCGGGAACAACGGCATCCCTGCGCCATCGTCCAAATCCGCGCTGGCCAGAACCAGCACCACTTGCACCTCGCCGGTGCTACGGCTGGTGCGCACCACCACATGGCGTACCAGGCCGCCGCGGTCATGGTCGTCGTACGCGGGGACTTCTTCCCGCCGCATCCACGCCGCCACGGCCGTGCGCACGAGCGGGCCGGCGATATGCTGGACACGGCATTGGGAAAACGGCACCACCCGGCGCGAGCCGCGCGCGAAAAAACCGATGCCCTCCGGTCGCACCGGCATCGCCACCTTGTGGCGGCTGAACAGGGGCTCCGGCATGCCAATCGTCGCCCGCGTCCGCGCTCCGGCGTCCGCCACACGGCCGATCCGGGTCAGCGCGTCGACCACCTGTTGCCGCTTCCACACCAGTTGGGCTCCATACGCCACATGTTGCATCGAACAGCCGCCACAGGTCCCAAAGTCCGGGCAAAACGGCTCGACGCGATCCGGCGAGGCCGACAGCAACGCCTCGCGCACCCCTTCACAATACCGGGGCCGGCAGCGCGTAACCCGCACCCGCGCGGACTCCCCGGGCAACACCCCCGGCACAAAGACAGCCATGCCATCCGGCATGCGCCCCACGCCGTGCCCCTCATGTGTCAATCCCGTCACTTGGACCGTGCAGACCTGTCCGACCTCGATCGCCATTCGCGCGCCCACCTTCCCGATTTATGATATATTATAGCTACTTTTGACCCGGGGGGAAAAACGGCTCATGTCCGTCAAAAAGCGCCCTACGGGGGCCGCAAGCGGCTCCCGGTCCACGCGGTCGCGGCAATATGAAAATGCTTACGGCCAGTATCGCGCCGAAAAAACCAACAACATCGTCCGCAAGGAACTGATGCGCCAAGTCAAAGGCAAGCCCTCCCGCTCACTCACTCCCGAGTCGGTGGCTCGATCCGGGTGGATCGGCATTGCCCGCGCCATCAAGCTGGTGCTCTCGGCTTTGCTGATCGTGGCTTTTTTCATCGGCGGCATCGGCGGCGGCATTTTGTTCGGCTACATCCAAACCGCCAAGCCCGTCTCGCTGGACGCGATCTACCAATCCGACGACATTCAATCGACGCGCATCTACGACGCCAACGGCAATCTGTTGATCACCCTCACGGGCAGCGACAACATCAACCGCGAACAGATCACCTATTCCGAGGTCAAAAACACGTACATCGACGACGCCTTTATCGCCATCGAGGATGAGCGCTTTGAAGACCACATCGGCATCGACCCCAAGCGCATCGGCAGCGCGATTCTCAGCGCCCTGATGGGCGGCGGCTCCCCGTCACACGGGGGATCTACGATCACCCAGCAGACCGTCAAAATGATCACCGGCGCCGACGAAGTTTCGGCGCAGCGCAAAATCGGCGAGTGGGCCAAAGCCATCAACATGGAGACCCGCTTCTCCAAGCAAGAGATCATGCAGCTCTACCTCAACCTGGTGCCGATGGCCAACAACTATGTCGGCATCCAGTCGGCCGCCAAAGCCTACTTTGGCAAACCCGCCTCTGAGCTCAACCTCGCCGAGTCCGCGTTTTTGGCCGGCATCCCCAAATCGCCATCCTATTTCAACCCGCTGACCGAATCCGGCCGCCGCAACGCCATGCGGCGCCAACGCATCGTGCTGGGCAAAATGCTGGAACTCAAACGCATCACCCAGGCGCAATATGAGGAAGCGCTCAACACCGAACTCAAGATCGCGATGCAGGCGGCGAACACCTCCGCGACCAAAATCACTTCTTATTTCATCGATTACGTCATCAACACCGTCATCGACGACTTGTCACAAAAGCGCGGCTGGAGCAAATCGCTGGCCGAATCGGTCCTGTACAACGGCGGCCTGATTGTCAAAACCACGCTGGACCCGGACGTGCAGCAAGCGCTGGATGAAACCTTCCAAAAAGAAGAATTGTTCGTCCGCAACAAAGAAGCCGTCGCCGATTACCCCGAACACGCGCAAGCCGGCATGGTGGTCATCGATCAGCGCACCGGCCAAATCAAAGGGCTGTACGGCGGCTATGGGGAAAAGACCATCAGCCGCGCCTTTAACCGCGCGACCGACATCGAACGCCAGCCCGGCTCCTCGATCAAGCCGATCGGCGTATATGGCCCGGCGATGGATCTGGGGTATATCTCCGGCGCGACCGTCATCGAGGACAAAATCATCTACTTCAACCCGGACAAGCCCACGACGCCATATCCGGTCAACGTCATTCATCGATACCTCGGCAACCTCACGGTTCGCCAGGCCCTGATCTACTCCACCAATACCGTCGCGGCCCGCGTCTGGAAAGAAATCCTCGGTGGCGAGAACTCCCTCTACTATCTCAACCGCCTGGGCATCAACCGGCTGAGCGAAAACTACGTAGCGACCGCTCTGGGCGGCTTCAACCAGGGCATGTCGCCGCTGGAAATGGCAGGAGCCTACACCGCGTTGGCCAACAACGGTTTGTTTACCCAGCCCTACGCCTACACCGAGGTCATCCACCCCGACGAAGGCGTGCTGCTGGATCACACCGCGCCCGAGTTCACGCCGGTTTTCAAACCCGAAACCGCGTTTGTGATGACCGACATGCTCGTGGAAACGGTCGAATCCTACGGCCCGCAATACCGGGTGCTCAACGCGTCCGGCGAATACATCAAAGCGACCGGCAAATCCGGTACCACCGACGAAAACGTCGACCGATGGATCGTCGGCTATACCCCCTACTACACCGCGGCCGTCTGGTACGGATACGACAACCTGCTGACGACCATCCCGGTCCCCTCACAGGACCACAACTCGCCCTTTGACATCTGGTTTGACGCGATGAACCAGATCCATGCCAACCTGTCACCCAAAGACTTTGACCGCCCTTCCTCTCTTCGCGGCATCAAGATCTGCCGCAAATCCGGCCTGCTTCCGGTCGAAGGCCAATGCACCGACGTCATCACCGAATACTTCGTCGAGGGCAGCCATCTGATCCCGTCACAGTCGTGCACGGTCCACGCGCCCAAACCCACCCCGACACCGACACCCGACCCCAAAGCGCCAAAGCCCAAACCCAACGTTTCACCGACCCCGATCATCACCACCAAACCCGGCCGCTAGACCGACGATGGCACCACAAACAAACACGCGCTGGACTCCGGGTCCTGCGCGTGTGTTTTACGTCTCAATGGGGCCAGTGAGCGATTCAGGGTTCGCGCGTCCGGGCGGCAAACATCGTGCCGACCTCGCGGCCGGCGACCACGCCGGCGACGACGTCGGCGCAAGCGCCGTTGGCGATCACCATATCGATCCCCGCGGCGGTCGCGATGCGCGCCGCTTCGATTTTGGTGGCCATGCCGCCGGTGCCGCGGGCGGATCCGGATCCGCCCGCCATCCGGGCGATTTCATCGGTCAGATCCGCGACATACGGGATCAGGCAGGCCGAACGCTCTTCGCGTGGGTCGCAATCGTACAGTCCGTCGATGTCCGACAGCAGGATCAGCAAATCAGCCTGCGTCAAAGCGGCGACGATCGCCGACAGGGTGTCGTTGTCGCCAAACGTGCCGTTGTGCATGATCTCGTGCGTGGAGACCGAGTCGTTTTCATTGACCACCGGGATCACTTCGCGCTCTAGCAGAGCCTCAAACGTGTTGATCGCGTTTTGGCGGGTCGTCGGATCCTCGATGTCGTCGCGCGTCAGCAGAATCTGCGCCGACACATAGCCGTACTCACCGAACAGCTTGCTGTAAATATTCATCAGCTCGCATTGGCCGACGGCGGCAATTGCCTGTTTGTCGCGGATCGATTCGGGCTTGCGCGACAAGCGCAATTTTCCCATCCCCATCGCGATGGCGCCCGAGGAGACCAGAATCACCTCGCGTCCCTGATTGCGCAGATCGGCGATCGCACGACACAAACGGTCCAAATTGGCCAGATGCATCCGTCCGTTTTCGTAGGTGATGGTGGAGGTGCCGATCTTGATGACGATCCGCTGGGCGTCAGCAAGTCGGGAGCGGGGATTGGACATACATGGCCTCCTGTCTGGTGTGACTACAAGGTTTTTCAAGGATATATCGCGCGCCGCGAAAAAGCAAACAACCACTCGGGCGCGCCGGTCCGCGCACGCTCCCGGAACCGGCCTGCGGATCCGGGTTCCCTGGCGGGAAGAGGCACGTACGCGAGATTGATTTTTGCACAATTTTTCGCTCAGCTATTTACTTTTACTAAACTTGGGGTTTAATATCATGCTACTCGCCTTTGCGCGCACGCCGTGACTCATGGAGGGATGGAATTGCACATCGGGGACAAAATCAAAAGCCTGCGCCAGCAAAACCAATTGACCCAGGAAGAACTCGCCGATCGCTGTGAGTTGTCCAAGGGTTTTATTTCCCTGCTCGAGCGCGACATGACCTCCCCGTCGATCGCCACCCTGACCGACATCCTCAGTTGCCTGGGCACCGATCTTCAGGAATTTTTCAGCGGGCTGGGCGCGGACGCCGACCGCCAGGTCGTGTTTCGCGCCCAGGAGCACATGGTCAAACGCGACGCGGAGATGGCCAGCGAGGTGGTCTGGCTGATTCCGACCGCGCAAAAAAATGTCATGGAGCCCATTCTCGTCACGCTCGAACCGGGCGGCGCGACCTTTTTGGACCGGCCGCACGAAGGGGAAGAGGTCGGGTATGTCTTGCAAGGGAACATCACCATCGAGATGGGTGATCGCCATTGCCGCGCCGGCCGCGGCGACAGTTTCCTGATCCAGCCCGACGCGCCCCACCGCATTGTCAACGTGGGCAAACGGACGGCCCGATTTATCTGGATATCCTCGCCGCCCAGCTTTTGAAGCGGCGCCTGTCTATATTACATGACAAGGAGGACCTGCCATGCTCTCCATCCCCCGGCGGCTTGCCAATCACCGCCCCGCCAACAAAAACGAAAGCGCCCCCTCGCCCCGCAATGAGGCCGTGGCGGCCAAACAATGGCTGGAAGACAAGACCGGGTCGCGGCACCTGATCGAAGTCATCGGCATGAACAAATCCTTTGGCGAGGTCCAGGTGCTGAAAAACATCACGTTTTACGTGCGCAACAACGAGTTTATCACCCTGCTCGGGCCTTCGGGGTGTGGCAAATCGACCACACTGCGCGTGCTCGCCGGGTTTGAACAGCCGGATGATGGGCAGGTGCTGTTTGAGGGCCGCGACCTGACCGCGATCCCCCCATACCAGCGCAAGCTCAACACCGTGTTTCAGCGCTACGCGCTGTTCCCCCACCTGAGTGTTTTTGAAAACGTGGCTTTTGGCCTGCGGGTCAAAAATGTGGCCCGGCATGAAATCGCCGACCGGGTCGAGCAGGCGCTGCGCACGGTGGACCTGCAGGGTTATGGCAAACGCTGGGTCGATCAGTTGTCCGGCGGGCAGATGCAGCGGGTGGCGATCGCGCGCGCCATCGTCAACAAGCCGATGGTGCTGCTGCTGGACGAGCCGTTGGGCGCGCTCGATCTGAAAATGCGCAAAGAAATGCAGGTCGAGCTCAAAGACATGCAACGCAGCCTGGGGATTACTTTTATCTATGTCACCCACGACCAGGAAGAAGCCTTGACGATGTCGGACACGATCATCGTCATGAACGACGGCGTGATCCAGCAAATCGGGCGCCCGATTGATATCTACAACGAACCGCAAAACGCCTTTGTCGCCGGCTTCATCGGCGAGAGCAACATCATCCCGGGCCGGATGGAACA
Source organism: uncultured Oscillospiraceae bacterium (assembly GCA_964479435.1). Classification (GTDB taxonomy): domain Bacteria; phylum Bacillota; class Clostridia; order Saccharofermentanales; family UBA5734; genus JAAYKS01. Next base: position 6,475 of record CAYZME010000002.1, read on the forward strand.
GGACTATGAGGCGCATTTTGCCGGACGGACCTTTCCCTGTGTGGACAAGCGTTTTGCCGAAGAAGAGGTCGATGTGGTCATCCGCCCCGAAGACATCGACATCGTCCCGCCGGACGCCGACACCCTCAACGGGGTCGTCGACTCGGTGGTCTTTAAGGGCGTCCATTACGAGATGATGATCGAATCGGATGATTTCACATGGATGGTGCACAGCACCGACCACGCCGCGGAAGGAACCCGCGTGGGCTTGTCGTTCGGCCCCAACGACATCCACATCATGGCCAAATCCGCGTTCTCACCCGACCGGGAGCGCCCGCACGCGGCAGACAGCCCGACAGCGGAGGCGATGGCGGAATACGAATCCGGACACGCGGGAGGTGAGTGGGGATGAAGCTCAAACGTTTTGTCTACCCCTACATGCTCTGGATGGTGCTGTTCACGATTCTGCCGCTGCTGCTGATCGCTTTTTATGCCTTTACCACCTACGACGCCGAGGGTCGCCTGGTCTTTTCCCTGGTGGGGTTTGCCAACATCGTCACCGGCGACCGGGTGGAAATGGGCGCGTTTGGTTTGCGTTCGTTGTTCGGGGTGCGCTGGATGGTGCCGATCTATGTCAACACCTTCCTCCTTTCTCTGGAAATGGCGCTGATCTGCACTGTGATTTGCCTGCTTGCCGGATACCCCGTCTCCTACCTGCTCGCCAACCGGGCGCGGCGGCGCCGCGGCCGCGGGGATCTGCTGCTGTTTCTGTTTGTCATGCCGATGTGGATGAACGCGCTGCTGCGCACCTACGCCTGGCTGGCGCTGCTCGAACCCAAAGGCATCGTCAATTCGCTGCTGGCGCTGGTCGGCATCGCCGAACAAGCCTTCCTCTACAACCGTTTCGCGATCGGGCTGGGGATGGTGTACAATTACCTGCCCTACATGGTGTTGCCCATTTATTCCGTACTGGTCAAGATCGACCCCAACGTCGTCGAAGCGGCCGAGGATCTGGGCGCCAACCGTGTGGAGACGTTCTCGCGCGTCATCTTCCCGCTGAGCGCGCCCGGCATTTTGTCGGGCATCAACATGGTGTTCCTGCCCGCCATGACCACCTTTCTGATTCCCAACCTGTTGGGCGGCGGGCGGTATTTACTGATCGGCAACGTGATCGAGCGCCAATACATGGTAGCGCGCGATTGGACCACCGCGTCGGCGCTCTCGATTGTCCTGCTGGCGCTGGTACTGCTCGGCATGAGTGTGCTCACGCGCGATGAAACGGCGAGCGGGGAAGGGGGGAGCATCCTGTTATGATCCGCGCATTTGGGAAAATTATCCGCAACGCCTACATGGCACTGGTGTTTCTTTTCTTGTACGCGCCGGTTGCCGTCCTGATGGTGTTCTCGTTCAACAAATCCAAATCCCGGGCGGTCTGGGGGGGATTCACCCTGGATTGGTACCGCCAGTTGTTGCAGAACGACTCGATCCTCGAGGCGCTGCGGACCACCCTCGCGCTGGCCGCGCTGTCCGCGATCATCGCCACCGCGGTGGCGATTGTCACCTGTCTGGGTCTGACGGGTTTTCGGCGGCGCGCGCGAACCGCGATTATGAACGTGACTTACATCCCCAACGTCTCGCCCGATCTGGTGACGGGTATTTCGCTGATGTTGCTGTTCTCCTTTGTCGGGATAACCAGCGGGTTTCCGACTTTGCTGATGGCGCATATCGCTTTTAACATCCCCTACGCCATCCTCTCGATCTCGCCCAAAGTACGTCAGTTGGATCGCAGCGTTTATGAAGCGGCTCTGGATCTGGGTTGCCGCCCCGCGCAGGCACTGATCAAGGTTGTATTGCCCGAGATCATGCCGGGCATCGTCACTTCGCTGATTTTGACTTTTACCTTGTCGATCGATGATTTTACCATCAGCTATTTCACCTCCGGATCCAGCGCGTCCACGCTGGCCATCACGATCTACAATATGGCGCGCAAAGGCGTCAGCCCGCAAATCAACGCGCTGTCCTCCATTTTGTTCCTGGTTGTCCTGATCCTGCTGGTGATCGTCAACATTCGCTCTTCCCGGGAGTTTAACCGGAAAAACAAAAAAAGCACCGAGGAGGTCCTAACGAGATGAAAAAACGCCTGCTACCCTTTTTACTGGTCGCTTTGCTCCTGACAACGACCCTTTTGGCCGTCGGCTGCGGCTCCGGTGGACGTCAAACCGTACTGCTGTACACCTGGGGGGAATACCTCGATGAGGCCACGGTGAAAGACGCGTTTGAGGAAGCCTATCCCGAATACCGCCTCAAGGTTAAAACGTTTGAGGACAATGAAAAGATGTACCCGATGCTGGACAACAACTCCTATGACGTCATCATCCCGTCGGACTACATGATTTTACGGCTGATCCGCGAGGACAAACTGCTGCCGCTGGATTTCGCCAAACTGCCCCGGACCGCGGACAACGACCCTTTGCTGGAGGAGATCGTGTTTGATCCCGATCCGGTCATGAATGCCAAACTGTTTGAATACGCGGTCCCGTACCTGTTTTGCACGGTCGGCCTGATGTACAACGCCGACGTGGTTCCCGCGCCGGCTTCCGACGCGCCCGCGGACGTGTGGGCGCCGCTGTTCGACCCGCAATACGTCAACCGCATCGGCATGTACGACAGCATGCGCGAATCCATCGGCGTCGCGCTCAACACGCTCGGCTTTGATCTGAACACTCTCAACCCCACCGAATTGCAGGCGGCGGAAGAACTGCTGTTGCGCCAACGTACAACCGTGCGCCCGCTGGTCGGCATCGATGACCTCAAAGACAAATTTGTCCAGGGCGAGCTGGTGGCCGGCGTCGCGTGGTCCGGCGACCACGTCGTCTGCCAGGACCGGTTGCGGGAGGGCGGACAAGATCCCGAGATGTTGCAATTCGCGCTGCCCGCCGGTTCCAACATCTCCATCGACATGATGTGCATCCCCAAAAACGCCAAAAATGTCGAAGGCGCGCTCAAGCTGATCGACTTCTTGTGCCACCCGGGTATCGCGCTGGCCAATTGCGAGTTTGTCGGCTACTCGACACCCAACCTGAAAGCCCGTGAGCAGTTGGATCCGGCCATCCGTGACAATCCGGCCTACTATCCAGATGAGGAGCTGGCCAAATCCCTGCAACCCTATTATTCCAGCGTAGAGATTGACAGCACGTACAACGCGCTGTGGACCAAATACCTCGCGGTGAACTGACCCCGCGGCGAGGGCCTGTTCCCTTGCCACCGCATCCGATCCTGATCGCAAACAGCCGCCCGGGGATCATACCCCGGGCGGCTGTTGACTATGGTCAGGCGTGAAAGCCGGAATGGGCCGCGGCGGATCGGACTAGATCCAGTCTTCGTTCGCCGCCGGGGTGAGGGCCCCCGCGGCGGTCCGCGTCACCTCCGGCGTCTCTTCGCCGAGTGTCAAGGTCATGGTTTGTTCGCTCTTGTCTTCCGTCCGGAAAATCTTCACCTCGACCCGGTCGCCGGCGCGGTACGCGTCCTTCAGGCGGTTGATGTCGCTCACCGTCGTCACCTCGACCCCGCCGAAGGCGACGATGATGTCACCTTCGCGGATCCCGGCCGTTTCAGCCGCGCTCCCCGGTTGCACCACCCCGACATAGACGCCGAGCGGCCAGCCATAGCGCGTGCCGATCTGTTCGGGCACACTCTCGCCGCTGATGCCGATGACGGGGCGGCCGGTCACATAGCCGTCGTTGATCAGTTGCTCAATCACGGGCTTGGCATCGTTGATCGGGATGGCAAACCCCAGCCCTTCGACGCCACTGGCGGCCTTTTTGGCCGAGTTGATGCCCACCACTTCGCCATACGAGTTGACCAGCGCGCCACCGGAATTGCCGGCATTGATCGCCGCGTCGGTCTGGATCAGATTCATCGTCACGTTGTCGATCGTGATCTGCCGGTTGAGGGCGCTGATCACGCCGACGGTCACCGTCCCGGCCAACTCACCCAGGGGGTTGCCGATCGCGACGGCGAGTTCACCGCGCACCAGCTGATCGGAATCGCCAAATACCGCGTACGGCAGGTCCTTGTCGGCTTCGACTTTGAGCACGGCCAGGTCGGTTTTTTTGTCCGCGCCCACCAGCTTCGCTTCAAAACTGTCCCCGTCCTCGGTGACGATGGTGATCAGCTTGGCGTCCTCGATGACATGCGAATTGGTCAGTATGTATCCGTCCTTGGTAAAGATGATGCCCGAGCCGGCGCTTTGCGCGGTCGTCAAGCGGCCGAAAAGGGTCGTGACGACTTCGGTTGTAATGGCCACCACGGCCGGCCCGACGTCGGCGGCGATCTCATAGGTTTTCCGCGCTTTTTTGCCGTCTTGCGACGGCAGCGTCGCCAACTCCGCCAAGCTGAACCGCTCGTCGTCCGACGGTTTGGCGGTCGGCGTGCCGGTGTTGGAATCCGTGGCCCGGGTCTCAAGGGTCGGGTCGGTCCGCGGCGCGGGTTCCCGCGTCAGGTACCAGCCCAGGGCTCCGCCGATGGTCGTAAACACCAGCGCGGCGACCAGCACAGCCGCCATCACCACCGAGGCCGTCCCCCGTCCGGGGCCGCGCCCGCGGCGCGCGGGGCCTGTACTTACGCCCTGTTCTTTGTGTTCCATATGTTGCAAAGGATCGATTCCAAATGGGTCACTCATGTCTATCCCTCCTCACTCAATCCGTGCGGGAGCGAGCGTATCAATCGGCCGCTCTCCGGCATCTTTATTTTGCGCCTTCAAAGTGAAACCAGCTCTGCGAAATGATGGCAGATCTTGTGCGGATTGTGAAGTGAATGTGTCGCCTGGCGCCCGCCCGGCTTGTCAGCCCCGCCGTCCACGTTGTATAAACAGGGAGAAGGAGAGCACACATGACGACGGAACCATACGCGATCGCCTTTGCGGGCGGCGGCGCCAAAGGGATTTATGAGCTGGGCGCCTGGGGCGCGTTGCGCGAGCTGGGGGTGCCGTTGGCGGCCGCGGTCGGCGCTTCGATCGGCGCGCTGAGCGCCGCGTTTGTCGCGCAGGACGGGTATGAAACCGCACTGGACATGTGGCAGAATCTCACCCTGGAACAGTGCGTCATCCTGCCGCCCGATGCCCGTCTCAAATCCCCGGATGTCCTCAATCCGCGCAATCTCGATGTCGTCATCGACATGTTCCGCAACCGCGGGCTGGACACGTCGCCCTTTCGCGCCTTGATCGCCCGCCATCTCGACGAAGATGCCGTACTGGCGTCGGCCGTCGATTACGGCCTGGTGACCTATTCCCTGACGGATTTCGAAACCGTCGATGTCTGGCAAGAATCCATCCATCCCGGCCTTCTGGTCGATTATATCATGGCCAGCAGCCGCTATCCGGGGCTCAAATCCGTCGGCTTTGGCGGGCGTACGTACCTGGACGGCGGCTTTGGCGACAACCTGCCCGTCGCCATGCTGCGCCGGCGCGGGTATCGCAATATCATCGCCGTCGATATTCGCGGCCACGCCAAACCACTCGAAACCGACAATCTGCGCCTGGCGCATATCCGCAACCGCCTGGATTTGGGCGGCGCGTTTGACATCACCCCCGCCACCCTGGAAACCAACCGCGCCTTGGGACGCCTGGACACGCTGGTGACTTTCCACCAGATCGATGGCGACTATTACTATTTCCAACGCGATGAATACCGGGCGCTCAAGCGTTTCTTTACGTACGACCTGCTGTTGGGCTTGCAACAGGCCGCTGTGACGATGGGTCTGCGACGCGACCGGATGCTGGACGGCAACTCGTTCCTCTCCGAACTGGAGGCCGCCCATCGGCAATTGTATCTGGAATACGAGAAAAAACGCACGGAAATCGACGCCGACTCGCTGATCTCGACCCTGGTCAAAGGGCGCTTCCGCACCCTGTCGACCGCGCTGGAAAACGACCCGCGCATGAAATTGGCGTTTCTGCTCGAATTGCTGGACCGCAACCAGATCGGCCCGTTCAACATCCCGATGAAAGTGTTTGCTTCTGTGCGCGCGGCCGCGGAAGCGTTGCACGCCATGGACAGCAGACAAATGTGGCGCAAACCGCTACAATAAGACATCAGACACCGGGCCTGCGCCCGGCCCGGGGAGGGTTTGTCCCGCCATGTCAAAGCATCGTTTTCCCTTTGCCCGCGAAGGCATCTGGCCGGTCGCGGCGATGTTCGCGCTGTCGTCGGCTCTCTTTTTTGCCCACCCGCTGGCTGCCGTTCCCACCGGTCTGGTGACGCTGTTTCTCATCTGGTTTTTTCGCGCGCCCAACCGTCGGATTGCGCTCGATCCGGCGGCGTTGCTGAGTCCGGCCGACGGGACGGTCCTTTCGGTTGAACCGGTCGCGCACGACCCCTGGTTGGACGGCCCGGGGATCCGGATTTCGATTTTCATGTCGGTTTTCAATGTGCACATCAACCGCAACCCCTGCGCGGGACGGGTCGAGCGCGTCGAATACCGCGACGGAGCCTTCCTCCCCGCCTTCAAAAGCCACGCCAGCGAACTGAATGAACGCAACGCGGTGCTGCTGGTCTGTGAGCCCGGGCAAGGCCGCCTGCGGGTCAATCAAATCACCGGCATGCTGGCGCGGCGGATTGTCTGCGATGTAAAAGCGGGGGATGCCGTCGCGCAAGGCGCGCGCTTTGGTATGATCCGTTTGGGGTCTTGCGCGCAGCTGGTGATGCCGGCCACCTGCCAGACATGCGTGCGTGTGGGCGAGAAAGTCCGGGCCGGCCGGACGGTGATCGCGCGATGGCCATGAGGCGCCGCGCCCGCCCCGGCCCCCGCGTCCCGCGACCGGCGCGTTTCGCGCGTGTCCCGGCGCCCAAGCGCCGCCCGCAACGCGTTTTCTCCTTGCCGCCCAGCGTGCGCAGACTGAGCCAGTTGCGCGAGCAGGACAACCCGATCCGCAACAACCTCCCCAACATGTTGACGATGGCCAACCTGTCTTGCGGCGTGCTGGCGATCCTGATCGCCTCGTCCTCGGCCGGCATGCGCCCGGCCGAGATGCCGGCGCATGCGCCCCGCATTTACCTGAGCTGCCTGTTGATCGTTCTGGCGGCCGTTCTCGACCGGTACGACGGCAAGCTGGCGCGATTGCTCGGGGCCGAAAGCGAGTTTGGCAAACAATTGGATTCCCTGTGCGACCTGATTTCATTTGGCGTCGCGCCGGCGGTAATCTCCTGGCAGTTGCACGCCGCGTTGCTCTTCGGGCCGTGGCGTCTCATCGGCTACCTGGGGGCTCTGCTCTTTCCGCTCGCCGGCGCCTTCCGGCTCGCGCGCTTCAACCTCACGGAATCCAACGGCGTTTTTCAAGGCGTGCCCATCACCCTGGCCGGTTCATTCCTGATTCTTTTCAGCTTGCTGGAGACCTTCGCCCTGATTCGCGGCCGTTTCCGGATCGGCTGGCCGATCGTCGCGGGGATCTTGGTGCTGTCGCTGTCGCTCCTGATGGTCAGCCGTCTGCGGATCCCCAAAAAATAACTCCGCTATCGCGGGAAGCGGATGCGCGACCGTCGCGGTACGCTACCGCAGGATCCAACCGCGTCCCGCGGCCGCGGGACGCGTGCGGCTTCCCGTTTTGCGGCCCCGATCAGCTGAATCCCCATCTCCGGAAGAGCAGGCGAAAGAGCAACGAGTCATAGACCCATTGCGACGCGCGCATCACACACAATGCCAGGCGCGGCGCGATCAACGCGGCCAGGACGATGCCCGTGCCCATCAGCGCGATCGACGTTCCGCCGGCAATGATCCCGATGATCATGCCGGCGCCCCCATAGTCACCGGTAAACCGGTCGATGATGCCGCTGAGGTATTCGTTAAAAAAAACCATCGCCTGATCCTGCAACGAGGCCAGGTCGAGGTGGAATCCTTTGAGCAGGAGGTTGACCGGGATCCACATCCCGGCCATCAGCTTGACCAGCTGTAGGCCCAGGACGATCAGCCGCAGGGGCCAGGCCAGGCGGTAGTAGATGCGGGACAGAAAGGGCGAGACCGCCACCAGGCCGATAAACAGCAGCATGGACAGGCGGAGCGAAGCCGGGGAGATCCAGAAATCCTGTGCGCCCGGCATCACCACAATCGCCGCGATCCCCAGCCAAACGAGCGCGCCGATCCCGAGGATCTGGCCGCCGTGCCGCTTGGTCTCGTAATCGGTGTCGCTCCACAGCGGCCCCAGTAGAAATCCTTCCCAGTAATCCAATGCCATCCCTCCCGATCCGGTCCAGCCGGGGTTGCGGTCTTCCGTATTTTATCAGATCGCCCGGAGGTGTGGAAAGTGCCGCTAGAGCGGAAAGTACCGCCAGCGCGGAAAGTACCGCCAGCGCGGAAAGAGCCGCCAGCGCCATGAGGCGGCCGGCGCGGGCCGCCGTCACCCCTCCAGCGCCAGTGCCGACGCCAGCCAGCGGGCGACCCCGTCGCGCTCATTGCTGTCGCACACCTCGTCGGCGGCTTCTTTGACCTCAGACAGGGCGTTGCCGACCGCGACCCCGACCCCGCACCCGCGCAGCATCCCCATGTCATTGCAATCGTCGCCAAACGCCGCCACATCGGACAGCGCGATCCCGTACCGGCTCGCCAGCAAGCGCACCGCGTCGAACTTGGTCGCGTCGCGGTGCATGATCATCGCCAGCATCCGTTCGGACCATTCCAGGTACAGATCGTCGGTCAGCAACGCACGGTACGCTTCCAGTTGCGCGGACGTATCCGCCCGCAGCACGATCTTATGCGCGGGCCCGGGCGGGATCTCGCGAAACGACGCGGTGCGCACAAAGACAACCCCCGGCCAGATCTCCCCGGCGTCAAAGTTGGCGTACAGCTGTTCGCCACTCTCGACCGCCACGTGGCGCCGCGCGTCCTCTGCCAACAGCCGGCGCACCCACGCCCGCGGTCGATCGATGCCCCGGCCGCCGATCCGCGCCCCCCGCTCCACCACCTCCGCGCCGTTATGAAAGACACCGGCGTCGTAAAAGGGAATATGAGGGGCCAACTGCGCGACCGAGCGCTGCGGGCGCGCGGTCGCGATCACCAGGCGCACACCTTGCGCGCGCAACCGGCGAAAAACCATAGCCGTGTACGCCGAGACGGTCTTGTCATCGCGCAGCAGCGTCCCGTCCAAATCGGTCACAACCATCGCCAGTTTTCGCATCACCCTGACCCTCCCGTTCCGCTTCTGTTGCGTCGCGGCCCCCGGCCGCGAAACAAAAAAGCCGCACCCTCGGGTGTCGGCGATTCTTTGGGTCTGCGCGCGCGAGCCGTGTTCAAAGGTCAAATGACGCGCGGGCGACGTCTTCGATCAGCGCGCGAAAATCGTTCCATCGCGGGGGGAAACACCCGACGCCGTACCGTTTGAGATCCTGGTCCGTCGTGCGGATGATGACGGCCCAGTAACTCTTGCCATGGCTGCACGCCTGCTCGGGGTCGCCGGTGCCATAGCGGTCCTCCCACTCCAGAATACCGGCATCCTCCAGGCCGGTGCGGATCGAGCGCACCGCGTCTCGGTCCAGAGAGCGCGTAAAATCATTGACCCAGTGATTGCTGTCCTTCCACGAGATCAGGCCGCGTTCCATATCGATCGACACGCTCAGGCTGCCCTTGCGGTATCTGCACAATTCTGTCTCGATGGAATGTATTTGATCGTAAGTCATCGTTCGATACATGTAACACCTACATACATCCGCCGGGGATCGGCGCGACCGCATCCGGCGACCCGGCCAGTGACTCTAGATTATACGCAATTCAGGGGTTATTTCAAGTAAACGACGCGCGCCGCCGGGTTGGCGCCGCTGCCCTCTCAATCGGCAAAATACAACCCGTCCAGCTGGATAAACCACCGGTCCGGGATACCCGCCTCTGTGATCTCGGCTTCCACCGAACGCAAAACCAGCAACAGACGCACCCCCTCGCTCTCGAGCGGCAACAACATGTCATCGTGTTGGGCGGTCTGTGTTCTGCCGTCCGCCGGATATTTCTCTGCCAACGCGCGCAAACGGGACAGTAGATCGGGCTCGGGCAGCGGGTGCCCGTCGTGCGAAACGCGGACACGGGGGGTCCCGTTTCGGGTGAATCCGGACAACCGCAACTCATAGGTTCCCTGCTTGCCCTGGATGGAAACCGGAGCGGGCTGGCCCCACAGATCGCCGATCGACACGGCCTGATCGTATGCGGCGAGCGGCAGCGATCCCTGTGCGCGGGTCAGATAAAGGGTATGGCGCGCCGGCGGTTGCGCCGGTTCCCGCGCCGGGTCCGTATAGGCAAATCCAAAGACCGGCTCAAAACGGGACAAGTCGGGGAGGGAGCCGGTCAACCAGCCGGGCCGCCGCGCCTGTTGCTCCTGGTTATATAAATAGGCGACCGCCGTGGTGATACGCGCCTGATCGGCGGGGGATATCCCCGCTTGCGCGGGCACGATCTGGTCGCCGGCCAGCATCCCGTTACGGATCAGGGTGGATTCCAGGCGGTTGGTCTGCGTATAGGCCGGTAGATCGATGTACCCGATCCCCGGCAGGACCGCAAACCACAGGATCCCCATGGCGATCCAGCCGGTCCATCTCTGCCGCTCCGGCGGTTTGAGCAGCAGGACGATCGCGGCCGCCCACGCGTACAGACTGACCGCGATGGCGATGTACGAACCGGTGCGCAGCCCCTTGTGGGCGATTTCGATTGCGATCGTGGCGGTTTGAAAGGTCAGAAAGACCATCGACGTGTACGGAAACACCCGCCGGAACCAGATCGTCAGCGCCCGTCGATGGGACGCGGTGAAAATCGCGGCCGCAGCCCCGATCAGGCTGTACGCGGAGACAATCGCCGTCACGCGCGCAAAGGGCGGCCACACGCCGCGAACGAGGGTGCGCACACTCCAGATCAGCAGCACCAGCGCCATCAGCGCCAGCAGCGGGATGACGACGTATTGCAGCAACAACTGGAAAAAGACCGGCTGCTGCCGCCCTCGTTCCAGGCGGTCGCCCGGGTCCTCGGGCGTAAAGTCGGGCATGCAGCCGAGAAAAACGGCAAAGCCGACCCAGAGCGACCAGACGACCAGGTGGCGGTAAATCTGTGCGCCCAGGCTCAGCGACAACAGATTTTCCGCCGCGAAAACAAGCAGGGAGAGCCCGCTCAGCAGGACCGCGCCGTATAAGACCGCGATCATCCCCGAGCGCAGCGTGATAAACCAGATTTCATCGTAGCCCAGATCCAACTCCGGCCGCGACAAAATCAGATGATAGCCCAGCAGCGCCAGCACCGTGATCGCGACCAGCCGCACCGTCACCACGGCAGGCCATGCGTCGTACACCCAAAAAAGCAACACGGCGAAAATCGCCATCATAAAAGCCGCTGTCGCCTGACCAATCGCCATCCACGCCGCCGGGCGGGTGCGCCCGACCGCCAACGCGGTCGCCGCCATTCCCAGGGCGACGCCGGGCAGAGCGGCCTGCTGCAGCGAGGAAAACAACTGCGACCACCCCGGTGAACCGCCCAGCTCCAGGCGGGCAGAGGCCGCGGCCGCGATCAGCCAGGCCAAAATCAACGCCGCCGGATAACGGCTCAATACGCGCGCGCCGCCGTGCGCGGCCTGTTGCACGAAACGGTAGAAACGCTTCCTCGCCATTTTTTCTCCTCGTAGCCGAGGCTACTAGTAGCCTCGGCTGCTAGTAGCTTCGGCTGCTAGTAGCCTCGGCTGCGCCGTCGCGCGTTAGGGGCGGATGACAACGGCCGCGCGCATCAGGCAATCGGCGATCTCCGCCATCGTGACCGCGCGCCCGGCGGCAAGCGGAGCGGGGATCTGGTAATGTTCTAGGCTGTCCGCGCACAGCATCAGGTCGGCGCCATGATGTGCCAAAACGACCAGATCCTCGAGCGCCGGTGAGCCCGGCGCCAGCCATTTAACGCCTTCATTGTACAAGATCAGGGTGGCGGGAGGGAGCGGGCGGGCGGACAATTCTGCCAGCCAGGCGAGCATCAACCGGCGCCCGAGCGCCGGATCGCCCTCGCCCAGCCGCTCCGAGCCGACCAGAACCACGCGATGGCCGGATGTGCCACTGTCCAACAACAGATATTCCGCGGATACCATCAGGTCCTGCATGCGATCAACCTCCCGCAATCGGCGCTTTACTCCCCAGCGCACGCAAAATCGGCGGCGCCGCCCCGGCGGCCGCGACGCATTTGAGCAAATCTCCCGGCAAATAGGGCAACAGGAAATAGGACAGGGCGGTGCCAAAAGTCCAGCCGGTTCCGTTGGCCCAACGCAAAACAAATAAAACGTGGAACAAGCCGGCGATATCAATCAGCAAGGTACCGATCAGGGCTACGATCAGCCAGCCGCCAAAACCCTGTGGGGTCTGCCGCCGGGCCAGCCATCCCACAACCAGGGCCGCGAGCACAAAGCCGACCACAAAACCGAAACTGGGGTGCAAGAGCGCGGCCAGGCCGATCTGGCGGCTGGCGTATACCGGAAACAGCAGGCCGATGCCGAGAAACAAAACCTGCGCCAGCGCGCCGGCCGAAGCGCCCAGCAGCATGCCGGACAAAAGGACAAACAACGACTGGAGCGTCACCGGCACCGGTGTCAGCGGTAGGGGGATTTGAATGGAAGCCCCGACGATGGTCAGGGCCGTAAACAGAGAGATCAGGGTCATGCGGTAGAGGCGCCGGCGGTCGCGTCTCATCCGTCTTTCTCCTGCAAGCCGGGGCCGGCGCCGCCGGTCAGCGCGCGGATGGCGCGAATCACCGCGTCCTTGCTGTTGCCCCACGGCTTGTCCTGGTTGCGGTAATCAAATTTGAGCGTGAACCATTCGACATCGTGTTCGAGGTCATCCAGCGCGCGCCGGGTGATCGCCTGCAGATCGGACAACATCGCTGCGGCATCGTGGGGGCGCAAATGGGTGGCGGCGGCCTCCAGCAGGTCGGCCAGGTGGGGCACACAAAAATGATGCGTGTCGGCGAAAATTGGCCGGAAGGCCGGCTCACGCGCGTACTGCCAGCAGATCACATCGAGATAGCGCGCCATGGTACGGGCCAGCCGGTCGCAGACTACACACCCCTCCGCCTGGGCGCGCACCTGCCGCGCCGCGTCACGCAGCCGATCGCGCGGGTCTTTGGACCGGCCGCGCAGGGATTTGCGCGCCGGCTCACCGGCTTTTGCCAAAGCGGCCGTCAACACGTCACGCACATGATGGATGCGCGTGTGGTACATCAGCCCCAGTCCGAGGCGGTTGCGTTCGCGTGCAAACAGGGCGTGGGCGTGGTGGCGGCAAAAACCTTGTTGATTGGTCGTTTCGCGTACGTCCGATTCCATCAGCGACGGCCCCAGATAATAATCCAAGAGCTCCCCCTCGAGCTTTTCGCCGAGCACACACAGGGGACAATCCCGGTCGTTGCGGCCAAAAGCGTCGTTGACGGGGATGGTGTAGATTTTTTCCTTCATGGGAAAAGGCCTTTCCCGGATGCGCCGGCACCGTGCTTGATCATGCGACACATTATAGCATGAGCCGGCGACCTCACCGGCGCGCGAAGTGGTCGGCGAAGCGCTGGACCGCGTCCCGGACACGCTCCGCGATCATCTGTCCGGCGCCGGCGCTTCTCTCCGGGTTGTCGGGGGCATCGGCTGGCTCCACGCCATCGGCTGTCTGCGCGGGCTGGGCCGACGCGTCGGCCAGATCGGCGGCTTGCGCCGGGGCTCCGAACCAGATCTCCGCCGGGTGTTCAGAGCGGTCTGCGTCGCTGTCAGTCGCTGGCGTGGGGGTGGGCGGATGCACCACCCGGCGGGCCTTGATGTTGACTTCCAGCACATTGATCGATGTGTATTCTTCGATGCGCCCGCTGATCCGGTCTTGCGCCTGCGCGAGGACTTCCTGGGCGTTAAAGCCGTAATACAGGCTGATTTCCAGATACAGCACGATCCCGTAGACTTCTTTGACAACCTGGAATCCGGCCAACGCGTGCACGCCCTGTGTGTTGCGCAAGATAATCTCGATCATGTTGCGCAGCGCCGCGTCCGACAACGAATAGGTGCCGAGGCTGGAAAAGGTCGGGCGCACCACCGTGCGCTCCGAATCCAGCGCGGCGGTCGCCACCCCGCGTTCCCGGTCGCGCCGACGGCGCAGGCGGTTAAAAGGGTCGGAAAAATAACCGGAGAACTCGTGTTTGATCTCCATGCTGGGCACGGGGATCGTGTGCATCCCTTCGGAAACGCGGGTTTCTTTGGCCTGGCGCATTTCATCTTCGCTACTGACATCCTCAATCCGGATGATGATGGAAGGCTGAGGCAGCCACAGATTCTCACAGATGCGCGCGATCATCCCGTCTGACGTGCCCAGCACCATCAGGTTACGTGGCTTTTGCGCCATCAGGGCGCGGCGCATCACCGCGGCACGGGTGGGGTCGGCAAAAATCGCCTGGCGGACCGACTCGATTTTGGAATTGGCTTTTTTCGCGGATGTGCCGGCCACAATACGGCTCCCGTTGATCAGCAGGCCGTCGTCGATGAGATGGTCAATGCTGTACTGGCGGGACACGCTGATCGCGCGGGTACTCTTGCCGGTTCCGGACGAGCCGACAAAGGCGAATACATGAATTTGCGCCAGCGCTTCGCGCGCCGGGTCGGCCGGAGCGGTCGCGGGCGGGTGTTCATCCGCTGCCGCGCGGCGCTCGACCGGCCACGATTGAGACGCGCGGGTCGCCGCGGCCTTTTCGTGCTCTCGCATCTGTTCGCCGGCGCGCTCAGCCAGGCGGCGCTGTTTGCGATCCGATTTGCTTGCCATGGCCGATCTTCCCCTCCGGACATCGCGCTTCCCGATCCTCCGGAGGCGCGACATCGGGTCATCAGTTACCCCAATTGTGAAACACGTCCTGGACGTCGTCGTGCGATTCCAACGCGTCGATCATTTTTTCCAGCTTGACTGCCGTCTCCGCGTCCACCGACTCCACCCACGTAATGGGTGTCGGTCCCAGTGAGGCGTCAGCAAGCGTATAGTCCTTGGCCTCCAACGCGGCGCGCACATCGTAATAGGTTTCGGGGGCGGTGGAAATCGCGTAGACCTCTTCTTCCTCCTCAAAGTCCTCCGCGCCCGCTTCGAGCGCGTCCATCATCACCTGTTCCTCTTCCAGATCCGCGTCCTTTTCGATCAGGATGCTCCCCTTTTCCTGAAACTGGAACGAGACACAGCCGGTCGTCCCCATGTTGCCGCCATAGCGGTCAAACAGGTGGCGGACATCGCCGGCCGTGCGGTTGCGATTGTCGGTCAGGGTGCGCACCATGACCGCGACGCCGGCCGGGCCATAGCCCTCATATAAAATCTCTTCGTAATCATCGCCCTCGCCGGCGCCGGCCGCCCGCTTGATGCTGCGCAGAATGTTGTCGTTGGGCATGTTGGCGGCTTTGGCTTTGGCGACGACGTCTTTGAGCCGGGAATTGGCTTCCGGATCCGCTCCGCCTTCGCGGACGGCCACCTGGATTTCGCGCCCCAGCTTGGTAAAGATCGCGCCGCGCTGTGCGTCGGCCGCGCCCTTTTTGCGTTTGATGTTGTTCCACTTGGAATGGCCTGCCATGTTAAACCTCCTGCCTTTGGATCGACAAACCGGATCAGCCGCCACCCGGCCGTAGCCGGACAGCGGCGCGTCTTTGCCACCGGATGGATTGCAAAGCGCGAAACGGGATCAAGTCAGCTCGCGGTATTTCTCGTATGACAATTTGAGCAACGACTTGTCCTGGCTGTATGTGATCCGCTCCATTGCCTCGTCGATGTCATAGAATCCGCCGTCGTCAAAATTCTGCGCCGCGTTGGGCTTGACCTTGTTGTCGTCGGCGGCCATGATAAACCAGACAATTTTGTTACATACGGGCCGCATGCGGGAGATCGAGTAGAATTCATAATTGGTGCGGCCGGCCGGAGAGACGATCCGGGCCCGGCACCCCGCTTCATACGCCACGCGCTCAACGGCGACATCCTCTGGCAAATTGTTGCTGCGGACGACGCCTTTGGGGAAAACCCATTCCTGCTTTTCATTCTTGAGGATCAGCACTTTTTCCTTGTGAAAAACGACGCCCCCGGCGCAATTTCTGACCAGCATAAACCGACCGCCTCCCTCCGCGCGCAATCGCGATCCCGCGATTAAATTTTACCATACCGGAGGGAGCCGCGAAAACCGGGGGCTACATTGCATAGCTATATATGCGCTGTGCTATAATGGCTAAAACAACGATCCAAAATGTCAATCGGGGGTTTGCCCAAGGACATGGAAACGCATTTTTCGCTCCACATTCTAATTCCTTTTTACAATGAAGAAAAACAAATCCCTCTGACCTTCGCGGAAATCGCGCGGGTGATGGAGGGCGTAGACGAATCCTACGCGATTGTCGCGGTCGACGACGGATCCGCGGATGGGACCTGGGAAGCGATCCGCGCCGCCGCCGCCACGGACCCCCGCATTCAGGGCTTGCGCCTGTCGCGGAATTTCGGCAAAGAAGCCGCGTTGTGCGCGGCGCTCGACGCGGCCGACGCGGACGCGGTGATTGTGATGGACGGGGATCTGCAACACCCGCCGCGCCACATCCCCGAGATGGTGCGCTTGTGGCGTGACGAGGGCTACGAGGTCGTCGAAGGCGTCAAATCCAGCCGCGGCCGCGAAAGCCTGGCGTCGCGCCTGTCCGCCCGTCTCTTTTATAACATGTTTAAGCGCTTGGCCGGCATCGATCTGCGCGACGCCTCCGACTTCAAACTGATGGACCGAAAAGTGGTCGAGGCCTGGCGCCATCTGCCGGAACATGAAACCTTCTTCCGCGGGATGTCGGCCTGGCTGGGCTTTCGCCGCACCCAACTGCCTTTCGAAGTGGAGGCGCGGACCACCGGTACCAGCAAGTGGTCGTTGGGGCGTTTGTTTGCGCTCAGCCTGCAGGCCATCGCTTCTTTTTCCGCGCGCCCGCTGCAGGCCGCCTCGACCATCGGTGTCTTGTTCGTTTTTCTGGCCGCGGCCGTCGCGGTGCAAACCCTGATCAACTGGCTGCTGGGCAACGCGGCCAGCGGCTTTACCACGGTCATTTTGCTGCAGCTGCTCATCGGCGGCTGTGTCTTGCTCAGCCTCGGACTCTTAGGCGTCTACATCGCGCGGATTTTCTCCGAGGTCAAGGGGCGTCCCCGCTACATCGTTTCGGAAACCGCCGCCTCGCACGACCGGGAGGCACCCGCGTCCGGCAGAGACGACAAGCGGCCGTAAGCGCCGTACCAAGAGGGAGGGTTCCATGCTGGCCATCCTGTATCTTGCGTTGGCTATTTTCCTGGGTGACCGTTTGCGCCGGCTGTTGCTGCCGCCCGCGCATACGCTCTACGCTTCGCTGAGCACACGCGGCATTGCCGATCTGCCCGCCTGGCTGTTCGATGTGCCGGCGGCTGTGTTGCTGGGCTTGACCCCGGCGATCTGGCTGACCTATTTCGTCGCCTGGCTGGTCGCGGCGGTGCCCGGCTTGCGCTCGCTGGCCAACCCCTTGCTGCCCACGCAGATCATCACGATGCCGATGTTGTTCATCTTTTCGCTGGCGACCACCAACCGCCTGCAGGAACGCGCGGCGCACCGGCAGCTCCGGGCTCACCCGCGCGACGAGGCGCCGGCGGCCGGAGCGCGTTCCCGGGACCGCGTCCTGCGCCAATCGTTGGTTTATTTCAGCGTGCTGGCCGCTTTTATGTTGTTCGGCCTGTGGTTGATGCGCAGTAGCTTTTATCTGGACGGAGACCAGTTGCACGCCGGCTACTCCGTCTTTTCCGACTTTGCCCCCCACACCGCCCTGGTGAGTTCGTTCGCGCGCGGCGCCAACTTCCCCACCCAATACCCTCATTTCCCCTTGGACGGGATCCGCTATCATTTTTTGTTTTATTTTTTGTGCGGCAATCTGAATTTTTTGGGACTGCCGATCGACTGGGCCATCAATCTCCCCAGTCTGATCGGTCTGGGTTCTTTTGTTTCTTTGCTGGGATTGCTTGCCGTCCTCATCACCGGTCGGCGGCTGGCCTTTTTTGCCGCGCCCGCGCTGATGTTTCTGCGCTCCTCTTTTGCGATTTTTTCCTTTATCCGCGGCCGGCGCGGCGGCGGGGCTTCTGTGATCGAGGCCATCCGCGCGATCGGGCAATCGCCGGTCTTTATCGGCAATACCCGCCACGAGGACTGGGGATTGTTTGCCGTCAATGTCTACGCCAATCAGCGGCATTTGCTTTTTGGCGCCGCTTTGCTGTTGCTTTTGCTGTTTCTAATGCTCCCTCTGTTGCGCAAGGGTCTGCGCGCCCGCCACCCCGATGCCGGCCGCCATCACCCGCTGTTGGAGCCGGACGCCTGGTTGCCGCCGGACGGCGGGGTTTTGGCCGCGGTGTTGCTGATCACGGCGGCTCTGCCTTATCTACACGGGTCCGTGCTGATCGTCTTTCTTCTCATCCTCGCGGTGTTGGCGATCTTTTCCGCCGGACGCCTGGTCCATCTGCTGACCGCGCTCGTCGGCATCGGCGCGGCCATCTTGCAGACCCGCTGGTTTGCCGGCGGGACCGATCTGCTCTCTTCCTTTGCCTGGCACTTCGGCTTTCTGGCGGACAAACCCACCTTGTGGCGCGTATTCGCCTATTGTGTCGAATTGTACGGGATGGCCTTTCTTTTGATGCTGGTTCTGCCGTGGGTTCAACCCGGCCGGTTCCGCACCGTTTTGGCCGCCGCTTTCTGGGTTCCTTTTGCTTTCGCGTTTATGGTTTCGCTGACACCCGATGTGACGGTCAACCACAAATATCTGATGTTGTCGGTTGCGCTGGCCAACATGCTGATCGTCGACCTGGTCGCGCGGGTGTGGGAAAAACCCCATCGCAACCACCGCGCGCGGCGCGTCGATCTCGGCGATGCCCCTCCATCCGGCCCTTCCGCGTGGTGGCAGTTCGCCGATCTGCGCCAACGGTGGGAAAATACGCAAATCAGCCACTTCCTGCAACAAAATCAGGAAGCGCTGCGCCGGGTCTGGATCGGTGTCCGCCGCGCCGCCGCCGTGTTGCTGGCCACCATGCTGATCGCCACCGGCGTCGCCGACATCTGGGTGTTCGCGCGCGTCAACCGCCAAACCGTAACCATGGATTTGTCGTCCCCGGTCATCGCGTGGATCGATGAAAACACCCGCCCGGATGAGATTTTCCTCACCGATACCTACGCCTATAACGACTTTTTCTACAGCGGCCGGATGACTTATTTCGGCCATGCCTATTACGCCTGGTCGGCCGGGCATGACACCGCGAAGCGGGAAGCCCTGTACCGGCAATTGCTGGGGGGATGTGACGGCGACTACAACGCGTTCCGTTTGCTGTGCTCCGAGCAGAGGATTTCGTATTTGCTGGTGGACGACGCCTTGCGGCAAAACCGGGATTCGGGCTACCAGGATCGGTTCTTCGCCGCCAACTTCCCGGTTTTAGCGCGGTTTCCCGCCAAAAACAACGCGACCATCTATGACCTCCGCTGACGACCCGACCGTTGCTTATTTCAACCAGATCGCCGAGAGCTGGCACCGCCTATCCGCACTGCCGCCCGCGGCAGCAGCCGCGGTTTTGACGGCGCTGGACATCAAGGCGGGACAGCGCGTGCTCGATGTCGGCTGCGGCACGGGCTTGTTGTTCGCGCCGCTGCTGGCGCGCCTGGGACCGGCAGAAACATCCGATCCGGGCTGCCTGGTCGGGCTGGATCCGGCCCGGCGTATGCTGGCGATCGCGGCGCGGGCGCACCGCGGTGAAACCCGCTTGCGCCTGGTATGCGCGGCTCTTGCCGGGTACAACGGTGACGACGGCCCGTTCGACGCCATCCTCGCTTGCCGGGTGTTGCCGCATCTGCCGGACCCCGGACACGCGGTCGGGCGGTTGTTGGACTGGCTGCGACCCGGCGGCCGGTTGGTGATTTGTGAGACCTGGGATGAAAACACGGCCGCGCCCACGCCCGGGACCACTCTGCCGCCGCCTCCGGGCGGGTGGGTCTGCCAGCCCGCCGCGACCGGTAGCCATTGGGGTGTATGGATGTACCGACGACCCGGCCCGGATCTTTGAGCGACGCTACAAACCCTGGGAAAAATCTGTTTCCGCGGTGAACATGGCCGCGTGTTTGTTTTCGCCGTGGAAATCGCTGCCCGCCGTGATGAGCAAGCCGGCCGCCAAACCGGCCGACAGCACCTCGGCGCGTTCGGCGGTCGTGGCCTCGCCGTGAAAGGCCTCGACACCCGCCAGGCCGACAGCGGCCAATTCATGTAACACACCGGGGAGCGTGCGCCCCCACAAACCAGCCGCCTCACCGGTCCACTTATACACATGGGGATGCGCCAGTACTGACAGCCCGCCATGGGCGGCGAGAAAATCAATCGCCGCGGCCAGCGTCGGACGCTCGCGCGGGGCGTATGCCGGGCGGCCCACACCCAGGAAACGGGCAAACGCGTCGCCGCGGTCCGTCGCGTATCCTTTGCGGACCAGCAGGTTGGCGGCCTGGACACGCCCGACCACTGCTTCTGCCCCCGCGTCGGCCGTGTCGGCCCCCGCGTCGGCCGCACGCTCATTTTCCGCTTCCAGCTCCGCCAACGTGACCGGCATACCCAGCGCGGTCAGCTTGTCACACATCCGGCGGTTGCGTTCCCGGCGGCGTTGCCGCTGTTCTCGCAACCAGACCTCTACGGCCTCAATCCCGCCCAGGGGAAAATAACCCAGCAAATGGACTTCGATTTTTCGCAGCGGCCGGATTTCGTAATCGACACTCAATTCCACCCCGGGGATCAGGAGCGGGGCGTCCGGGCCGATGGAGACAAGTGCCGCCTCAATCGCCGGCAAAGCCGCCAGTGTGTCGTGATCCGTCACGGAAAACGCGCGCAATCCGTTCGCCGCCACCATGTCGACCAGGGCTTCCGGCGCGGTCGTGCCATCCGACGCGGTGGTGTGCAAATGCAGGTCGCACGCGCCGGCCGCGACGATTTCACGGATGCGGCGTGCCGCCTCGGCTCTTGTCTTTCCTTCCATCGCATTTTCTCCTCGCCTGTCGCGACATGTCGTACATAGAAAAGGGCCTCCCCTGCGGCAGGCCCTCTGGCGATGTATCGGATGGGGATCAGCCTTCCTCGCCGGCGCGCGCTTTGGCGGCGGCGATGGCTTTCTCCATGATGTTCTGCGGCGCGGGTTCGTAGCGGGCAAAAGAAATGATATACGCGCCACGCCCCTGGGTCATCGACTTGAGATCGGTGGCATAGCGGGCCATCTCGGAAGTCGGCGCCTCGGCGGTCACCACTTGCTCCCCTTCTTCATTGGGGTTGATCCCGATGATCCGGCCGCGGCGCTTGTTGAGATCGCCCATGATGTCGCCCAAAAACGCGTCGGGGATCGTGATCGCCACATCAGAAATGGGCTCGAGCAAAATGGGGGACGCCTGTGTCATCCCGGCTTTAAAGGCCAGGCTGGCGGCAATTTTAAAAGCGATTTCCGACGAGTCCACGTCGTGATAAGACCCGTCGACCAGTGTGGCCTTGAGGTTGACCACCGGATAGCCGGCGAGTACGCCTCTCTGGATGGCTTCCAGCAGTCCTTTTTCCACCGCCGGGTGGTATTGTTTGGGCACGGAGCCGCCAAAGATATTCTCTTCGAAGGTCAACGCCTCTGTCTCGCCCGGTTCAAACTCGATCCACACATCGCCGTATTGGCCATGGCCGCCGGATTGTTTTTTGTGCCGGCCCTGTACTCTGACCTTTTTGCGGATGGTCTCGCGATAAGGGACATCCGGTTCTTCCAGCAGCGAATCGGCGTTGAATTTGGTTTTGAGTTTGGAGCGCAAAACATCCAGGTGTTGTTCGCCCATCCCCGAAAGCACGATCTGGTGCGTCTCAGCGTCGGCGCGGACCACAAAGGTGGGATCCTCATCGCGCAGTTTTTGCAA
This sequence comes from uncultured Oscillospiraceae bacterium, assembly GCA_964479435.1. Lineage (GTDB taxonomy): Bacteria > Bacillota > Clostridia > Saccharofermentanales > UBA5734 > JAAYKS01. Next base: position 28,381 of record CAYZME010000002.1, read on the forward strand.
ACCCGCCATGATTTTTTCTTCCTCACCCTTGGCTTTGGCTAAAATGGCCATCGAAAGGCAGGGGATCGGAAACTCGATCGGATCCAGCACCACCGGGCGGGAGCGGTCACAGAGCGTATCGTTGGTGGTGGTGACGACCAGTTTGGTCACCGCCCCGATGTCGCCGGCGACCAGTTTGTCTGCCGGGATCTGCTTCTTGCCCACCATGATCGCCAGACCGGCGATGCGTTCATCTTTTTCCTTAAGCGGATTGTAAACCGGGGAGTTGGCTTTCATCGTCCCCGAATACACGCGGAACAATGAAATGCGGCCGACAAAGGGGTCGGCGATGGTCTTGAAGACAAAGACCGACAGCGGCGCGTCGGGATCGGTGGTGATTTCAACCGGCAACCCGTCCGGGCTTTTACCTTTGCCCGCCACTTCGGCGGAAGGCGCGTACGCGCACACTTTGTCCATCAGATGGCGGATCGCCCAGTTGGAAGCCGCCGACCCGACAAAAACCGGGGTCAGGGAACCCGCGGCGATGCTGGCGCGCAAACCGGTCGCGAGCTCTTCATCGGTAAACGGCTCGCCGCCGAAATATTTTTCCATCAGGTGCTCATCGCTCTCGGCCGCGTGCTCGAGGATGCTTTCTTGCAAAGACTCCACCTCGTCCGCCCACTCGGCCGGCATGGGAACCTCTTTGACTTCGCCCTTGGCGTCAAACGCGTAAGCCTGCTTGGCCACCACGTCGACAAATCCGGTCATCGTGCCGTCCGCGAGAATCGGCAACGTAAACGGCGTCACCGGGGTGCCAAAATACTCCCGCAGTTGTTCCAGGGTTTTGGCAAAATCGGCATTGGCCTCATCCATGCGGCTGACAAAGAAGAAAACCGGCAGCCCGGATTTTTTACAGGCGCGCACCGCTTTTTCCGTGCCGACCACGACGCCGTCTTTGGCGCCGACGGTAATGACGGCGGAGTCGGCGACGCGCATGCCCTGCATGACTTCGCCGATGAAGTCAAAGTCGCCCGGGGTGTCGATGATGTTGAGTTTGGTGTCCTTCCACTCGCAGGCCGCGAGCGCGGTGTTGATCGAAATCTGACGGCGAATTTCCTCCGGATCAAAATCCATGGTGGTATTGCCATCCGTCGGCTTGCCCAAGCGGTCGATCGCCTTGGCGTTGAACAGCATGGCCTCGGCCAGAACGGTCTTGCCGGACCCGCCATGTCCCAGCAGGACAAGGTTGCGGATACGGGAGGCAGGATATTCTTTCATGCAGCGGGTCCCCCTTGAGGTTCTTTTTTGACGCATACGCGCGCCAAGCCATTATATTATACTATTGCCCCCGAGTCGTTACCACACCGCGAAGCGGCATCGCCGGGACCGGCAAAAGCAGCCTGCCAATCGGCCAGCAGCGCTGTGACATCTTCCATGGTCCGCACCGTCCCGGCGCGGCGCCGCAAGGCGGTCGCGTGGGGTGTCCCGTACAAATACCACAACAACGATTTGCGCGACTCCCGGATTCCCCGTTCCCCGCCCATAACGGCCATCCGCTCCCGGATCTCGCGCCGGACCAGCGCCACCCTGGACGCGATCTCCGGGGTTGGTGGAGGCTCTTGCGCCGCCATGGCCGCGGCCATTTGCGCGAACACCCATGGTCTGCCCAGCGCGCCGCGCCCCACCGCGACGCCGTCCACGCCGGTTTGCCGCATCATCGCCACCGCGTCGGCCGCGTCCCGCACATCCCCGTTGCCCAAGACCGGCACCGTCACCGCCTGTTTGACGCGGGTGATCACCTCCCAGTCGGCCCGGCCGCCGTACATCTGGTCGCGGGTGCGCGCGTGCAATGTAATCAGGGCCGCGCCGCTCTGTTCCGCCATCCGCGCGAACGTGGCCGTGTCCGCCGTGGCGTGATCCCAGCCGGTGCGGAACTTGACCGTCACCGGCACCCCATACCCGGAAGCCGCCGCCACCGCGGCGCGCAAAACCCGCTCAGCCCGCGGCACATCACGCATCAACGCGCAGCCCGCGCCCGTCGTGACCACTTTGTTGACCGGGCACCCCATGTTGATGTCGATGGCAAACGCGGCCGCCAGCACCGGGTGCTCCAGAATCGCGCGGATCGCGTAATCAAAATCGGCGGGGTCGGCGCCGAACAGTTGGATCGCGACCGGTTGCTCGGCCGGCGAGATCGCCAGATACCGCCAGCTGCGGAGCAGGTGCGGATCGTGGCGGATCCCCCGCGCGCTGACCAATTCTGTGCATGTCAGATCGGCGCCCTGCTCGCGGCAAATGGCGCGAAAGACCCCATCGGTCGCGCCGGCCATCGGCGCGAGCGCCAGGTTGCCCGGCAGCAGGCGCGCGCCGACCGGGATCGGACGGCGCACACCCGCCGTCCCGGCCGCTGCCTCGCGTTTCAAACCGGGTGTATGACTCATAGTGAATCTCCTCGCGGGGTGATAAAACAAACCGCGCCCCCGGTGGTAACGGAAGCGCGGCTGGCGCGGACTTATGGCCGCTGGCACCTCGGACAGGAATCGAACCCGTATCAACAGCTCCGGAAACTGTCGCCTTATCCATTAGGCTACCGAGGCATTTCCCGCGTCGCGGCCGGTCCGGACAGTGACAGAATTATAACGCCGGTTCCCCCGATTTGCAATCTCATCGGCCGACAGGCCATCGCCAAACCGGCGCGGCCCTACCCTTTGTCCACACCGTTTTCCAAGGTCTGCCGCGCCAAATTGGCCAATTCGGTGTACAGATCGCGCTGGACCGACGCCCACGGCGCGTCAAAATCCTTCATGTAGGCGTCGGGAATGGCGTGCAGCAGCGCTTCGGCCGTCTGGCGGCCGGGGAAGCGGCGAAACGTGATAATCGCGTTGGCGGCGGCCGGGATGCCAAACTCGATCTGGTTGTCAAAGATGGAGTACCCCCCGTCCCGGTATTGGACCGGGTTGTCGAGATCGAGGGTGCGAAACGCCGCGCGCAGGTAGTAGATGGTGACATCCAGCAACTTGTTGTTGCGGATGGTGTCGTCGCCAAACAACGTCGTCGTCAGCTCGGATTTGCTCAACGCGCGATTGCGGTTGTGCAGCAGGAGGGCCAGCAGCTCGCGGGTTTTGCTGGTGCGGAAACGAAGGTGCTGATCCTGGGCCTTGATCGGCGCCGCGTAGAACGGGCCGAAGCAATTGATGTATATTTTTTTGATGCGGTAGTCGAAGCGGTCGATGACGGTGCGGACAAATTCCGGCTCCATACCCTCGTCAACCGCCAGGTTGATGGCCGGCTCAAACAGCTCCCGGTCCGCGTACAAGGCGATCATCCGGCTGCGCGCGGCCATCGTGATGGAAATTCGCATGTATTCGGCGGCCACCGTGTCCTGTCGGTTGCGGATGGCGACGCACGCCATCAACGCGTACAGCGACGCGACCGCGTAGGGCAGATGGATGTTTTCATTGCGCTCAAAACACTCTTCGATGATCTCGGCAGCCGCGGCGGTGTGATCGGTCTTCAATAAAAATGCCGCCGTCCGGGTCAGCGCCGAAAAGTACACCGACGGCAGACAGTTCTTTTGCAAAGAGCGGATGATCTGCGCGCAGGCCAGCGGGTCGGCGCCGCGGATCAGCCCGGCCACCTGTTCCAACACACGCGTGGTGGCGGTCGCGACCGCGTCCTCCGGCTCCAGTTCGACAAATTCGCGCAAGCGCTCCAACAGAGGATCCAGCATCTCATCGCGCAACGGGCGGGCAAAGATCCGCTCCTGATACAGATCGGCCAGCAGGCATTCCAGCGACAGGATCCGTTCGTTGCGGATTTCATCCGTCAGCGCGTGCGCGCGCGTGGGTGTCACCCGCCAACCGGCGAGCAAACGCCGCGCCTCATCGAATTCGTCCATATTCTGGAGCGCGCGCACGACGTAATAAACATGCGCGGCTTTGCCCAGCAAATCGAGATCCTCCGCCGCCAACCCGGCCGCGGCGCGGTGGCTTTGCACCACCTCCGGGAACCGTCCTTTGTGGTAATGCACCGCGATCATCAGCCACTCATACATGCGCACGAGCCGTTCGTCACCGGCCGCGCGGGCCGCCTCGAGCCCTTTCCCGATCCGGGCCGCGACCTGCGCGCCGTGTTGCGGGTGGTGCAGACAGCAGGTCTGGTCGGCCAGCAGCAGGCAAGCCGCCTCGGACGACACAGCGGCGGCGGCGTCTTGCATCTGGTCGATTTCGCCGCAGGCCTCGCTGTCGACGCTCGCGCTTCGCGCCAGCATCGCGCGATAGCGCATGACCTCCACCAGGTGCTCCTGCTCCCCCCGGTCGCGCAGATCTTGCCACGTGCGCTCGATCAGCGGCCGCGCCGCGTCCATGCGCCGGTCGAGCACCAGAAGCTCGACGCGCAGTAGACCGCACAGCGTGCCGCAATCTTCCGGCAACCGCTCGAGCCAGCGTGCGAGCTCCGGCCCCAGCCCGGCGGCGATCATTCTCTCTCCGGCCAATCCGGCACAGGTTTCCAGCAACGCCGCATCCGCGGCCAGGTAGGCAAAACGCCCCGCCCCCAGCGCGTCGCCGGCGGCCAACAAGCCCCGGGCGGCCAGCCGGTATTCCTCGGTGTCCGGCGGCATGGTCTGCAGCAGATACGCGCGGAACGGCGCGTAGAAACGATAATAGCCCCCGGTCTTTTTCTTCAGGTAATAATGGTTGTTGACCAGATATTCCAGCAATGCGGCCGCGTTGCCGGTGCCGGCCTGGGCATTGCACAGCTCGGCTGTCATCCCGTCCAGCAGGCGGATGCTTTGCACAAACGCGCGCATACTGGGGGGCAATGTTTCCAGAATGCCCTGGAAACAGGCGGCCTGGTCGCGCGCTCCGGTTTCGCCGTTTCGCCATCTTTCCACCGGGACATCGATGTCCCGGTGTTGTTGCAACAACAAGCGGTAGGAATTGACCGCGCACGGCCACCCGGACGACGAGTTCCAGACAAAATCGGCGTCGTATCCCACGACCTGGGTCACTTCTTCCCGCTCCAGCCAGAGTTCGGCGTCGTCGACCACGCGCACGGCCATCCCGGGCGCGCTCAGTACATGTTCTTCGATGTAACGGGAAGCGCCGATCAGGATCAGCCGCAATCCGGCCGGATTGCGGAGGATCCATTCTTGCAGAAAAACGCCGACGTGGGGGTTGTCCAGAACGGTGAGGTTGTCGAGGACGACCGTGTACGCTGAACCGGGCGCTTCCGCGCCGGCCAACCGGGTATACTCGTCGAGAAATTCGTCCAGCAATTCGTGGGCGACGCGGACGGTGGGGTGTAAAAGGGGATAGAGGCCCAATTTTTGGCGGAATGCCGGCAAGACGCGGCGGATCGCCTGTCCCAGGCCGTACACAAAGGCGTGGAGTGTGTTGTCGCCCGCTTCCAGCTCAAACCAGACTGTGTGCCCGGCGCGGGCGGCAAACAGCGAGGCCGTAGCGGTTTTTCCCGTCCCGGCCCCGGACCGCAGATATACAACCGGCCTTGCGCGATCGAACAAAAGATCTAAAGCAGATGGACGGATGGCCAGCCCACGTTCGGGGAGCGGCGGTTGGAATCTGACAAAGCCGATCGTATCCATGGGAGCCGCCTCGCGGATATCGTTCATCCTATAAACTGTTGTGTTTGGTAGGCAAACACAACGCCATTTCCGTAAGCTAAATTATAACACAACACAAGGCCGAATGCTGGCCTCCGGTGGAGGCCGACCGCCTACTGTTCCATCGCCACCGCCCGCACCGGGCTGCCGTCCGCGCCCACCAGGCGCAAGGGAAAGGCGAACAGCGTCAGGCGCCGGCCGCACAGACTGTGTAGCCCGACCAGGCCTTCGAGGATGAGGATGTCGCGCGACAGCAGCGCGCGGTGCATGCGCGCGGCGGCCCCGCCTTCGCTCTCCGTCCGGGGGGCGGTCGGGCCGCCGATGTCCGGCGAGGCCAGCACCGTCGGCAGATCCGTCCCCAACAACCCCACGCCGTGTGCGGCCAGCCAGTCGGCGCTCTCCTCCGTCAACGGCGGCAGGTCCGTGAAAAACGCCGTGGTCGCGCGCCGGTGTTCCCAGCCCGTGTATATGACCAGAAAATCACCGGGGGTCAACAGCGGCAGCTCCAGGCGCGGCAGGTCGATGACGCCGTGACGTTCGATCATGCCGGTCACGTCGGCAAACACCGCCGGTCCCGCGAAGCGGTCCGGGGGCAGGGCGTCTACGGATGCGCCGTCGGCAAGAAAATGCCGGGGGAGATCGATGTGCGTGCCGCTGTGCGTTCCCATCGTGAGTTCTTGCACCCGGTAACCGTCCCGTGCCAGCGTCGCCGCGGGCGTCGAATGAAAGGGCGGATCGCCGGGAAACACATCCGTTGACGCAGCGAGCGGGACACTCAGGTCATACCATTTCATTTGCTTTCCTTTCGCCGCAACCGGCCGTGCCGCGTGCGCGATTGCGTACGCGATCGCGTACGCGATAAGGTATGATGGAGTTCGACGCCGCACGCAAGATCTGGCGTCCCCTTATTGTAACCCGCACGGGGTCATGACACACACGGATGGTGGATATGTCTACAACGCGCACCCGCAGAATCGTTGTCGTCGGCGATGGCATCGCCGGCATCTCGGCCGCGCAAGGCGCGCGGCGCCAGGCGCCCGATGCCCAGGTCATTGTGATTGGCGACGAAACGCGTCCGCCCTATTACCGTTTGCGTTTGTGTGAGATTGTCTCGGGGCGCAACGAAGCGGAAAAACTGTGGTTGCACCCCGACGCGTGGTACGCGCAAAACGGCATCGAGTTGCGCACCGGGGTGCGCGCGCAGGCTTTGCACCCCCTGTCGCGGTGTTTGGAGCTCGCGGACGGCAGTGTGCTGCCGTATGACGCCCTGGTTCTGGCCACCGGCAGCGTTTCTTTTTTGCCGCCGGTCGCAGGGGCCGCGCGCCCCGGCGTTCACACGTTGTGGACGATGGACGACGCGTATGCCCTGCGCCACGCCGTAGACCGCTCCTGCCGCGACGACGCGCCGGCTGTTGTGGTCGGCGGCGGGTTGCTGGGATTGGAAGCCGCATATCATATTGCCCAATCCGGTTGCGCAACGACCGTCCTGGAACTGCTGCCCCGCCTGATGGCGCGTCAGCTCGACGCGCACGGCGCCAACCTGCTGGCGGCACGCGCCGCCAGCGTCGGCATCCGCGTGCGGACGGGCGTCACCGTCGCGACGCTGGAAGCGGACGGCGGCGACGCGGACCCGGGGCCCGTGGCCGCGGTGCGCCTGCAAGACAACAGCCGGCTGGCGGCGCAGGTGGTGCTGTTCTCGGCCGGCGTCCGCGCCCGAACGGAGCTGGCCCGGCAGGCGAATATCCGGGTGGGACAGCGCATCCAGGTCGACCCGCGCCTGCGGACCGACACCGACGGCGTCTATGCCGCGGGGGATTGCGCCGAGGTCAACGGCTTCTGGTCCGGCCAGTGGCTGGTGGCGCGCGAACAAGGTCTGTGCGCGGGCGCCAACGCCGCCGGCGGCGCGATCGATTACACGCCGGCACCGCCGGCCTTTGTGCTCAACACCCTCGGCACGTCGCTGGTGTCGGCCGGGCTTTTCGATCCGCCCGGCCCGGGCGAAGAGGGGTACGATCCGGAGGTAGTGGTCGCGACGGACGGAGACCCCGACCGGTTTGTCTACCGTAAACGGGTCACCAGGGCGGGGCGCCTGGTGGGGTTTTTGCTACTGGGTGAGACCGGCGACGCGCAAAAGTGGCTGCGCGAGATGAGCCCGGCGTAAATGACACGGCTCCTGACCGCATCGCTCCAATCACGGTGCGGCGTCGGCGGCAGCTTGCTCCAGATGACGCAGCGCGAGCGCGACCAGATCGACCGCTTCTTTTGTCCCCAGGGGGACAGAAAACCCCATCTCCAGGAAGATCTTCAAATCGGTATCTTGCTCCACCTGGTTTTGAAACGAAAGGGAATCGGCCGCCAGCAGCCGCCCGAGAACAAAAAAGGACACATCGGAAGTAGGACCGTACGACCGCTTGATCTGATCCGCCGGATGCTTGTCGAGTACGGCTCTGAGCAATTGCAGGCGCTGCGGATGTGTCATCTGGGCGATCAGTTGTTCATTGACCAGCATGTACTCCACATAACCGAGCTGCAGCCGCCCAAAGATGGACGTGTCCGCTGCCATCCCGTCGCGGTCGATCGTGCGATACAGGCGGATCATCGCCTGTGCGGCGTCGGGTCGACTGTACAGCTCCTGTAACGCCGCATTGTTTTCCTCGATGCCCCGCATGCCGCCGCCGTATGTATAGTCAAAGAAAAAAGCGTCTGCGGCCAGCGGGTACAACATACAGGTTTCGGCCAGACCGGGTGTGGATATGCGCGCCAGAACCTCCGCCGGCACCGCGACGGCGTCTTGCATCTGAGTATGCGAAACGAACGTGCGCCAGATCTCCGGCGTTTTGAGTGGCGTCACCGGATAGGCGTACGCGTCCTCTGCCAGCGCGGTCGCGTACCAGGTGCCGGGCGCGCGGGTCGGCAGCGGCGCTTCGGTGGGCACGGTTGTCGTCGAGGCTTCGGTGGGCACGGTTGTCGTCGAGGCGGTCGGTTGCGGCTGCGATGCCGCGGGTGTGCAGCCGCTGATGACGCAGGCCAGTACCACCCAGATCCCCACGCTTAAAAAAGTCTTTGCCATCCTCATCTCATTCACCTCCTCGTAAAGGAAGCGTTTGCGGCGCCAACTTTTGGCGATTCTTTGCCGCGGGCCGCCTGCAGCCAGCGGCCAGTTGTTGTTCAGGCAGTCGCCGCCGCTTCCGCTTCCGCGCGGGCCTCGACGTGTGACAGCAGCTCACGGGCGTTTCGTGCCGCGGCCGCGCCGTCAGTCGCGCCCTGTCGGACCTGAATATACGGCCGGCTGCCGGCGTTGAACAGCAAGCGCCCGCTGTAGGCGGGGATCGACATCAGCAAGGAGACGCTGGCGAGCGCGGCGGGGTTGTCCTCGTCACAGACCAGGATCAGCGCGTCGCGCTGGGTGTAGACGCGTTTGAAGGCAAAGCGCGAGGCCAACGCGCGGGTCAGGGCGATGTCCGCCAGGGTCTGGACCTGAGCGGGGAGGTCGCCATAGCGGTCCAGCAGCTCGTCGAGAACGTCGCGGTGGTGTGTCGAGTCGTCGATGGCGGCGATGCGGCGGTACATATCCATCCGCTGCGCTTCGTCCGGTACATACACGGCGGGAATATAGGCGTCGACTTCGATTTCGATGGTCGCGGCGGTTTTGGGGGCCGGGCGGGGCACCTCGCCGGCCTCCTGCCGCATCTGCTGAATGGCTTCGTCCAACATACGGCAGTACAAGTCGTAGCCGATCGCCTCCAGATGCCCGTGTTGCTCCCCTCCCAGCAGATTGCCCGCGCCGCGCACCTCGAGGTCGCGTAGCGCGATCTTGAGACCCGAACCCAGTTCCGTGAAATCGCGGATGGCCGACAGGCGTTTCTGGGCGACTTCGGTCAGCACCTGATCCTTGCGGTACGTGATGTACGCGTACGCCTGCCGCCCGGAACGGCCGACGCGCCCGCGCAACTGGTAGAGGGACGACAACCCCAGCCGGTCGGCATTCTCGATGATGATCGTATTGACATTGGGCATGTCGATGCCCGACTCGATGATGGTCGTACAAACCAGGATGTCGGCTTCGCCGGCGATAAAAGACTCGATGACGTTTTCCAGCGTGCGTTCGCCCATTTTGCCATGCCCGTAGATGACGCGGGCGCCTGGCAAAGCGCGCTCGATCTCCGCCACTTTGTCGAGAATGCGGCGCGTATCGTTAAAGAGATAGAACACCTGTCCGTCGCGGGCGATCTCGCGCAACATCGCTTCCACGATCAGTTCGGAGTCGTATTCCATGACATACGTCTGGACCGACCGCCGATCGGGGGGCGGGTCTTCGATCAGGCTGATGTCGCGGATGCCCGACAAGGACATGTGCAGCGTGCGCGGGATCGGCGTCGCGGTCAGCGTCAACACGTCGGTGTCGGGCGTGAGCGCTTTGATCGCTTCCTTATGGTCGACGCCAAAGCGTTGTTCCTCGTCGACCACCAGCAGCCCGAGATTTTTGAATCGCACATCCTTTGACAGCATCCGGTGGGTGGCGACCACGACATCCACCTGCCCGTTCGCCAGCCCGCGCAACGTCTGTTTTTGCGCCGGTTTGGGCGCGAAGCGACTCAACAGCCCCACTTCCACCGGGAACCCCTGCACCCGTTGCCGGAAATTCTCATAGTGTTGTTGCGCCAGCACCGTGGTCGGCGCCAGCAGCGCCGTTTGCTTGCCGTCCATGACCGACTTAAACATCGCGCGGAACGCGACTTCGGTTTTGCCAAAACCGACATCGCCGCACAGCAGGCGATCCATCACGCGGTCGGTCTCCATGTCGGCTTTGACTTCGGCGATCGAGCGCAGTTGATCCTCGGTCTCCTCATAGGGGAAGGCGTCCTCGAATTCCTGTTGCCACACGGTATCGGCGGCAAAAACATGCCCGCGCAACTGCCGGCGTTTGGCGTACAAAGCCACCAGATCGGTCGCCAGTTTCCGGATGGAGTCGCGCGCCCGCTCCTTCATCCGGTTCCACTCCTGGCCGCCCAGCCGCGTCAACCGCGGCTCGCGCCCCTCGGAACCGACATATTTCTGGATCTGATCCAGGCTCTCCATCGGGATGTAGAGCGTGTCGTCTGACGCGTATGAAATCCGCAGATAATCGCGGCGCACCCCGCCGGACGCGACCGCGTGCAACCCTTCGTACCGCCCGATGCCATGCGCTTCATGGACGACATAATCGCCGGGCGCCAGATCGCTGAACAAGTCGATCCGCATCCCCTTATGGCCCGAGCGGCGGGCGCGCCGCTCGTTGCCAAACAGATCCTGGCTGCCGATCAGCAGCAGATCACAGGCCATGTATTCCAGGCCGGTCGGCAAAGGCAGGGTCTCAACCGCCGCCACCGCGTCCGCGTCGGCCAGCAGTTGGCGCAAACGCTCGGCGCGCTCCGGTGTATCGGCACACAGCCAGGTGACCCGGCCGTCGGCATGTCGGCGCCTGATCTCGGAGATCAGGCGCTCTTCGCGGCCGCGGAAAGAGTCGGCCGGACGCCCGGCGATGCGGATCGCGTGCGCGCCGGGAAAGCCATTGCCGGCGGCGGCCAAACCCGCCAGCGAGATCACGCGCCGTGTATCGGTGAGGCGGCGCATGAGATCGGTGCCGCGCCAGGAAACCCCGGCCGCCAACGGCAACACGTGTCCTTTTAGCAACAGTGTTTTGATTCGCTCCGCCAAATCGGCTTGCGCGGCGTCCAGGCGGGTGGATACGCGCGCCGGCTCGTCGACAAACAAGAGCGCGTCGCCGGCGACCGCATAATCCAGCAGAGATGCCGGTTCGTCATACAGCAACGGCAGCCAGCGGTCGGCGGCGGCAAAAGACAAACCGTGCTCCCAGCGCGCCGCGTCGCGTTCCACCACCTGGCGGATATGGTTGTGCACGGAGGCGTCCGCGCCCTCCCGCGCCAAATGGTCGAGGTATGCCCGCCCCGCGTCCAATACCGCCGCCGCTACCCGCCCGCGCTCGGCGGGCGGCAGGAGCAATTCGCGTGCCGGCGGAATGCGGATGGCGTCCAGCATGGCAAGGGATCGTTGGCTGGCGGGATCCAAACGTTTGATGGCGTCGATTTCGCGGTCAAAGAAGGATATCCGCACCGCGTCGGCGTCTTCGCCGGGCAGGACGACGTCCACAATGTCCCCGCGGCGCGCGAACTGGCCCGGCCCTTCGGCCTGGCGGACGTGCTCATAACCCATGTCCGCCAAACGCGCGGCCAGGACCTCCGGATCCTGCTCGCCCCCGGTTTGCAACACGCAGACCGCGGCGGTAAAACGCGCGACCGGCGGCAATTTTTGCAGCGCGGCCGCGGCGGTGGCGACCACCGCGCCGGCCGAACCGGCCAACAGCTCGGCCAGAATGCCGACGCGGACGGTCTCGGTGTCATGCGATGAGGCCTCGGCGTCCGCCAGCCCGAGCTCCCGCTGGCGGTATACGCGGACGGGCTTCTCGATGAAGGCGGCCAGCGAGGCCGCCACAGAGCGCGCCGTGAGTTCCTCCGGGACGAGGATAAAAGGGATGCGGCCCGTTTCGGTAGCTACTGCGGCGGCCAACAGCGCTTTTTGCGGGTCACACGGGCCGCTGACATTGATCGGGCGCGCCGGTGTGGCATCGATCGCCGTGAGCAATTGCCGGTACGCGGGGTCCCTGCGCACCCGATCCAACAGTTCCCGCTTCATGTGCCGTTTCCGTTCCCGCTCCCGTTGATGCGATTCATCGCCAGGTCGATCCCCGCGGAAAGAATCCATTCGACGGCGTCCGCGGCGCGGGCAAACGCCGCTTCCAACGCGGGCTGTGCGGCATCGGGGATGGGGGAGAGGACATAATCCGCGAGGTCGCGCCCGGCCGGCGCCGGGCCGATGCCGATGCGGATCCGGGGGAAGTCCTTTTCGCCGATGTGGGACAGCACCGATTTCATCCCGTTGTGTGAACCCGCGCCGCCGCCGGTCCGCACTTTGACCACCCCCGCCGGGATGTCGACATCGTCAAACAGGACCACCGTCCGCGCGGGCGGGATGCGGAAATAGCGCATGGCCTCGCCCACGCTTTCGCCGGATAAATTCATAAAGGTGGTCGGCATCAGCAGCAACGCCTCGGCGCCGCCGATGCGGCCTTTGCCATACAGGCCCTTAAACTGGATGTGGTCGACCCGGATGCTGTGGCGCGCGGCCAGGGTCTCCAACGCGCGAAAGCCGCAATTGTGCCAGGAGCGCGCGTACCGCGCGCCGGGGTTGCCCAGTCCCACCACCAGCCAGCGCTCTGTGGTTTCCGGCTTGTCTTTTTTTAGGCGGAACAGCGGACGCAACCTCATGTGGGCATCCTGCGGATCCAGTTTTTCTTGATCGTCTGGCGTTCGCGGGCCAACGCCAGCGCGCCGGCGGGGACCGATTCGGTGATCGTCGATCCGGCGGCAATATACGCGTTCTCCTGGATCTCGACCGGCGCGACCAGAACGGTATTGCTGCCGACAAATACGTTGTCGCCGATCTCTGTATGCCGGCGCACGTTGCCGTCGTCGTTGGCGGTGACCGAACCGCATCCGATCACCACACCCGACCCCAGGTTGGCGTCGCCCACATAGGCCAGATGCGCGGCCTGGCTGTGTTCGCCGATGCGCGCGTTGTCAATTTCGACAAAAACCCCGATACGACTGTGCTGTCCGATCTCCGTCCCCCGCCGCAAACTGGCGTACGGCCCGATGCGCGCGCCGTCGGCGACCCGGCACCCCTCGGCGGTCGCCCGTTCGGCAAACACACCGTTGCCCAGCGCGGCATCCACCAGGCGCGTGTCCGGTCCAATGCGGCAATCCTCGCCGATGACCGTCGCGCCCTCCAGGCTGCAGCCGCTCAAAATCTCGCTGTCCGCGCCGATGCGCACCGACTCATCGATCCAGGTGTTGCCGGGATCCAGAATCGTCACCCCGTCCCGCATATGGCGCTCGCAAATGCGGCGGTTCATGATCTGCGCGGCCTGCGACAATTGGACGCGGTCGTTGATGCCGATCGTTTCCTCAAAAGGCACTTTGCAGGCCCCGACCCGGTGTCCGTCGCCGATGAGAATGCTGATCGTGTCGGTCAAGTAATATTCATTTTGTACATTTTGGCTGCCGATGCGCCCTAGGGCGGACAACAACAACGGGGTATTGAACACATACATCCCCGCGTTGATTTCACGAATCGCGCGCTGTTTCTCACTGGCGTCGCGATGCTCGACGATCGCCCGGATGTTGCCGTCCGTGTCGCGCACCACCCGGCCCAATCCCGTGGGGTCTTGCGCGTCCGCGGTGATGACGACGGCGGCGTACCCGTCGCTCTGATACTGCTCGACCGCCGCGCGCAACGTCGCGGCTGTGATCAAGGGCGCGTCGCCGACCAGCACCAGGGTGCAGCCGCCGCGGCTCTCCAGAAAAGGCGCGGCTTGCATCACCGCGTGCCCGGTGCCGAGCTGTTGCTCCTGGATGACAAAAGCGACCTCTTCGCCCAGCGCCAACCGCACCTGATCCTGCATGTGACCGACGACATAGACCTGATCCCGCGCGCCGATGGCGTTGAGGGTCTCCCGCACCCAGCAAACCACCGGGCGCCCCGCGATCCGGTGTACCAGTTTCGATTTTTTTGAGCGCATGCGTTTGCCCTCGCCGGCGGCAAGGACGATGGCGCAGATATCCATATGGCGGAATCCTCCTGTGTCATCTGGCCGGGACGATCACCGTTGGGGCACGACTTCCATCCAGTAGCCATCGGGGTCTTCGATAAAATACAAGCCCATCTCTTTGTTCTCGTAGCAAATCACGCCCATGTCGCGGTGTTTGGCGTACGCGGCGTCAAAATCATCGGCGACAAAGCAGATGTGGCTTTCGTTGTCGCCCAGCTCATACGGCGTCTTTTTGTCCGCGAGCCAGGTCAGCTCCAACCGGTATGTGCCGATATCGTCGGTCAAAAAGACGATCGAAAAACGGCCCTGCGCGTCGTCGCGGCGGCGCGCCACACGTAAGCCGAGCGCCTCTTCATAAAAACGGACGCTTTTATCCAGGTCAAAAACATTGATGTTGGCATGATCGATGCGAAATTTCATCATCCTTCCTCCTTTTCCGGTTTGGCTGTCACGCTTGTCTACGCGTGGTGATCGGTGGTGAACAGGTGGTGTTGTCCGGGCTCCGTCAGCGGCAGGACATCGGTCGCCGACAAGCCGCAGGCCGCCAGCTCCCGCGTCAGCCGGCCGGGCAGGGACAAATCACCGCACAGGTGCATTGGCACCAGCCATTTGGGGGCCAGCCGCACCGCGACGACGCGGGCGCCGCGTGTGGCGTGTTCGCCCAGGCGCCCGTCGACCGGAAACATCACCAGATCCAGGCCGCGCGGCGCCAGGCCATCCATCGCGTCGCACACGTTGCGCAGCTCGCGGCGGAAAGCCGCCTCGCTCGACTCCAGCTCTTCCGGGGTGCTCTCCTGTGCCCAATACCAATCGTTCAAATCGCCGGCATGAAACACCAGGTTGCCGTCGACCGATAACATAAAGGAAACGCCCATATCGGTCGAGCCGAAGGTACGGATCCATTCGATGCCCGGCAGAAAGCGGGCCGCGTCCGCCGCGCCAAACCGCGCGACCGGGTCGAGCGTCTGGTAGGCGCGCACCGTCGTGTACCGTTGGCGCGCGGGGTCGATACGCTGACGCACAGCGGGGGCGTCGCACGAGACATCCAGCACATAACAGGCATGGGGGATCTGGTAATCCAGCCATCCCGGGTTCCAGTGATCGCTGTGTGCGTGAGACGATAAAAAAACGACGGGTTTGCCCAGGCGGATGACGCGTTCCATCACGGAGGCGGGATCTAAATAGAGGTCAAAGACCAGTACGCACTCCGCGCATTCCAACGCGAAGCCGCTGTGTCCGATCAGATCGAGGCGCAGCAATGCCATGTGCTTGTCTCCTTTTTACAGTGCCATTATACCTCACAGCGGGGAGCACACGCGCCGGGTTTCGCGCGATGCGAGGGCCGACAACAGAACCTTTTTCGGTGTTGTAGTATATCGCAAGATCCCCGCTTTGCAAACCGCGGCGGCTGTGCCGCGGCACGGCGCGCGGGGCGACACGCGCCTCCAGGCGGAAGCGGCCTTTCAAGCCCGTCCGTGGCCGCGGGCCGCGCTCAATCCCCGGCCGCCAACGCCTCCCGCAGGACAGCGGCAAGCGCCCGGGCATCCGCGCGGCCGCGCAGTTCCCGCATGCCTTGCCCGATCAAAAACCGCAGGGCTTTTTCTTTGCCGCCGCGGTAATCCGCGACCGGGCCGGGATGGGCGGCGATGACTTTTTCCACGGCCGCCCGGAGCGCGTCGGCGTCACGCAACATTTCCAACCCGTGCTCACGGATATACACCTCCGGGTCGGCGCCCTCGAAATACGCGGCGCGCAGCGCCATCCGTGCCGCGTCCCGTGTCACGCGGCCTGCCGCCACCATGCGGACGACCGCGACCAGCGCGTCGGGGTCCATGCTCGCCTCCTCGGCGGCCACGCCGGCCTCGTTGTGCAGTTGCCGGAATTCACCCAGCAGCCAGTTGGCGACCTCTTGGGGTTGCCCGGTGCGTGCGGCCGCATAGTCAAACAGCCGGGCCGCCGCCGGCGAGGTGGTCAGTAAATCCGCGTCGTACGCGGACAGGCCGTATGCGCTCATCCAGCGCGCGCGCACCGCCTCGGGCAGCTCTGGCAACGCCGCCGCGACTTGCGCCAGCCACGCTTCATCGATCCACACCGGCGGCAGGTCGGGGTCGGGGAAATAGCGGTAATCATCGACGTCCGTTTTGACGCGCATGGCGTAGCTCGTTCCCTGGCTCTCATCCCAGCGCCGCGTCTCCTGGATCACGCTTTCGCCGCGCGACAGCGATTCCGCCTGCCGGCGGCTCTCAGCGGCGATCGCGCGCGCGATGGCGCGGAACGAATTCATGTTCTTCATCTCGGTCCGCTGCCCCAACGCCCGGGAACCGGGTGCCCGCACCGACACATTGACATCCACGCGCATCGAGCCCTCTTGCATCCGGCAATCGGATACCCCCGTGAACAGGAGGATCGCGCGCAGCCGGGTCAGAAAATCGATCACTTCCGCGGGCGTCCGGAAATCCGGCGCCGTCACAATTTCCAACAGGGGGATGCCGCTGCGGTTGTAATCCACCCGTGCCAGATCCTCCCCCGCCGTGTACAACAGCTTGCCCGCGTCTTCTTCCATATGGATTTGCCGGATGCCGACGCGCTTGCGCCCGCCCGTCGTTCCGTCGCCGGCCCAGACCTCCAACCAGCCCTCGCGGCAGACCGGCAAGTAAAGCTGCGAGACCTGATACGCCTTGGGCAAGTCGGGGTAAAAATAATTCTTGCGATCAAAACGCGTTTCGCGCGCGATCCGGCAATGGGTCGCCAACCCGGCGCGGATGGCAAATTCCACCACCTGGCGGTTGAGTTTTGGCAAGGTGCCGGGCAACCCCAGGCAGATCTCACACACCTGGGTGTTGGGCGCGGCGCCAAACGCGGTGGCGCAAGAGCAAAATATTTTGGAGCGGGTCGCCAACTCGACGTGCACTTCGAGCCCGACAACGGTTTCGTACGGGTTCATGACCGCACCTCTTTCCCGCCGTTCGCGCCCGCCGGATCGCGGACCGGCTCCCGGGCAAAAGCGGCTTCCAGCTGTGCGGCGGTATCGAGCAAAACCCCCTCGCCAAAGCGCCCGCCGATCAGCTGCACGCCCACCGGCAGACCGCCCGGGTCCACCCCACAGGGCAGCGACAGCGCCGGCAGTCCCGCCAGGTTGGCGCCGACCGTACAGATGTCGCTCTGGTACATCCGGAGCGGCTGGCCGAGGCTGGCGCCCAGCAAGGGCGCGGGGGTCGGCGACACCGGGCCCAGCAACACATCAAATCGGGACAGCGCCGCGTCCAGGTCGCGCCGGATCACCGCGCGGGCGCGCGTCGCCTGCGCAAAATACGTTTCATACTGTTCGGTGCGCAAGACCCAATTGCCGAGCAACAGGCGGCGTTTGGCTTCCAAGCCGAATCCCCGGCTGCGGGTGCGCACGTACAAGTCTTCCACATCCCGCGCCCCCTCGGCCCGCGCCCCGTAGCGGACGCCATCGTAGCGCGCCAGGTTCGACGCGGCCTCGGCACAGGCAAGGACGTAAAAAACGGCGACGCCATGCGTCAACATCGGCAGCGAGAATTCTTCACATGTCGCCCCCAACTGTTCCAACCGCCCCGCGGCCTGCCGTACCCGCTCGTCCACCGCGGCATCCATGCCTTCGCAAAAATACTCTTGCGGCAGGCCGACACGCAGACCGCGCAAGGGAGTGGGGGCATCCGCGGCGGCGCGCTTCTGCTCCGGGCACATCCCCCAGGCGCCGTTCACCGCGGCCAAAGCCGCGGCCCCCGCGCCGCGTGGGCGCACCGCGGTCGCGTCGCGCGGATCCGGGCCGGCCACTGCCGCCAACAAAGCCGCGCAATCCGCGACGGTGCGGCCGAACGAGCCGATCTGATCCAGCGAGGACGCGTACGCGATCAAGCCATAACGTGAGACGGCGCCGTACGTCGGCTTGATGCCGACCACACCGCAATACGAAGCCGGTTGGCGGACCGACCCGCCGGTGTCGGACCCGAGGGCGGCATAGGTCTCTCCGGCCGCGACCGCCGCCGCCGAGCCGCCCGAGGATCCCCCCGGGGAGCGGGTCAAATCGTGCGGATTGGCCGTCGCCGCATAGCAGGAGGTTTCCGTGGTGCTGCCCATCGAGAATTCATCGAGATTGGTTTGACCCAGCAAGACCGCGTCCGCTTCCCGCAAGCGCCGCACCGCGGTCGCGTCATAGGGCGGCCGGAAACCCGCGAGCAGCCGCGAGCCGCCCGTCGTCTCCCAACCGGCCACGCAGATGTTCGCTTTGACGGACACCGGGATGCCGGTCATCGCTGGTAAGCCCGAAACCTCACCGGACGCCCGGGCGGCGTCGACGCGCGCCTGCGCGCGCCCGGCCGCGGCCTGCGCTTGTTCGATATCCACATAGATATGGCTGCGCGTCTGTCCGCCCACCGCGGAGATTCGCGCCAGAGCCGCCTGCAAGACCTCCGGGGCGGAGACCGCGCCCTGGCGCAGCATGCGGCCGATCGCCATCGCGTCGAGAGCGGCCAGCCCTGTCGCCGACGGCAATGCCCGTTTCATTCGCGGAGGCGCGGCACCACAAGATAGCCGTCGCGTGCTGTCGGTGCCGCGGCCAGAAAAGCGCCGGCTGCCGGCGCAGGGATCACCTCATCCGCGCGCAGATCATGGTCGCGCGATTCGGGCTCAGCGGCCGGAGCCTGCGGGAGGTCAAGCGCCACCAGATCGGACAGATAAGCGAGGATGGACGTCAGATCCTCCGTCAGCCGGGCCCGCTCTGGCGCCGTCAGCGCCAGCCGGGCCTGGGTCTCGAGTTCAGTGATCACGGCCTCGTCAAAAATCATCGGCACTTCCTCCCGACGTGTGCGGCCCATCGTCTTGCACCGCCGGTCAATCTGCTTTGACCGCAATGTTGCCCGAGGTCACGTGAATCGAACATTGCGCCGCGCCCGTCCCCAGCGTCTGCGTGATCGAACTGTTGGTCATCGGCAGCGCGTCCAGATTGCCGCTGATCGTGCCCGCTTCGACCCCGATGGCCAGCGCCACATCCGCGCTTTTGGGCAAACGCAACGTCACGTTGCCCGCCGTGAGCTCAGCGACCAGCGAGGTGTCCGCTCGCACTTCGGCGAGGTGGATGTCCAGGTTGCCCGATACCAGCGCGATCCGGCTGTCCCCCGCCAGGCGCATCCCGTTCATGGTGATGTTGCCGGCGTTGTTGACGATCCACACCGTCCCCGCGTACCCGGTCAACTCCGTGTTGCCGGCCGACTGGTAAATCTCAATCGCGGTGATGCCCGGCGGCAGGAGCAATTCATATTCCAGCCCGACATTGACGTTGGGGTGGGTGCTTTCTTTCCACTCCCAGAAGTTGATGCGGTCGTCGGTCTTGTATACTTCCTTGATTCGCAGGCTGTCTCCCTCGACCAAGGTCTGGTAGGTGACCGCCCCGACCACCGCTTTGAGCGTCGAGGCGCCGTTTCCGGACGCTTTTTTGCGCAACAAGCCGCGCACGCGTTCGCCGTCGGTGGCGCGCACGCGGATGGTTCCGGTGTGGTTTTCGACCACGACACGGTGATACGTGCCCGCCGGGATGCTGATGTCCTCGGTGTCCTCATAGTTGGACACGTTGCTTCCCGCCCATGAACAGCCGGAAACCAGCCCGATCAGGCCCGACATCACCACCATCCATAACGCAAAGCGCCGCGCAACGCACCGCGCGTAGCGCAACCGGACCCCGCCGCGCCCGGGCGGACAACCTGCGGATTTCAATGGATTTTTTCTCATCGGCACACCCCGCCTCTACATGTGTTTGCGCCAAAAGGCCATCGCCTGTCCCCAGTCGGTGCGGCTGAGGAAGTGCCCGCCTTCGCGCAGGTGGTAGCCAACCCGCCCCTCGTGCCAGGCCATCGCCACCGGCCCGCGCGGATACCCGTCCGACGGACCCGCCAACCCGGCCACGCCCAGGAGGCGATACACCGGGTCGACCGCCAGGCAGCCGAGGAATTCCGCGTACGGGTCCGACCAGATGTCCTGCCGCGCGCCGCCGTGGCACAGCAGTCGCGGCGCGATCAAAGCCAGTAGCCAGTGCTGGTCAAACGGCATCGCGTCTTCGTTGTCCGCGTGTTTGCGGTAATTCTCACAAAACCAATAGCCGAACGCGTCCATTATGTGATGGATGTGCTCGCCGCGCTTGCCGCGCGTCAGCGCGGTGCCCGCGCAGCCCGATTCGTTGGTATAAACCATCGAGAAGCGCGGATCGTTGGCGGCGCACCACAAAGCGGTTTTGCCCAGGCGCGAATGACCGATCACCGCCACCCGGCCGGCGTCGACCGCGGGGATGCGCTCCAACGCGTCCATCACGCGGCTGGCCGCCCAAGACCACAGCGCGATTTTGCCCCACTCGTCGGGGCCGCGGCTCGCCATCGCGAGCCGCCCGGCCAAGCCGCTGACAAACCCGTCGTCCGCGTCCGTCGACACATCGTGGTAACAGAAAGAGGCCAGGGCATACCCGTTGTCGAGGATCTCCTCGACCGGGCAATAGCGGTCCGGCAGATCCGGCCGGAAAGCGATGTGCAAGAACACCGGCGGGCGTTCCCCGCGCGGGACCAGCAAATGGAAGGGAAAGGAAAACCGGCCACCCGGCGTGTCAAAAGACAACACATAGGTGGTGTGGGTCGCTTTGCCCCCATACGCGTTTTCCTCTGTGGCGTCGATCGCCAAAGACAACCCGGACGGCGGCGGCGGCGAAACGCCGTACACTTCCCGCGTCAACAGATCCAGGATTTCCGCGCGGCGGGCCGGCCAAGCGGCCGCCGTCCCGGCGCCGCCCAGCACATCGGGCAAACCGGCCGGCAAAAGGGAAGGGTCCAAACGATACGCTGCGTTCTCCATCTCAAAACCTCATTTCCTCTGTCTCTCTTCGCGTCAATCTGTCCTTCTCATCATATCAGCATCCGGCCGGCAGCGGGCGCCAACCGATCCCGGTAGAGCGTCCACAGCGCGTCCGCGTCGCCGACATTGCCGGGAAAAATCACGTAGGGCAGATCCGGGAAACGGCTTTCCGGCCCCAGCCGCCACACCGGCACCCCCGGCAGCGCCTGCCCCCATACCAGCGCCCGCCGCACCCCCAGCGCCCGCACGCCGATGTCACTGGCGGTAATCCCGCCTTTGGCGACCAGAAAGCGTGGCCGCACCGTCAACGAGGCAACCATCCGCACCAGGGCGCCCGACACCTCGACCGACAGCGCTAGGTCGGCTTCGGGCGTGCCGGCCGTCAACAGGCGGCGCGTAGTGCAAACCACAACCGAACGCCCCGCGGCCAGGTCGTCCGAGACCGCGGCGGCCAGGCGGATCGCAGTCGCGTCCGCCGTGCCGTCGCGCACCGCCCCGACGTCAAATTCATACGAGACCAGATCGGCCCGGGCCACCAGTCTCTGCCATTGCGCCGTCGTGCGGGCGACGTGCGAACCGACGACAAACAAGCCCCCATGCGCCGTCTCGTCCGGCACCAGTTCCGCGCGGGTCAACAGCCCCCGCGGCACCACGCCGCCCAGCGCACGCGGCATCGCGGCCGCGGTGCGCAAGAGAAAAGTTTTGCCGGCCCGCCGGGCGCGCAAGATCGCCGCCGCCGCCACTTCGACATCCGCCTCTGCCAGCGCGTCGACGACAATTTTGCTAAAACCGCGCACGCGCGTCAGAATCGCGGCCAGCCCATCCATGTCCCGCGCCCGCAACATCGCCAGCGGCAGGTGTGCCACCGCGTCCGCACGTGTGGCGCCGCCGCTTTTTTCCTCGATCCAGGCGGCCAGATCCGAGTGGCGATACCCGAATGTGCGATCGCGGGCGAATTCGGTTTCGCCCGCGGGGACCAGGCGCTCCTGTTCGACGACGTAATGGACACCGTCCAGTGTCAGGCGGCCGCCTTCGCGAAAGAACGGGCACAAAATCTCGCCGTCGATGGCCTGGCCGCCCGTCGCTTCGAGCGTGCGGCGCAGGGTGTCGGTTTCCAGCGGATAATGCCCGCGCAAGGTCGAATCGCTGCGGGAAATCAGCAAAAAGCGCTGGCCGCGCGCGCGGGCCGCGGCCGCGATCCCGCGCGCCAGCCGCTCGTGCAGGGCCTGTGTCCCGGCGCGGGTGAGGCTGCGGGAGTTGGTCAAAATAAAGAACATGCGGCCGGACTGGTCAAAGGCCTGTTCGATGTCCGCCGGGTCAAACCCCGTGTAGACCGGAATCCCGTGCACGGTTTGTACGCCGGTCGGATCGTCGTCCAGCACGATCACCCGCGCGTCATCCGCCGCCAGTTCTGCCGCCAGCAGCGCCCGCGCGGCGACGGGATCGGCCGCCGGATAGTGGGCGGCGGCGTCCGGCACGGTCCAGCCGCGCCAAGGGGCATATTCCGGGACCGCGCCCGGGGTCATGCCTGTCCGTCCTGTGTGCCGCGGATCTCGATCCCGGCGGCGTCTTCATAATAACGGGCGATCGCGGCATGATCCAGATCCATCAGGCCGGCGTTGTCCAGCCAGGTAAATATGCCGCCCAGAACCGACGTCAGCGGCATCTCGAGATGGAGCGAACGGGCGGTCTCTATCACGTTGTTGAGGTCCTTTTTGTTGATCGCGACCCGCCCGCCGGGGGCAAAATCGCGCGCGAGAATCATCGGCATTTTGGCATCTAGCACGACACTGCCGGCCAGGCCGCCGCGCACCGCTTCGTAGACTTTGGCGGGGTCCACGCCACCACGCACCGCCAGGGTCATCGCCTCGGCTACGGCGGCGATGGTCAGGTTGACGATCACCTGATTGGCGAGTTTGGCCATGGTGCCGGCGCCGTGTCCGCCGATGTGGATCGCCGAAGCCCCCATCGCCAGCAGCAACGGCTGGACCGCCGCGAACGCGTCCGCGCGGCCGCCGACCATAAAGGCCAGGGTGCCGTCGATGGCTTTGGGCTCGCCGCCGCTGACCGGCGCGTCCAGCATCACCACTTCGTGTAGACGGCATTGCTCTTCCATCTCGCGCGATGCCGCCGGCGAAACCGAGCTGGTGTCGACGACGAGGGTGCCCGGGCGCGCGGTCGACAAGATGCCATGCGCGTCACACAGCACCTGCCGCACCTGCGGCGCGTCCGGCAGGGAGAGCAGGATCACCTCGCACTCCGCGCCGATCGCGGCGGGGTCGGCCGCGCCGCGCGCGCCTTCTGCCACCAGCGCGCGCACCGCCTCCGGGTCGATGTCGTATACCACCAGCCCGTGCCCTTTGCGCAGCAGATTGCGGGCCATCGGGCGGCCCATGATTCCCAGACCGATAAAGCCGATTGGACTCATTTTGTTTCCTCCCCGGCTGAAGGGGTGAGCACGCGGACACCAAAGCGCTCGATCCGCGTTTCACCGATCTTCTTTTCGCCTGTCAAACGATCGATCATCACTTTTTTGAGGATGACGGTCGTGTCTTCGCCGTAGTTGAGCAGGAAAAAGTGTTGCCGCGCGCCTTGTCCGCGCACCACCAGCTCGCAGCCGGCCGGCAGTTCGATGCGGTCGCGATGGGGGGTGGCGAACCCCAATCCGGTCAACAGCGCGCGGGCGGTGTCGGCGGCAAAGCCGGCGCCAAATAAACACACGCTACCCTTGCCCACCGGCCGTCGCACCCACGCGGGCGCGCCCTGGAAGCGCCCGTCCTCGTAGCTGGCCAACACGCGGGCGCCGGTGTCGGGGTCGGGTTCCAAGACGTCATTCCACAACGGGGCGGTGCACGTCGCGCCTTGCCAGGTGATGTGTACGGGCGCCTCGCCGGCGGTCAGCATGCTGCCCTCACGCACCGTGGTCCCGCACAAATCGGCCAGGGGTCCGGGCGCCGGCGCCATCGGACACTGGCCGCGCAGATCTTTGTATCCGGCACGCGCCCCCAACAACAGGTGGCCGCCGTCGGCCACATAAGTCTCCAATATCGCGGCCCGCTCGGGCGAGAGCAGCACCGCGTGCGGGTATACCACCAGCTGGTAGCGCGCCAGCTCGGCCGCTGTGGTGCGCGCGTCCAAATAGACGATGTCAAAAGGGGTGTGGGTGGTTTGCAAAGCCTCGAACCACGCCGTTTCGCCCGCGCGCCGCATCGGGCCGTGCCAGATGTCGTCCTCGCCGTCCCAGAGATTGTCGTAGTCGCGCATCACCGCCACCGCG
>CAYZME010000003.1:0-52402 GCA_964479435.1 uncultured Oscillospiraceae bacterium
GTGATGATATCTACACATTCCCGTATTTCTGCGCATTTCTTATGAAACGCTATTTTGGGCAAAGCGATTTGTAAAGACTTGTTTTTTATATATGAGTTTAGCATAAGGTCGAAGGTGCAAAGTGACAACGGCGAATATGGATATGGAATTATGCTAGCAGATGCATATCAGTGTTTTCGAGCATGATAGATGTAAAAATTATATTGACTTAGTAAATAGATAAAGCGGCTGATACGTTTTCGCCAACGAGAGCTATTTTTAGATATATTCTTTCATTGGAATTTTATCAAAAAAAGAACCTCAGATTTCTGAGAAATATATTTCAGATAACCATAATGACCTCTAAACACATGTGGAGTGTGTGGTGTAGGCTCGTGCCCGGATCGTACCCGTAAACTTGGTGTAAATTGAAAAATGAGCCACAGGTTCACTCTCGGTATAATTAGTTCTGGAGAAATTAGCAAGCAAAAAGGAACGAACCTATGGCTCAAGTCAATCTTGCAATAGGCGAAGACAACCTGAAAGACCTGCTTATGGGGAATCGGGAGAACGCAATGGCGAACTTGTTGGAGAACGTGTTCAACGTGGTGCTGCGGGCCCAGGCCAGGGAGCCGCTGAACGCCGAACCCTACGAGCGAAATGAAGATCGGACGAACTACCGTTTCTGTAGCCTGGATTATGGCGGTATACTCTTTCGCCTGGAAGGAGAATGGATTGGTATCTAGTCTTCAAGGATCGGAAAACGACAGGCGCTTTACGATCTTCAAATCGGATCCGCCAAGTTCAGAAGAGAAGATATTCCGTTATAGGCGCGTACGCTAATCGGACGTCCATTGGAGAAGTGTCGGGCCGAATTGCTTAAATTTATTTTTGAGCGCAAACTTACAATTAGTTGTATGCGGGAGTGCGGACAGTAAGTGATAAGTGTTTAGTAATACACAAAATAAGGGGGGGGGAACAATGAAACGCATATTGGTACTGGGACTTATCATGAGCATGTTCGCCGGTATCGTACCTGGATGTAATTATGCGATGATATCGGAATCGTCTGCTTCGAGCGAAAAATCAAAAGAATATAGTTCAATTGATTACAGCTTCCCGATTCAAACAGTTTCAGGAATAAATAACTGGCACCTATCCGCAGACGATACATATATTTATCCGATAACACCTGATAAAACCCCAGAAAAATGGAAATCATTTGATTCTCATGTTGAGAAATTAAATGCATGCCAAATCCCGAGCCACCTACTTTCTTTGATTTCGACAGCTGGATTGGTCGAGACTTGTGCGAATTATCCATTGAGTCTTGATTTGGTTTTCTATCCGGATTTAGCATCAGGGATGAAGTTCATAGAAGACAACTACAATGGGCTTCCAGAATTATATCAACGACCTGACGCTCCATCTGAGTGTGTAAACTTTTTTATGAGCATAAACGTTAAATCTGCTAATGCTTTCTTAGATAAACCCAAATCATCCTATGAATACACAATAGCTTTTATAGAATTATTTATATCCAATCGAAATACCATTGATCGCTTAACGAATAGCGAAAAGCTAAACCTGGCGAATGCGGTACTTCGAAATCTGTCCATTCAGGACGATGGTGCACAAACGAACTACTTGCTGATCGTTCCTGCTGCACTCATTCTTGGACGCATACTGTATGAAGGATCGACGACATTCCGTGATTACGCTCGTAACGATGCGGATATCGATAGATTTATATCAGATGGTTCAACAGGAGATTTACCAACACGACTATTTGTTGAAAATGCGTATCAGATTATTGAGAAAGCAAAATTTACGCTGGTTGACTTGGAGATAGGGAAATGAGCAAAGGCAGGAGTATCATCCCCTACCGATATGAAATATGAGAAGAGTGTCATCCGTTGATTTAATGGAGAGTGAGTTAGGGCTGTACAGGAGGAAAAGAAGAAACGAAGCCATATTGTCTTAAGCGACGACGGGAAGCAATGGCGTAGTAAGAAGTACCGTTCGCAGAGAAAGTAAAGTTAAGATAGATAGAAAGACAGAAGGAGAGAAGTTGTCATAGAGTTAGAACAGTTATATGGAAGAATTAACGACTGTATAAAAAGAATTGATTTCGAATCGCTTTGGCGTGGATTCAGGCCATTTAAGTTTGCGCTTTATAACGATACGGAATGTTTCTTCAATGGTCAATATGTTGAGAAAAGTCCTGAGTTTACAGCCAATACGTCGATATTATACAATGGAGAATATATTGCGATTTGGAACGTAAAAGAAGAGCTGGAACCTGCTGTTTTTGCTTCCAAGGTTGTGCATGAGATGTTTCACGCTTTTCAAGCGGAAAAGCATTGGACAAGCTTTCCGAATGAAATGGAGGCATTGTTTCGTTATCGGTACTGTGAAGAGAACCTGTCGCTAAAATTTGCAGAGAACAGGCTTCTTTCGGAATTGTCTGAATCGTTTAGTTGGGAAAGACTTGAGAGTCTTCTTAGAAGCAGAAAATACCGCCAGGGAGCGTTTCCTTACGAATTTTATTACGAATCCTGTGTGGAGGACATTGAGGGAAGTGCCAATTATATTGAGTGGGGTGTTTTGAAACAATTGGATGCTCACCTTGCAGACGGTCTGCTCATAAAGATGAAAACCAACCTGGACCAACTGAGCTTTTATTTTCCCATTCGTATTTCCGGCTATTATGCAGGAGCATTATTGCATATGGTTGCGAAGCGGGTAGGAGCAAGCTTTGACAAAGAAAAGCATTTGCCGATTGCAGAGCATTTGATTGCACAGTCTACGCCTTTGGCGTTGCCACAGGAAACGGACGGTATGTGTGATGCGGTAAAGGAATATATCAAGGAAACCGCCGAAATGATTGAAACCGCAGTACGCAAAAATAAGATTGTGCTAAATGAAAGGGTGGAGCTGGGGGCCGTGAATATTTACGACGCGCGTTGCCTAAATGGATATCTCACATCTCGTCACTTTATACAGATTAATAAAAACGGGCAGCCGGAAACAATGTATGGGAATTTTGTTGTCAAGATGGCAAGTGAAAGTTCAATAGAAAAGATTTACTCTTGGGATTAAAAGAATGAATCGCGCGAAGACAGGAATTAAATCATTTCCCCACCTTCGTTATGCTTCCAAACTGGGTACGCAAAAGGAAATATATGAGAATATTCGCACTAGAGTTGAACAACGATATAAAAGGGTTGGCTGAGCGCAAGCAATATATTGAGTCCCTTATTTCTGTGCTTCCGTCGCCTGATTTGGTGTTGTTGCCGGAATTGGCGTTGTGCAGTTATATGCCAAGCCAAGCGGTATGGAAATATGCCGATAATTGCAGTGAAGATACTTCTGCCTGGGCAACAAGCATGGCGGAAAGATATCACACATATTTGGGTGTTGGATATCTTGATTTTGAAAATGGAGATTTTTTTAATCGCTACATGGTCGCGGGCAAAGAACAGGTATACGGCATCGTAACAAAAAGCGAAGGCGAATCAGCTGTGTTCAAAAGAGGCTGGTTTGATCATGTCATTGCAACGCCATTTGGAAATGTAGCTGTGGCGATTTGCTACGATGCCAGGCGCAGGCACTTCTATGAAAAGATAAAGGATGAAAGAATTGGACTGATCGTTTTCCCGTACGGAAGTCCAGCGGACCCCCGGAAGGACGCTGAGGAAAGCCGAGCCAATGATTATCTCTGCAACACGTATGCCGAAGCGTTCGGCGTCCCTGTAGTCTATATAAACAGTGTTGGGAAACTGGAGTATATGCCGGGCCTAATGGGTGCACTGATGAAAAGAGCGGGCTTTACCATGAACGGCAAATCTAAAATCTATGCAAACAGGGGCAACAGCATGGCGTGTGATATCAAGGCGGCGACAGGGCTTGAAGTGGACGTATCGGATCGTAAAAAGAAAAAAGACATATGCTTTTACGGGGACGATTTAGTGAAGGGTAATTTTTTCTTTCGGCATTTCATACTGAAGCCGGATATCGCAGCCGGAATCAGGAACTATAATAAAAATCTCAAAAAGATATAATTATTCAGTCTTTCAGCGCTGTAATCGGCAAAACAAATACTCCGTCTGCCCGACGGTATGCAGCGTTGGTCAGTCCACACAGGACGCAGAGGATCGCGGGAGGCTTGCCCTTTTCATCGTTGGCGATTTCGTCGCGGATTTTAATCAGGTTTGCCGCTGCCGCATCTATTTGACCTGCGCCAAGCTTGATCTCAAAAGCGCACCACCTGCCATCGCTCAGCTCTATGACGGCGTCGATTTCACGGCCCGCGTAGTCCTGATAATGGTAGAGATTTGCGCCGAAGCTCTCCGCGTAGATCTTCAAGTCTCGTTCGCACAACGCCTCGAACAGGAAGCCAAGCGTTTCAAGGTCGCCCAGCAGTCCCTCTGGCGTTGCCTTGAGTAGTGCGCAGGCTAACGACGGGTCAACAAAATGGCGCTTTTCCGCCTGTTTGACGCGAGCAGAAGAGCGAATCTTTTCCGAGAACGGGGGTTGGTTGTCTGTAATGAACAGCCGCTTGAAAATGTCGAGATACGCTGCCACTGTGTTGGCGTCGATATCCTCGTCGTCCATGGCTTTGATGTCGCCGCGCAGCGTTCTGTTTGTCACCGTCGTACTCTCGTTTCTAGCGAGAGAGCGCAGCAGTAAACGCATTTTGGATGTGTCGCGCTTGATGCCATCGATGCGATACACATCATCGTCCACAAAAGCGTTCAGGTACTCAACAGGCAGCAAGGCCGCCTGCTTTGTGGTGAGGCCAAGGCTTCCGGGCCAGCCGCCGCGTATGATGAGATCGATGAGTCTTTTCAGGTCAACTCCGCCAGTCATTACCGGAGGAAGCTCTCCGCGGCAAAGAGATTGGAGCGAGACCGTACCGGTCGAATCGCCAGATTCGTACAGTGACATGGGACGCATCCGCAGTCTCGCAATGCGTCCGGCTCCGCTGTGTAAGATGCCTTTATGGTTAGGCGTCGCCGAGCCGGTGAGGATGAATTGCCCCTTTGCGCCGCGCTCGTCCACCCAATAACGAACGGCGTCCCAGAGCGGTGGGACTTCCTGCCATTCATCAATCAACCGCGGGGTCTCGCCCTCCAGTACAAGAGAGGGCTGAAGCTCGGCCAGTCTTCTGTTTTGAAAATTCCCGGCGGGGTCGCCGATCAGAATTGCGCTCTTGCTATGATACAAAGATGTCCGTGTCTTGCCACACCATTTCGGGCCTTCTATACAGATCGCCCCAAACGCGGTTAAGTATTCTTCAATACGCTTGTCGATCATACGAGAGCGATAATCGTTCTTGTACATGAGCCTCACCTCATGTGCATTATACTTCATTCAGCGAGATTTTGCCATTTCATTCAGTGAGATTTCGTATTTGCATTCAGTGAGATTTTGCTTTTACGTTCCGTGTAATTTACGCATTTTGATCTACGTTATTTCATCTACGCGTCAATTTTGCCCAAACAGAACATGAAGATCGCGCGAACCTCCGGGCGTCTCTGCGCGAAGGGAAGGATCGGCAACCGCGTGAGGGCGCAACAAAATTCTCATCGAATTGACTCGTGGAGATGACAGTCCTCAACCGCTTGTTCTTGCTGTTGAGTGCATTACGGCAACTTTTGTTAAAATAAGAGGTCAAGTTGGGCAATAAAGGGCGTGGGGCAAATGAGAATGTTTACAGCACCGAAACTAAAAGCAGGTAATAAGATAGGGATATTCTGCGCGAGCCATATTTACACGGATAGATGATATGCCCGCGACCTTTGGACGCTTGAGCGGCTTGGTTTTAAGGTGAAGGTCGGAAAAAACGCGAGGCCGATCCGGTCTATTGTGGGAGCGAAGCGGCAGGAGATGGGAGTGTTTGGCATGGAAGTGGTTGAATATTTCGCGAGTGAAAGCCAAGAGCATTGGAAAAAGCAAATTTCAGCGGCAGATTGGAAAGCGGCTGAATTTCTTATTGACTTGCTGAATCATGCGGAGAAATTTGACGAACTGCTGGGGCCCGGGGGAAAGCTGTTTTTATTGGTGGAGGGGGATAGAATCATATCCTTTGCGACGCTGACGCACCAGGACTGTATCCGTGATCTGAACATGTTTCCATGGGTGGGCTTCCTGTATACATATCCTGATTACAGAGGGAGGCGCTATAGCGAGGTTCTACTGCGACATGTAGAAGAAAAGGCGCGGACGGCAAACCATGGCCGCGTATACCTCGGCACAGATCACGTGGGGTTATATGAAAAATACGGCTATAGCTACATGGAAACCCGCAAGGATTACTGGGGTGGCGAGACGAGGATATACTATAAAGAAGTATAAAACGAATCATCCGGTTCCACCCGCCTATTTTGCCTGACCGGATAAAAACACAGCAAACCGCGCCCATGTTATTTGCGCCCGGGCTCTCGTGACCCGCCGATTTGAAGTGGTTTTATCAGAACTCCAGACTGCGCTTTCTTACTTGTTGAGTGCCGATACAATCTGTTCGATCACTTCAGCCGGAAAGAACCCAAACCCAGCCAGATTTTGCAGCGGCATTTGCATCATGAGCGCCTGGCGCATTTCATCCGAGCCTTCACCCATGGCAGCATTCATGTCCTCTTTCGTTATAGTTGCCTTGTTCTGCATCGCTTGAATTATGGGGGCAAGAATCTCTCGCCCCTTTGCACTTTTTAATATCTGGCCGATGCTGGAATACTGTGTAAAAGTAAATGGAAGCTCAACCGTTGAATTCACTTGTACCAGAGCAGTCAGGCGAATATCCCGGGACGACGCGCCGATTTGCACCTCATAATTCGCTGTTTCTACGTGCCAATCATGGATCGTGCTGTTGTAATAGGCAAAGGCTCGCTTGCTTAAGCTAAAGGATACCGTCTTCTTTTCACCCGGTAACAGGGCGATCTTTTCAAAGCCCCTCAGCTCGTGCTCAGGGCGGGGGACCTCGCCAGATCGGGATTTTACGTAAAGCTGCACAACTTCTTTGCCGGCGACGGCCCCGATGTTCTTGACGTCCACGGTCACCTGCAATGTATCGACATCCTGCATGGTCACCTTGTCAAGAACAAGGTTGCTGTATTCGAATTGCGTGTAGCTTAGACCATGTCCAAACGGGAATAAAACATCCATCCGTTTGCTGTCGTAATAACGATAGCCTACATAGATACCTTCGCGATACTCAGTGACGCCGCGGAAGCCTGGAAAATTAAGATAAGTCGGATTATCTTCCAGTTTGCAAGGGAATGTTTCTGCCAGCTTGCCACTTGGAACTGCGTCGCCAAACAGCAATTTTACCGTTGCGTTACCTACCGCTTCGCCACCGAGCGACATCTCCAAGATGGCAGAAGCAGCGTCAACCCATGGCATAGCAACGCAAGAACCGTTGTGCAGTACAACAACAGTATTGGGTTGTACAGCACATACAGCTTGAACCAGTTGATCATGGGCAGCTGGCAGGTTGATGTGGCTGCGGTCAAAGCCTTCAGACTCGTACTTGTCCGGCAACCCAACAAAAACAACCGCAACATCGGCCTTCTTGGCGACTCCTGTTGCTTCTCGCAAAAGTAGGTTGCTGGTGGTGTCAGACACAAGATCATAACCTTTCGCGTACGTGATATTTTCCAGATCCATTGCGGCCCAGACAGCACTGTCGACACGATAAGCATTGATATGTGAGGAGCCTCCACCCTGGAAACGGGGCTTTTGGGCAAACTCGCCTATGAACGCGATCTTTGCCGATCTGTCCAAAGGAAGCAAGCCATTATTGTTCTTGAGTAGGACCGCGCATTCTGTCGCCACCTGCATTGCTTTGGCATGGTCGGTCTGATAGTCGAACTGCACGCCCTCCTGCTTATTCATCATGGCGAAGCGGATCACATCTATAATGCGAGAAACGGCCTTGTCAAGCACTGCAACATCCAAAAATCCATCATGGACTGCCGCGATAATCGCATCCGCGTCGGCAGGATTGCCTCCTGGCATTTTCAGATCCAGACCTGCCTTGAGCCCCACGATCTGATTCTTGACCGCGCCCCAATCTGTGACAACAAACCCTTCAAAGCCCCATCGTTCGCGAAGGACACCTGTAAGCAAATCGTGGTTCTCTGATAGATAGGTGCCGTTCACTTTGTTGTAAGAGCACATCACGGTTTTCGCTTTCGCGTCCCGTATTGGCCCCTCAAAACTGGCGAGATAGATTTCATGCAGCGTGCGCTCATCCAGTACAGAGTCGCTGAGCATGCGGTCTGTTTCCTGGTTGTTGGCCGTAAAATGTTTGACACTGCAAGCGATACCCTCCCCTTGCAGGCCGGTAATATATGCGGCACACAGCTCACTGGAGAGGTAAGGGTCCTCTGAAAAGTATTCGAAATTCCGGCCGCACAGAGGACTGCGCTTGATGTTTGCGCCCGGACCCAGCAAAATGCTCACATCCCGGGCTTGGCATTCTCTGCCCAAGGTGGCACCTACATCCTTAAGCAACGCGCGGTCGAATGAGGATGCCAGCGTGACAGCTGTTGGAAAGCATATGGATTCTTCGCTGACGTTTATTCCCAGGTGATCAGATGCCTCTAGCTGTTTACGCAGCCCATGGGGGCCGTCAGTTGCCATGAGTGAGGGGATGCCCAATCTGGGAACGCCCTGCAGATGCCAGAAATCAGCACCCGAACACAGGGCGGCTTTTTCTTCCAAGGTCATTTGTTTCATAACTAGATCTGTTTTCATCATGATTTTCTCCGCATTAGAATGCATGAGTCGACAACAATTTTTCATGTTGTGGAAAAACATAAAATCCTGGTGCTTGCCAGCGATTGCTGTTTGCACAGCCTTATTATATAGCAAGGTAAAAGGAAGATTCGCCAACCCGACTGTTTGTTGAAAAAGCGCTTCAGATCATTGGGAACGCAGGTTAGACACGGGGTGATTGCGTCTTATTTTCATTACCCGCTACCGAACAGGTAAAATAGAGAAAGAGCGTTGATCAACCTTTGCGTGATGGGGGAGGCGACATCGATGGAAAGAAAAATAGAACGACAGGTCAGGGGCTATCGGACCCAGGATGGCGCGGGGGTTAAGCTGGTCAGGGTATTGGGAAATAGAACGGTTGCGGCGTATGACCCGATCCTGATGCTCGATTCTTTTGACAGCAGAAATCCGGAGGATTACACAGCGGGCTTCCCGTTGCACCCCCACAGGGGCATCGAAACGATCAGCTATGTTTATCGCGGCTCGATGACCCATCGGGACAGCATCGGCAACGAAGATACCATCGGCGACGGAGAAGTCCAGTGGATGACGGCGGGGTCGGGAATTATGCACGAAGAGAGATTGCCGGCATCCGAGAGATTGCTGGGGGTGCAGTTGTGGCTGAACCTGCCGGCGAAAGATAAAATGGCGCACCCTGCTTACCGCAGCATCAAAAACCCTGAAATTGAAGAGATCGCGTTGGAAAACGGCAAGCTGCGGTTATTGGCAGGCGAATATGAAGGCAGGCGCGGATTTGTCAGCCGTTATCTGCCATTGGATTATTACGACATCCACTTGAATCCCGGCGCGTCCCTCGTCGTGCAGACTGAGCCCTCGCGCTCTGTGATGGCGTTCACACTTTTAGGAGATGCGTTGATCGCGGGCGAGCCGGTACAGGAAAAAACGGCGGTACGGCTCAGCGCCGGCGACGCGGTCACCATCCAAGCGGCCAACGAGCCGGTACAGGTGCTCTTTATGAGCTCGCAGGCGTTGGCTGAACCGGTCGCATGGGGCGGCCCGATTGTCATGAATACAGAAGCGGAGCTGAAAAAAGCATTTGACGACTTGGAGAGAGGGACTTTTATACAAGAAAAGATAACGTATTAGTCGCGAGATGACGGCCCTGTATGCGGTGAAGCGGGCCAAGGGGGGATTCGATGACTTGGCAGAAACTGGAATTCGGGTGGCAGATGGCCTTTCGCCAGGGATGGAGCGCATTTGGCACCTACACCATTCCCATTGGCGCCGTTATCCTCAATGAAAAGAACGAGCTTGTTTCGTCCGGACAAAACATGATCTTCGTAGAGCAGAGTGATTTGCCGGTTCTATATGGAACCAGCATCGCCCATGCGGAGATCAACGCGATTGCCCAACTCAAACGCGCCGAGCACCCTCATATTCGCTCGTACACGTTGTACAGCACAACGGAACCCTGCCTGCTTTGCTTCGGAGCGATTGCGATGGGCAACATCCGGCATTTTAAATACGCCGCGCGCGACCGGTACGCCGGTGCCGCTCGCTTTCACGTGTATAGCGACTATGTTCAATCAAAGAAGATCCGGATTGAAGGGCCATATGCGGAGTTGGAGGCGGTACAAACGGCTTTGGCTACCTATTATGAGCTCGAGAAAAATCTGCCAAACCAACAGCAGATCCTTTCTCACATGACTATGGACTGCCCCGACGGCGTGCGCGCCGGGCGCGAGCTGTTTGCGCTAGCCACATTGAGAAAGATCTCTTTGCGAAACGGGTCCGTAGCAGAAGCCTTTGCGGCGATAAACGAACAGCTCGGACGAGTCGATCCCTGAAGGATGTCTCAGAGAGGAGTAAAAGGTCCCATTTACAACCAAGCGAACGCGGAGCAGAGCGAGCGCCTCCTGCGCGCCGCTTATACCTACGCGCTGGCCCGCGCGGATACGCGGCGACGGGGCGGCCAAAAAGGAGCGACAACAGGATGCTTTGAGACCCGTACGTAGTATGATCAATTGGAGGCTTCTTTCGACAGCCTCCCGGGATGAATGGACACCGCCGCCGGCTTGTACCCAGCGCGTACGGCCGTAACCGCGAGTAAACCGAAAGAAGCGTGAGGGAGGTCTTGCAATGACGGTATGGGACGAAATCAGAAATGCGATCATGGCGGACGCGATGAATGCCTCGTATACAGAAAACGGCATCCCGCCCTTGTATACGGCTTCGCGCAAGGCGCGGATTGTCATCGTCGGGCAGGCGCCGGGTCGGCAAGCCGAAGAAACCAGGCTGATTTGGAATGACTTGAGCGGGGATCGGTTGCGCGAATGGATGGGCGTTACACGGGCAGAATTCTATGACAGCGGCCATATTGCGCTGCTGCCGATGGATTTCTATTTCCCCGGCAAATCCAAATCCGGCGATTTGCCGCCGCGCAAAGGCTTTGCCGAAAAATGGCATCCGCGGCTGCTGGCCGAGATGCCCGATCTGGCGATCACTTTTCTCATCGGCAGCTACGCGCAGAAATATTATCTGGGCGAGCGGCGTGAAAAGAACCTGACAGAGACCGTGCGCCATTTTGACAAATACCTGCCGGCGTATTTGCCGCTGGTCCACCCGTCCCCGCTCAACCAGAGATGGCTCAAAAAGAATCCCTGGTTTGAAACCGATGTGGTGCGCGCGCTGCGGGACAAGGTACAGGAAGTTCTCCGGTAAAAAACGATCGCCTCCCCGCCCGCACGGGCAACCCGCGTGGGCAAGAAGGCGATTGGATCCTCCTGGAGATCGGGTGGCGCCTAGAGAGAAAATTTCTCACCGGGCGCGGCAAAGGGCCCCGGGATGACATCGACGCCGCGATGGTTGCCTGAATAATCGCAGTCGAAACGAATCGGTGTGCCGTCGGCGTTTTCAAAGGGCTGCTCGGGCTCGAAGGCTTTGCCCAGGACATCGGTGTGAATCATGCGGTTGCAAAAACCCGCGATCTTGTCATACACGTTGGTGTGCAACACATATTGACCGTCGGTTTCCACCAGTTGTACGAAAACATCCTCATCCGCCACACACAAAGCGTTGACTTCTTTCTGGCATGGCTTCGCGCCTTTCAGGTACGCGTTGCCTTCGCACCAAACCGGCAAGTGGCCGGCGTGGACGGGCGCCAACGCCCGCATATTCGCGCGGTTGTCAAAGTCAAATTGCGCGATCCACTCCGCATACGTGGGGTAAGCATCGAAAACATGCGTGCCGGCCTGGCGGTTTTCCGGTTCGGTGGTGGGCCCCTGGTCGTGATGAATGACCAAGTCATCGGCCGGCCAATTCTGGACAAAAATATTGTTGTAGAAGCGGTCGTCGCCGTGCAGGATCGTCATAAAACCCATCACTTCCGTGCGGTGCGGAATGTGGTAGGGCGTATAGCGTGGCCCCGTGCCGCCGCCGACGTTGGTCAAAGCGCCGCAGATCAGATTGTGCACCATCGCCACCCCCTGGGTCGCGAAGCGCAGGCTGGCATCGGAAAGCAGAATGTTGTTGTCGATCAGGGTCGGCCCATGGCTGACTTCTACAAACAGGTCTTGTGACATCATGCCGCCGGCCAGATGTTGGGCAAAAGCCGGGCGCTGGTTGTCGTGCAAGAGGTTTTGCGACAGACGGGTGCCCTGGGCTTCCCAATCGCACCAGATCCCCATGGTGCAATGGTGGACGTGGTTGCGGCGCATCAGGACATCGATGGGCGCGTGCATTTTGATGCCGGCGATCTCCGCTCCCCCCAACTCCATCATGTTGTTGATGTGGTGGATGTGGTTGTCTTCGATCACACTAAAGACACCGCCCATCCGCCCGATGATACCGCCTTGCTCACAGTGATGGATGTCGCAGCGGCGGATGAGGTGGCTGCCGATGTTTTCCTTGAGCCACCCGTGATACTGGCCGCGGCACACTGCGTCGCGCTCCATCTGTGTCGGGCTTTTGACATGTTTGTGGGTAAAATAATGATCGTTGTCCGGATCCAGATATTTGCCCAGTGAGATCCCCGCGCACTTGCTGTAAGCGATCTCGCAGTCTTCGATGATCCAGCCTTTGCTCCAATGGGGGCCGATCATGCCATCCTGGAACGCGGCGGGCGGCGCCCAGGTTGTGGCGGCTTTTTCGATCTTGAAGCCGCTGACCGTGTGATAGTCAACACCTGTGCGCGAAGGCATGAAGCAGCGGCGGCGGACATGGATTTCCACATCTTCCTGGTTGGGATCCCGGCCTTGGAAATTGGCGTACAGGACGGTTTCATCGGTGCTTTCATCTTGCTCCGCGTACCATTTGAACACAGATTCTTCCGGCACCCAGCTGCAGGCGTACACTTCGCCCGCGATGCACGCGTCCAGAGACGTGGCCTGGTAGAGCGCTTTGCCGTTGAGATACACACAGCCCGTGTGCTTATTGGGCGTGGCAAAATACCAATCGCCGTATACCAGTGTGGTATACGGGTTGTAATCGCCAAATGTGCTGTTGGGGATGCGGCTGACCCAGACCTGCTTGTCGAACGGCTGCCAGTTATTGACCGGTTCGGCGCCGGTGATGACGGCGCCCAGCGGCGTTGTGCTGGTGTACGTGATGCGGGCGTCGGCCGTGCCGGCATGGGCCGGATCGACGGACTCGCGATACACACCGGGGGCTACCCACACGTGATCGCCGGGGCGCGCTCGTTTCGCGGCTTCCTGAATCCGCCGAAAAGGCCTTTCGGCGGATCCGTCGCCATTTCTCGCTGCGTTGATGTCGACATAATAATGCATAAAAAACCTCCTGCGATGCATTCACACGTGCCATTGGGTTTTAGGGCTTGTCTGTATTATAAACCTATTAATCCACGGTATCGGGGTCCGCGAGCAGGTACCCTTTCGCGCAGGCGTCGGCGATGATGGCTTCGACGACCGCCCACAAGGCGGGGAGCGCGGCGCGCACCGGCTCCATACGCTGCCGGACTTGGCTCGCGGTAATCCCGCCATGCGCGGTCCACGTGTGGCCGTCGGTCTGATGGTTGGCAAGGAGAGGTTGCAGACGATCGATCGCCGACGCGTACAGCGCGTCGGCGGTTTCCATACGGTCGAACTCTTCCCACAACAAACGAAAGTGCCGTGCTTGGTCCGGCGGCAGCAGGGAAAACAGACGGTCGGCGGCGGCCTGTTCGCGCGCGGCTTTATCGCGGTACCCCGTCGTGTCGTAGGCGAATGTGTCGCCGGCGTCAATCTCGACCAAGTCGTGCAAGAGGGTCATCTGCAAGACCCGGTGGAGATCGACCTGGTCAGAAGCCGCGTATTCGTGAAGCGTCAGAGCCATCAAAGCGATGTGCCACGAATGCTCGGCGTCGTTTTCGCGCCGCGACTTGTCCATCACCAGGGATTGGCGCAGGATGTTTTTGAGCTGATCCACCTCGGTGAGGAATGCCAATTGTCGGGTCAATCTTTCTGTCATCGCGCGCCCTCTTTTTGTTCGATTTTAGCACAGCCGACCTGTATAATTTAGATAGCAGAAAAAAGGAAAAGACGCCGGATTGAATGAATGCGAAGCGAAAGGTGCAAATCCGCAACCCGGCGAGGAGGAAAATGCAAAAAATCCCGGCTGAATTTTGTTGAAACAGCGGGTGCGCTTATGGTAAATTATACTGACTTGGGATCATAATTTGCCGTATATCGGCATTTTCCTCAGCCCAAAACAGCGGTTCCCCCGCGTTTTCCCGATCGCGCACGGAGGAGTCACCAAAAAGAAAGAGAGTGAGATACGCATGACGAAGCACAAAAAATTGCAAGAATGGGTGGATGAGGTTGCACGTTTATGTAAACCCGACCGCATCCACTGGTGCGATGGCAGCCAGGAGGAAAACGACCGCCTGCTGCAAATGGCAGTGGATAGCGGCCTGGCGATTCCTCTGAATCCGGAAAAACGCCCCGGTTGCTATCTGTTCCGCAGCCAACCTTCCGATGTGGCGCGTGTCGAGGACCGCACATACATCGCGTCAAAGAAACAAGAGGACGCGGGACCGACCAACAACTGGATCGATCCGGACGAATTGAAAAAGACCATGACGGGCCTGTATGACGGATGTATGCAAGGGCGCACCATGTATGTCATCCCCTTTTCCATGGGTCCGCTTGGCTCGGACAGCGCCAAGATCGGCGTCGAAGTGACCGACAGCGAGTATGTCGTCGTCAACATGCGCATCATGACCCGTATGGGCCAGCCGGTGCTGGACCTGTTGGGCGAAGAGGGTGAATTCGTGCCCTGTCTGCATTCGGTCGGCGCTCCGCTGGCGGAAGGCGAAAAGGATGAGGGCTGGCCGTGCGCGCCGATGGAGCAAAAATACATCAGCCACTTCCCCGAGGACAAAACCATCTGGTCGTTCGGCTCGGGTTACGGCGGCAACGCGCTGCTGGGCAAAAAGTGTTTTGCTTTGCGGATCGCTTCTGTTCAAGCGCATGAGGAAGGCTGGCTGGCCGAGCACATGCTCATCTTGCGCATCACCAGCCCCGAGGGTGTGACCAAATACATCGCCGGCGCGTTCCCCAGCGCGTGCGGCAAAACCAACCTGGCGATGCTGGTGCCGACCATTCCCGGCTGGAAAGTGGAGACCATCGGCGATGACATCGCCTGGATGAAATTCGGCCAGGACGGGCGCCTGTACGCCATCAACCCCGAATCGGGATTTTTCGGCGTCGCCCCCGGCACTTCGATGGAATCCAATCCCAACGCGATGCTGACCATCACCCGAAACACCATTTTCACCAATGTCGCGCTGACCGATGACGGCGACGTGTGGTGGGAGGGGATCGGCTATGACGCCCCCGATCATTTGATCGATTGGACCGGCAAAGACTGGACACCCGCCTCCTCGACCCCGGCCGCGCACCCCAACGCGCGCTTTACCGCGCCGGCCAGCCAGTGCCCGGCCATCGCGCCGGAGTGGGAAGACCCCAAGGGGGTGCCCATTTCCGCCATCCTCATCGGCGGCCGCCGCCCGCGGACGATCCCGCTGGTGCATGAAAGCTTCGACTGGAAACATGGAATTTACATGGGCTCAGTCATGGGCTCCGAGATCACAGCCGCCGCCATTTCGGACAGCATCGGCAAGGTCCGCAGGGATCCGTTCGCGATGCTCCCGTTCTGCGGATACCATATCTGTGACTACCTGCAGCACTGGTTGGACATCGGCGAGGGTGCGGACGAAAGCAAGTTGCCCAAGATTTTCTTTGTCAACTGGTTCCGCAAAACCGACGATGGCAAATGGCTCTGGCCGGGATTCGGCGAAAACAGCCGCGTGCTCAAATGGATCATCGAGCGCGTGTCGGGAACCGGAAAAGCGGTGGAAACGCCCATCGGCTACATGCCGACACTGGATGGCATTGACCGCGATGGCCTGGATGTCAGTGACGCAGACATGCAAGAGTTGATCGCAGTCGACAAAGAAGACTGGGAGCAGGAATTGGCTTCGATCCGCGCGTACTACGAAAGCTTTGGCGACAAATTGCCCGCCGAGATGGTGCGCCAGCTGGAGGCGGTTGAAGCGCGTCTGGCTCAGATGTAAGCAACGAAGCATCATTAAGTATGCTCACACAAAGCGGCAGGTTTCGCGCCTGCCGCTTTGGCGTGGTGGGATCATCGCGCCGGATGTGGCACAATCAAAGATAAAAACGCGGGAGGCGAAACAGGATGAAGCGACCGGCGATGGTGCTTTTTGATTTGGGCGATACGGTGATCACCAGCCGGGATGGGGCGCCTTTTGATTACGAAGCGGGTTTTCGCGCGGTCCTGTCACACGCGACGACCCAGCCCGACCCTTTGGACGCCGGCGAATGGGCGGCCGCGTATCTTGATTACGAGCGCGCCCGGCGTGAGCAGACCGCCGGCCGCGGCGACCTGACGATGGAGATCCCTTTTTCCACCGCGTTGCGGCAAGTGCTCGCGTT
Organism: uncultured Oscillospiraceae bacterium; assembly: GCA_964479435.1. Taxonomy (GTDB): domain Bacteria; phylum Bacillota; class Clostridia; order Saccharofermentanales; family UBA5734; genus JAAYKS01. The sequence continues at coordinate 16,674 of CAYZME010000003.1, forward strand.
ACGCGGCATCGCGCTGGACATCCCCTGGGTGGAAGCGGCCGGGCTCTATTGGGAAAACCGTACGCAATACGACGCCTGCGAAGGCATCGGCGCGCTGTTGCGGCAGATGGCTTCGCTCGGCGTCCGCGCCGCGATGATTACCAACAACATGTTTCAGGAAGAGCTGATCCGCCAGCGGCTTGACAGCCTGTTGCCGCAGCACGGGTTTGAGTTTATTCTGTCGAGCGCGGACTACGGCGTCGCCAAGCCGGACGCGCGTTTGTTCCAGATCGCGCTGCGCCGCGCGGGATTGGACGCCGGGCAAGTGTGGTACGCCGGGGACAGCTGGTCCAACGATGTCCGGGGCGCCGCGGCCGTCGGGATTTTTCCCGTCTGGTATACCCGTTACCGCAGCGGCCAGCCCCGGCCGGCCGACGATACCCCGCACCTGCGTGCGGCGGATTGGTCCGTCCTGGCCGAAACGCTGACACTTTGCCCGCGCGACTAAAATCCGCCTATAATGAACCAGCCCGTCGACTCCCTGCGCGCAGTCATTCGGGAGAACCGCCTGTCCATTAGAAAATCTGTTCATTGGAGCACTTGCTCATTGGAAAGAAGCACAAAAAATGCTGACACGACAATCCACTTTAGACGCCACCCGCGGCCCGATTTTTAGCAAGTTCCTCCTGTTTGCTTTTCCGATCATGATCATGAATCTGCTGCAGTTGCTGTTCAACGCCGCCGATATGATTGTGGTCGGCCGTTTTGCCGGCAGCGACGCGTTGGCGGCCGTGGGCGCGACCGCCCCGCTGATCAACCTGATCGTCAATTTGTTTATGGGGCTGTCGGTCGGCACCAGCGTGGTCGTCGCCCAAGATCGTGGCGCGGGGCAGCCGGACGCCATCCGCCGCTCGGTTCACACCTCCATCTCGATCAGCATCGTCGCCGGTCTTTTCGTGATGGTATTGGGGCTGGTGTTGTGCCAGCCGTTGCTGCACCTGATGGGCACGCCGGAGAACATCATCGCCCAGTCGACACGTTACATGCGGATTTTCTTTTTGGGGATTCCGGCCAGCATGGTCTATAACTTTGGCGCCGGCATCTTGCGCGCGATCGGCGACAGTCGCCGCCCTATGTATTATCTGGTCATCGCCGGCACCGTCAATGTGTTGCTCAACCTCTGGTTTGTGGTCGGTTTCGGGATGGCGGTCACGGGCGTGGCCTGGGCGACGACGATCTCGCAGTACCTGTCGATGGTGCTGATTCTGATCTGCCTGGTACGCAGCGAAGATCCGATTCGCCTCCATCCCGCACAGCTGCGCATCGACCGCGACAAAACCATTCAAATCGTCAAAATCGGTCTGCCGGCCGGCCTGCAAGGCCTGCTGTTCTCGATCTCAAATGTGCTGATCCAATCGGCGGTCAACTCGTTCGGCTCCACGCTGGTCGCGGCGAGCTCAACATCCGGCAACATCGAGGGCTTTGTCGGCACGGCGATGAACGCGTACAACAATGCCGCCATCACTTTTACCGGCCAGAATATGGGCGCGCGCAAATACGACCGCATCGACGCGGTCGCCAAAGTGACGACTGTCCTGGTTTTTGTCACCTGGGTTTTGTTGGGCGGCTTTGTGGTTCTGGCGGGGCGCCCCTTGCTGGGGCTTTACACGTCCGACCCGGAGGTGATCCGGCTGGGGATGATCCGCATGACGGTCTTGATGGCGGCTTATTTTTCGTGCGGGATCATGAACGTGTTTCCCGGCCTGTCGCGCGGGATGGGCTACTCGGTGATGCCGATGATCAGCACGCTGACCGGCGCCTGCCTGTTGCGCATTGTCTGGCTGTACACATTCTTTGCCTGGTACCCTACCGTTTTCACGCTCTTCCTCTGCTATCCGATCACCTGGACCCTGGCGGGTATCGGCCAGGTGGGGGTGTTTTTGTACGCGCGCAAGCAAATTCGCCGCCGGGATCCCGACTGGGCAACCGCCAACTGATTCTGGAATTCAGATCGATGTATGAGATAATATGCACAAGGAATCACAAGATTGGGAAGGGAGGCCTGTATGAGGAAATTTCTCTGTACGGTCTGCGGTTATGTGTATGACGAAGCCGCAGGCGACCCGGAGCAGGGCGTAGCGCCGGGCACCCGCTGGGAGGATGTACCGGCGGATTGGACCTGCCCGCTGTGCGGCGCGACCCGGGAAGAGTTTGAAGAACAAAGCACGGCCACGGCCGCGCCGGCCGCAACCGTAGCGGGAACCGCAGCCGTCGCGGAAACCGAAACAGTCGCGGAAACCGCACACGACGAAGAGACGGATGATCTGCGCGAAATGACGGCTGCCGAGATGGCGGCACTGTGTTCCAACCTGGCCAAAGGTTGCGACAAACAGTACCTGCCAGAGGAGGCGGCCAGTTTTCGTGCACTGGCCGATTTTTATGACGCGCGCGCGACCCGTGTGCGCCAGGAAGGCCCCCGCGAACTCGCCGCCCGCATCGCCGCGGATTTGGCCGCTTCGTATCCCGCCGCCAACGCGGCCGCGGCGGACGCGGTCGACCGGGGCGCCAAGCGCGCGTTGACCTGGAGCGAAAAAGTCACCCGCATCCTGTCTTCGCTGCTCGCACGGTACGAAAAACAAGGGGAGGCGCTGCTCGCGAGCACGCGCGTCTACGTTTGTGAAATTTGCGGCTTCGTGTATATCGGGGATCAGCCGCCCGACATCTGCCCGATCTGCAAAGTCCCGCGTTTGAAGATCGCCGAGGTCGGAAGGAGGTAAGCCCATGCACGCTGTACGAAACATTGCCCTGTGTACCAAAGACTGCCTGTGTCTGTACGTTTGCCCGACCGGCGCGACCGACACGGAGACCGGCCAGATCGACGCGGCCAAATGTCTCGATGGCTGCCGCGCGTGTGTCGACGCCTGCCCGTCGCACGCCATCTCGTTGGCACCCGACGTATACCCGCCGCAACAGCCCAAGACCGAGGTCGTGCGCCAGGCTTTGATGGAGCTGGTGCGCAGCAAAACCGAACAGGAACAGGCCGCCCTCGGGCTGGCCGAGGCCGCCGACAGCCCGGTTCTCAACCAACTGGCGCGGGCGCTGGCCGCGTCCAACCGCCTGATGGCCGAGGACCTGTTGCGCGAAGCGGGGTTTATGCTGCCCCAGAGCGACAACGTCCGCAACTTGTTGCTCGCGCTCAAAGCCTCCCCGCAACCGGAAGGGTTCCCCTTCGCGGCGGTGGACCATCTGTTGGCACAGCTTGACCGGGAAACCCCGGCACCGATCACACTTGAAAATAAAAACGACGAAAAAGAAAAGGAGACCCACCCCATGGAGAACAAATACGCCGGAACCAAGACCGAAAAAAATCTGCAAGAAGCCTTCGCCGGAGAGAGCATGGCGCGCAACAAGTACACCTATTTTGCGGCGATCGCGCAAAATGAAGGCTACGACCAAATCGCCGCGCTGTTCCTGCACACTGCGCGCAACGAGCAGGAGCACGCCCGCCTCTGGTTCCAGGAGCTGGGGCATCTGGGCGAGACCGCGGCCAATTTGCTGCAAGCCGCGGAAGGCGAAAATTACGAATGGACCGACATGTACGACCGCTTTGCCAAAGAAGCCGAAGAAGAAGGCTTTACCACGCTGGCGGGCCGTTTCCGCCGCGTCGCCGCGATCGAAAAAGCTCACGAAGAGCGGTATCGCGCGCTGTTGCACAACGTAGAGATGCAAAAGGTCTTTGAAAAAGGCGAAGAAGCCATGTGGGAATGCCGGATTTGCGGGCACCTCGTAATGGGCAAAAAAGCCCCCAAAATCTGCCCGGTCTGCAGCTACACCCAGAGCTACTTCGAAGTCCGCGCGGTCAACTACTGATCCGCGTCCCCCTCTATACCGGCGAGTGACAGATCACCGCCAGCAAACGAACCCGGCGGCATGCTCTTACGCGGCGTGCCGCCGGTTTTCTTGCCGCGGATACCGTATAATCAGACCATGCGCGAACCAGCCGACTCCCGGTCAATCTCACAACAAATCCGCACCTGGGCAGAAACCGCCGGCGTCCCGGTGTGCGGTTTTGCCGACTTGTCCTGCCCGGACCTCGAGGTCCGGCAGGACCTGGATCACGCGGTCGTGTTGGGACTGGTGTTCACGGCCGCGGCGTTGCGGGAAAATCGTGCGGGCGACCCGCGCCGGTACTACGCGGAGTATCTGCGGATGAATCGGCGTTTGCCGGAATTGACCCGCGAACTGGAAGCGCTGCTGACCCGGCAGGGGTATCGGACCCCGGCGTCCCTGCCGCCAGGCGCGGCCGCGCCTGGCGCGCTGCCCCACAAGACCGCCGCGACCCTGGCCGGTCTCGGCTGGGTCGGCAAAAGCGCCTTGCTGGTCACACCCGCGTATGGTTCGGCCTTGCGGATGGCGGTGGTCAGGACCGACGCGCCGCTGGATGGCGGCCGGCCGGTCACGCGATCCCGCTGTCCCACGGGTTGTCGTGCCTGCGTCGACGCCTGCCCCGGGCAGGCTTTGTCGGGGCAGGTCTGGCATCCAGACGGGAGCACGGCGCGGCTATTGGATGCCGCGGCCTGCCGCCGCGCCGCCCGTGCGCGCGCAACCGCGACTTTGGGGATTCAGGCGACGATTTGCGGCCTTTGTATCGCCCATTGTCCGTTGTCGATCCAGGGCGCGGTAAAAGACGCCGCCCAAATTGGTTCGAAAGATTGAGTATTACATGAGTATCATATTTTAAAACATCGGGAGGCAAACAAAATGGGATACTGGTGGGAACAATGCGACTGGCGCATGGTGCAAACCAATCTGCGCGAAATCGACATGGAAGGGTTGGACGCCCGCCGCTACGCGCGCGATCTGCAGGCATTCGGCGCGACGGTGGCGTTGGTGAACGCCGCCGGGATCATCGCCAGTTATCCGACGCGGTTGCCTTTTCACTTCCAAAGCCCTTATCTGACCGGTGACAGCCTGAGTGACGTGATCGGGGCCTGCCATGCAGTCGGGATCCGCGTGTTGGCGCGCACCGATTTTTCCAAGATCCGCCGCGAGATCTATGAGGCGCGCCCCGAGTGGGCGTATCGCACACCCGCGGGTGAAATCGTCGACTTTGAAGGCGATGTGCACGCGTGTGTCAATGGCGGCTACCAGCGGGAATACGCGTTGGAGATCATCCGTGAGTGTCTGACGACGCATGACTTTGACGGTATCTTTTTCAACATGGGCGGCTATCAGGTGCGCGATTACGCCAACCATTACCATGGCATCTGCCATTGCGAAGCCTGCCGGTCCTTGTTTTTCGCGCGCTCGGGTCACGCGCTCCCCGGGCGCGAAGATCCGTCGGACCCGATCTACCGCGCGTACCGCCGGTTCCAACTCGAGACCACCGAAGAGCACAACGCGCGGGTGTGCGCGTTCATCCGCGACCTCCGCCCGGAGATCCTGATCAATCGCGATGTGTACACGCTGGACACCGGCATGATCCGGCAGGAGTGCAACACCGCGTTGGCGCGCCCGCTGCCGCACTGGCCCTATGCCGGGTCGGAGAATACCAAGTGGGTCCGCGCTTCTTATCCCGGCTTTATTTCCAGCAACACCAGTGTGGATTTTTGGGATTATCCGGTGCGGCATGTGGCGGTCTCGCCCACGCAACAAGAAACGCGGCTGTGGCAGAATCTGGCCAACGCCGGTTCGTTGGATTATTACCTGATCGGCCGGCTGGATGACCACGCGGATACGTCCGGGTATGCCGGCATCCGCCGCGTATTTGACCATCATGCCCGCCACGCACAGTGGTACCGCGACAATCGGTCGGTCGCTGCCATTGCCCTGCTGACCCCCGATCATTGGGGCGGGTTCGGGCCACATCACGAGGCCGCGGGGATCTACCGCATGCTGACCGAGGGTCATCACCTGTTTGACGTGGTCTTTCTCAGCCGCATCCACGCCGTCGATCTGAAAAAATATGAATGGCTGATTCTGCCCGATTTACAGGCAATCGGTGACGAGCAAGCGCAGATACTCGACGCGTTTGTCGCAGCCGGAGGCCAGATGCTGTGCACGGGCCAAACGGGCAGCCAGGACGCGGACGGCAACCCGCGCGCCCGACCCGCCCTGGCCTGCCTGGGGTGGACGGACAATGGAATACTTCAGGAAGCGGCCTCGGCCTACTTGGAAATCGATGAAACGGATCGGGAGATTTTTAGCCGTTTCAAACAGACCCGGCTGGTGGCGATCGGCGGCTCTTATGTCTACACGCGCGGCACCGCACAGACCCAACCGATCCTGCGGATGATCCCGCCTCAACCGTACGGTCCGCCCGAGCGTTGTTATCCTTTGTTTCCGGCCCATGACAACCCGGGCGCCGTGTCGCACGCTTATCAGGCGGGCCGGTGTGTATCCATCCCCTGGTTCCCCGGCCAATTGTTCCATCGCCAGGGTTACCCCAATACGATGGATTTCGTGCTGGATTTGCTGGAGAACCTGCTGGGCGCCACGCCCGTCCGCACCGACTTGCCGCCGATGGCCGAAGTGACCGTGTCGCGCACCGCCGATGCGGATGCCTGGCTGTTGCATGTGGTCAACCAGACCGGACATTTCGGCACTTCTTTTTATCCGCCTGTGCAGATCCCGTCCGCGACCTGTTCGTTGCCGATGCCGCAGCGGCCACGCTCGGTGACCAGTTTGCTCCACGATGCCGCGATCCCCTTTACCTGGCAGGACGGGACCTTGACGGTGCGGATGGGACCCATCGGCATCTGTGAGGCCCTCCTGATCCGGACCGCGACTTGAAAGGAAAAACCATGAATACACAACGGCTTTTGAACGATGGGTGGACGTTTGCCCAATCCGCGCTGGATGCCGCCGGCCCGGACGGGTTGGCATTCACGCCGGTGGATGTGCCGCACGATTGGTTGATCTGGGACACGACCCGGTTGTACGAGAACAGCATCGGCTGGTACCGCAGGGTGTACCGCCACCGCGCGGATGGACGCCGGACGCTGCTGTACTTCGAGGGCGTGTACATGGATTCCACCTTGTATATCAACGGGCGGGAGATGGGAGTCTGGAAGAACGGGTATACCTCGTTCGAACACGATCTCACGGACGCGCTACGCGAAGGGGACAATGAAATTCTCGTGCGGGTCGTGCATCAGGCGCCCAATTCCCGCTGGTATTCCGGCGCCGGGATCTACCGTGACGTCTGGTTGAAACGGCGTGGCGCCAATCACTTGGCCACCGACGGCGTGTATGTGGTCATCCGCCCGGGCGCCAACGGTTGGCGGGTTGAGGTCGAGACCGAACTGAGCGCGACCGAACCGGTGGTGCTGTCTCACACCCTGTTGCGCGCGGGCCGGGAGGTCGCGGCTGTCACAGCGGAGCAGCCAGCTGTGCGCGGTCATCTCGACCGCCAGGGGTTTGACATCACCTCGCCGGATGTATGGAGTCCCGAAGCCCCCCACGTGTACTGCCTGCGGACCCGTTTGGCCCGGGTGGATGGCACGGTGCTGGAAGAAAAGGAACAAAATGTCGGGTTCCGCACGCTGACCTTTGATCCGGATCGCGGGTTGGCACTCAATGGGCAGGCGTATAAACTCAACGGCGTATGCGAGCACCATGATTTGGGCGCGCTGGGGGCGGCGTTTAGCCGCGCCGCTTTGCGCCGGCGTTTTACGATTTTGAAGGAGATGGGGGTCAACGCGGTGCGCACCGCGCACAATCCGCCGGCTCCCGCCTGGATGGATCTGGCGGACGAGATGGGCCTGCTGGTTTTGTCCGAAGCGTTCGACATGTGGGAGCGCGCCAAAACCCGCTACGATTACGCGCGCTTTTTCCCCGATTGGCATGAGCGGGATGTGGCCGCCTGGGTACGCCGAGACCGCAATCACCCCTGCCTTTTGATGTGGAGCATCGGCAACGAGATCTATGACACCCATGCCGACGCGCGCGGGCAGGAGCTGACGCGCACGCTGACCGCGCTGGTACAGCGCCATGACCCGCACGGCAACGCGCCAGTCACGCTGGGGTCCAATTATATGCCATGGGAAAACGCGCAAAAGTGCGCGGACATCGTCAAGATCGCCGGCTACAATTATGCCGAGCGTCTGTATGCGGAGCACCACGCCCGCTACCCGGACTGGGTGATCTATGGCAGTGAGACCGCGTCGATTGTCCAAAGCCGCGGTGTGTATCACTTCCCTTTGGAAAAATCGATTCTGGCGGATGACGATGAACAGTGTTCTTCCCTGGGAAACTCACCAGTCAGTTACGGGGCCAAAGCCGCGGAAGATTGTGTGATCGCCGAACGGGACACGCTGTTTTCTTTGGGGCAGTTTTTGTGGACTGGTTTTGATTACATCGGCGAGCCGACACCCTACCACACTAAAAATTCCTATTACGGGCAGATCGACACCGCGACCTTTCCCAAAGACGCGTATTACCTGTATCAGTCGGCCTGGACCGATCACAAACTCGCGCCGATGATCCACATCCTGCCCCATTGGGATTGGAACCCGGGACAGCTGATCGATGTGCGCGTTTTCTCCAATGCCCCTCGAATTGAACTCAAGCTCAACGGCGAAAGCGTCGGTACGATGCAGATCGATCATGCCCGCGGCCGGCAACTGGCGGGGCATTGGAAAATACCCTACCGCCCGGGCACCCTGACCGCGCTCGCGTATGACGCGCACGGGCACGTGATCGCCACGGCCGAACAGCGCTCCTTTGGCGACGCGTGCCATCTGCGGATGCACCCGGATCGAACCGGACTTCAAGCGGATGGCAGAGATCTGGTTTTTGTAGAGATCACGGCAGCGGACGCGGATGGAAATCCGGTTGCCAACGCGGTCGACCGCGTCGCTGTCCGCGTGACGGGCGAGGGTCGTCTGGTCGGTTTGGACAACGGCGACAGCACGGATTACGACCCCTACAAAGGCACCAGCCGACGACTGTTCGCGGGGAAGCTGATGGCCATCATCGCCGCGACAAAAGAAGCGGGCCCCATCTATGTGCAGGCGCAGGCCTCCGGGTTGACGGCGGCCGAGCTGGCGTTGCGCGCTCACCCCGTCGCGCCTTCTTGTCTGCAGGGCATTTCGGCCATCCAGTCCAATCGGCCGTTGCCGATCCGGCTGGGGCAAAAAGAGGAACGGCCGCTGCGCAAAGTGGAGCTGCGCGTCAGCCCGGGCCAGCATCTGGACGCCGACCTTCGCACGGCCACCGTGCGGGCGGTCCTGCATCCGGCGGATACCACCTGGCCCGACTTGCGATGGAGTGTGGTGGATGGGGCGGGTATTCCCTCCAATCTGGCCGTGGTGTCAGCACAAGAGGACACGGCGCAGGTCACGGCACACGGTGACGGGATGTTCTATTTGCGGTGTACAGCCCGCAATGGCGGCGCCAAAGTCCGGTTGATCTCCCACATCGAATTTACGGTCACCGGTTTGGGGCGCGCGTACAAAGATCCCTATGAATTTGTTTCCGCCGGCCTGTATACGCGCAGCCGCGGCGAGGTCTCCAACGGCAATGAACGCGGCGTCGCGACCGCGCGCGGCGCCGAGACGCAAGTCGGCATTGAGGGCATCGATTTTGGGCCCTACGGCTCCGACCTTGTCACCGTGCCGATTTTCGCTCTGACGAGTGAACCGTATCCGATTGAGATCTGGCAAGGGATGCCGGGCGAAGCGGGCGCTGAATTGTTGGCGTCACAGATCTATCAGAAGCCGACACGCTGGAACGTATACCAGGATGAAGTTTTCCATTTGTCGCGACGGATGCGGGGGATCGCCTCGTTGACGTTTGTCGCCCATGACAAAGTGCATATCAAAGGCTTTGTCTTTGCGCGCCCCCGGCGCGCGTTTGCTCTCAACCGAGCGGCCGACGCCGATCATCTGTACGGGGATTCCTATACGGTGGCCGAGGGCCGGGTGGAGGACATCGGCAACAACGTCTCCCTGACTTTTGAAGAGATGGATTTCGGCCTCGACGGCGCGGCCGCCATCGCCATCCGCGGGCACTCTCCGATCGATCGCAATTCGATCCATATTCATTTCCAGACCGAAGGCGGCGACCCAAGCCAAACGGTGGAATTTTTGGCATCCGGCGGCTATGAAGAACGCGTCTTCGCGCTCGAGCGGGTTCGCGGTCGCGCGACGGTCACTTTTGTGTTCCTCCCCGGCAGCCATTTCCATTTCGAAAGCTTCCGCTTTTTGCCCGCGTGAACCTTCCGACGGGCAACCACCAGACTGGCCCTGGCCCCCAGTGGCCGCGGCAGGGGGATCCCCACTCTACCCAAGGAGGCGCAAAAAGGGTAGAGTAGGTAGGATTAAAAAGCGGCCGGCCGGTTTCGCACGGGCATTGCTTCCACGTGGCCGCCCCCCGGAGGTACCATGGTTTACGATAACGTGCTCGCGGCATTGGGGCACACACCGATGATCCGGCTCCAGCGGATGCCACACGCGGGGTCCGCGGAGGTCCTGGTGAAATATGAGGGGCTCAACGTCGGCGGCTCGATCAAAATCCGCACCGCTCTGAATATGATTCTGGCCGCCGAGCGGCAAGGTGTGCTACGTAAAGACTCGATTATCGTCGAGCCGACCAGCGGCAACCAGGGCATCGGCCTGGCGCTGGTCGCGGCCGTGCGCGGGTATCGCGCGGTGATTATCATGCCGGATTGCGTCAGCGAAGAGCGCCGCAAACTGGTCCGGCATTACGGCGCCGAAGTGATCGAGATACACGACGACGGCGACATCGGCAAATGCATCGAGAGGTGTTTGCAATTGGCGCTGGATATGTCGCGCCAGGATCCGCGCGTGTTTGTCCCGCAGCAGTTTGAGAACCCCGCCAACCCGATGGCGCATCGGCACCACACCGCGCTGGAGATTCTGGAGCAGGTCGCCGGACCCATCCATGGATTTTGCTCCGGCATTGGCACCGGCGGCACGATCACTGGTATCGGTGAAGTGCTCAAAGCCCAATATCCTGACATTGTCATCTGGGCGGTCGAACCGGAGAATGCCGCGATCTTGTCGGGTGGCACCATCGGCACCCACCTGCAGATGGGCATCGGCGACGGTCTGATCCCCGATGTGCTCAACACCCGTATTTATGAAGATATCTGTATTGTCGACGACCAGGAGGCCATCCGCACCGCCAAAGATCTGGCCCGTCTGGAGGGCTTGATGTGTGGGATTTCCAGCGGCACCAATGTCGCGGCGGCCCTGCGGTTGGCCGCGCGACTGGGGCCTGACAAAACGGTGGTCACCGTCCTGCCGGATACGGCGGAACGGTACTTTTCCACGCCCTTGTTTGATGAATACACAAGCGCCGCCTGTTCGTGGGATTGATGCTCCTTCCTCCCGCCACGTGGCCCCTCTCCACCCGTTTATCATTGACATCACAGGCTTGAAAATGCTAGCATGCCTAGAGTCGTCACTTTACCATGATAAATTGACAAAATCTCATAATCTGGCTGGAGGATGAAAACACATGAAAAAATCACTGCTGCTTATACTGGCTTTGTTGCTGACACTCGGCCTTGTCGCCGGATGTGCCGGAAAGAAAGACCAGGAGCAAACTTTTACCGTCGGTTTTGACGCCGAATTCCCGCCGTACGGATTTATGGACGACCAGGGCGAGTACACGGGTTTTGATCTGGAGCTCGCGCAGGAAGTGGCCACGCGCCGCGGGTGGAAACTGGTCAAGCAGCCGATCAACTGGGATACCAAAGACGATGAATTGAAATCTGGCGCCATCGACTGTATTTGGAACGGTTTCACCATCAATGGCCGTGAGGACGAGTACACCTGGAGTTCGCCTTATGTCAACAACAGCCAGGTATTTGTGGTCGCCGGTAATGCCGGCATCGCGGACCCGGTAGGCTTAGCCGGCAAGGTGGTCGCGGTGCAAAAAGAATCGTCGGCACTGGCGGCGCTCGAGAGTGAAGACCAGGCCGACTTGCTGGAATCGTTTGATGAAATGATCCAGTTCGGCGACTACAACACCGCTTTCCTTGAGTTGGAGCAGGGCTCGGTCGACGCCATCGCCATGGATATCGGCGTCGCGCATGTACAAATAGCCGCGCGGGCGGAAGGCAAATTCGTCATTCTCGATGAATATCTGTCGGCCGAGCAATACGGCGTCGGCTTCAAGCTGGGCAACGAGGCGTTGCGCGACCAGGTGGAAGAAACGTTGATGGCCATGCTTGAGGATGGTACCTTCTTGACTATCGCGACCAAGTGGAATCTGCAGGACTTTGTCTGTCTCGGCGACGCGTAAGTAGGGGATGGCTGGGGATGGCGCCGCGCGCGGCGCCATCCCCAGCTTTTTTCACAAGTGGGGTAAGATGGCGTGAATTGGGGCTTTATGTTGCTGCAACTGGCCAAAGGCTTTCTCACAACGGTGGAAATATTTGCGTTGACGCTGATTTTTTCACTGCCGTTGGGGCTTTTGCTCTCATTTTGCCGCATGTCGCGCGTCTGGCCGGTCCGCGTTTTGTCCAAACTCTACATCTCGATTATGCGCGGCACCCCTTTGATGCTGCAGTTGATGGTGGTTTATTTCGGTCCTTTTTTTGTTTTTCAGATTGAAACCGGCCGCGGCTTCCGTTTCACCGCCGTGATCATTGCCTTTGTTCTGAACTACGCGGCCTACTTCGCCGAAATCTACCGCGCCGGCATCGAGTCGATGCCGGTCGGGCAGTATGAAGCCGCGCAGGTGCTGGGTTATACGCGTATTCAGACTTTTTTGCGGATCATCCTGCCGCAGGTGGTCAAACGCATTTTGCCCCCGGTGACCAATGAAACCATCACGCTGGTCAAAGACACCTCGCTGGCGTTTACGCTGACGGTGATGGAGATGTTTACCACCGCGCGCCAGATTGCCGCCGCGCGGCATACCATTTTACCGCTGATGGTGGCCGGATTGTTCTATTATGTCTTCAATTTGCTGGTCGCGACCGGGATGGAACGCATCGAAGCGGCGCTGGATTATTACCATTGACGGGATCGATATGAAAATTCTTGAAATCCGCAATATGAAAAAATCGTTCGGCGAACTCGAAGTCCTGCGGGATTTTTCCCTGTCGGTGCGCCAGGGCGAGGTGGTCTCCATCATCGGACCTTCCGGGTCGGGCAAGTCGACGGTCTTGCGTTGCGCGACCCTGCTCGAACGCATGGATGGCGGGGATCTCGCGTATCTCGGTACGTACGCCGCGCAAGCCGGCCCGGACGGGTGCAGTGTCTACGCCCCCAAAAAGGAACTTCGCGCCCTGCATCGGCATTTTGGTCTGGTATTCCAGAGTTTCCACCTGTTTCCGCACCACAGTGTGTTGCGCAACATTGCCAACGCGCCGATGATCGTCGACCGGGTGGACCGGCGCGAGGCGGAAGCGCGCGCCGAGGCGTTGCTGGTCAAACTGGGCCTGGAGGACAAGCGCGACGCCTATCCATACCAGTTGTCCGGCGGCCAGCAGCAACGGGTGTCGATCGCCCGCGCGCTGGCGCTGCAGCCCCGGATTCTCTTTTTTGACGAACCGACCTCGGCGCTCGACCCCGAATTGACCGGCGAAGTATTGCGTGTGATCCGCGGCCTGGCCGACGAGCAGATGACCATGATCATTGTCACCCACGAGATGCAGTTCGCGCGGGAGCTCTCCGACCGCATTCTCTTTATGGAGGGCGGGGTGGTGCAGGCAGAGGGGACGCCGCAAGAGATTTTCAATGGCGGCCCATCGCGCGTGCGCGAATTCATCGGCAGGCTCTCGGGATAGCTAGGCCTCGCGTACCGTCGGACACATGCATAGATAAAAAGGGGCCCGGTTCGTGAGCAGCGAACCGGGCACCTCTTTTTTGACATTGGCCAGGGTCAATCGTAAATCAGGCGGCCGTGCGCGTCGGGGATGCCGGTGCGCCGGTAAAAGTAGGTGTTGATGACATCGCGCCACTCTTTGCTGTGCTCGAGCTGTTGTCCGAACTTGGCCTGTACGCGCGCGAACACCTCGTCGGGGATCAGCCCCTGCAGCTCATCCCATTTCTTCACAAACACTTCCACATCCTCGACGCCCTCGAAATGGGTGTCGTAAATATGTTGCAGCAACGTTTTCCCCGACTGGAGCACGTAGTCGTAGCGCAGGCGGTAGAAAAACAATTTGAGGTTTTCCGGGCAGGTGTCGATGTTGTCGTACAAGGAGCGGTTGGGCTCGTTGTAAGCCAGCACGTACCCGGTGCCGCGGCTGGTGCGGTCGACGCCGATCGCGTAGCGGTCGGCGCGGTGATAGGTACCCCAGCGGTCGTATTCGTAGATGTCCGGTCCCGGTCCGTAGTGCATGATGTTGTTGCACAGCCAGCCCAACCCGAGCGGCGCGTTGTACTTTTCGTACGTCAGCCAGGAGTTGAGCAGGATATGCGAGAGGTTATCCACGACGGTCGGGTGGGCGGAGTAGGTCTGCATGATGAAGTCGCGCGCGATCTCCTCACTGGTGGCGTCGGTATCAAAGCACAGACGGCCATAGCCGTAGAGATTGGCACAGGCCAGGTCGTGACCGCACCAGTTCCCGACCGCGGTCGCGTTGGCGACGGCGACGATTCCCGCGTACTCGTAGTCGTCAAACGCCCGGCCGCAGACCACGTCGGCGACGGTGTTGTCACGCCCGTTCGCATACGTGTTGAAATCGAGCACTTCTTTGAACTGCGGGATCAGGAAACAGGTGTGCACGGTCCCGCCGGTGTATTCCTGGACGATCTGGAATTCGATCATTTCATGGGTTTTTTCCATGGTGCCAAACAATGTATGCACCGGCTCGCGCACTTGGAAGTCCTGTGGGCCGTTTTTGATTTGCAAAATCACGTTGTCGTCAAACTTGCCGTCCAGAGGATGAAAATTGTCATACCCGGAGCGCGCGCGGTCGGTCACTTTGTCGCGCCAGTCCTGCTGGCAGTCGTACACAAAACAGCGCCAGAACACCACGCCGCCGTACGGTTGGATCGCGCGGGCGATCAGGTTGGCGCCATCCGCCTGGGTGCGCCCATAATCGAACGGCCCCTGCACCCCTTCGGAGTCGGCCTTGACGACAAAGCCGACAATGTTGGGGACGTGGGCGTACAATCTGGCCATGGTGTCATTCCACCACGCCTGCACCCGTTTATCACGCGGGTCGGCGGTCTCGAGACCGCCGATCAGCACCGGCGACGCGAAATTGAGCGCGATCACCATGCCGACGCCATAGCTGGCAAACAGGGTGGAAAGCTCGGCCATCTCTTTGTAAAAACGGGGCAGGATCATGTCCAGCGCGTCGTTGTAGACATTGACGTTGTGCATGGCCAGGCCGTTGATCCCGACCGAAGCCAGCATGCGCAAATAATCGCGCGTGCGCTCGTTGCAAACGATTTCGCCGCGCTGAAAGAACAAGGAGCGCCCGAGAAAGCTGTCGGTATTGCCGGCCGAAAGCGGCAAAAACATATCCCAGTGGTTGAGCATGCGCCAACGCGCCGAAGGTTGCTGACGGATGTCCAGGTTGGCGATGCTTTTGTGGGTGGCCGTGAGCCGCAACAGATGAAACGCGCCATACAGCACACCGACCGCTTCTTTGCCGGTGATGTGTACGCTTTGTTCATCCGAGCGGAGGGTGTATCCTTCTTTGACCGTGTCCAGCAGCGGATCGACCGTCAACGCGATGTAGGGCCCCTGCGCGGGTTTGGCGGCCACAATCTCCGGCTGGGTCGCGTACATCCCGCCGGCGCCGGTGCACAGCTCCCGGATCGCGTTGGCGAGGATGGGATCTTCCTGGGCGGTACAGTAAATTCGCGAATAGTAAGCCGCGTCGGCGGTTTTTTCGCGCGGGCTGTATTCGAGCCACGCTTTAGTGTATGGATCTGCCATATTCATATCCTTCCTTGTGATTCATTTTTCCTTGGCGCGTAGCGCGTTGCGCGTAGCGCGCGGCGCGTGGCGGGTGAGGCCCGCCACCGGCCTGACCGAAATCAGTCGCAGATCAAACGGCCGTGCGCGTCGGCGATACCGGTTCTGCGGAAAAAATACGTGTTGATGACATCACGCCACTCTTTGGCGTGCGTGAGCTGTTGTTGGAGACGACCTTGCACCCGCCGGAACGCGTCTTCCGGTACCAGCCCTTGCAGCTCGTCCCACTTCTTCACAAACCCTTCCACATCCTCGACGCCCTCAAAGCGGGTGTCATAAATATGTTGCAACAGGGTCTTGCCCGACTGGAGCACGTAATCATAACGCAGGCGGTAAAAGAACAATTTGAGATTTTCCGGGCAGGTGTCGAGGTTGTCGTACAGCGAGCGGTTGGGTTCGTTGTAGGCCAGGACATAACCTGTGCCGCGGCTGGTGCGGTCGATGCCGATGGCTTCCCAGTTCGCGCGGTGGTAGGTGCCCCAGCGGTCATATTCATACACATCCGGTCCCGGTCCAAAGTGCATGCCGTTGTTGCACAGCCAGCCGAGGCCGAGCGGCGCGTTGTACTTTTCGTACGTCAGCCAGGAGTTGAGCAGGATATGCGAGAGGTTGTCCACCACCGCCGGGTGCGCCGAATACGTCTGCAAAATGAAATCGTGGACGATCTCCTCGCTGGTAGCCCGGGTGTCAAAACACAGCCGGCCATATCCGTACAGGTTGGCGCAATGCAGGTCGTGACCGCACCAGTTGACACTGGCGTCGGCGTTGGCGACGGCGCAAATCCCGCTGCGTTCATAATCGCCATAGGTTTTGCCGGTGACGATGTCGGCGACGGTGTTGTCCTGCCCCAGCGCATAGGTGTTGAAATCGAGGATTTCTTTGAACTGCGGGATCAGGAAGCACGTGTGGATTCTTTGTCCGGTATATTCCTGGTAGATTTGAAATTCGATCATCTCGTGGGTGCGATCCATCGTGCCGAACAATGTGTGCACCGGCTCGCGCACCTGGAAATCCTGCGGGCCGTTCTTGACCTGCAAAATGACGTTGTCGTCAAATTTGCCGTCCAGCGGGTGGAAATTGTCGTACCCGGAGCGCGCGCGGTCGGTGGTCTGGTCGCGCCAGTCCTGCTGGCAATCGTACACAAAGCAGCGCCAGAATACGGTGCCGCCAAAGCGCTGGATCGCGCGGGCGATCACGTTGGCGCCGTCGGCCTGGGTGCGCCCGTAATCGAACGGCCCCTGAACCCCTTCGGAGTCGGCTTTGACGACAAAGCCGGCGATGTTGGGCACATGCGCGTACAAATTGGCCATGGTTTCGTTCCACCATGCCTGTACCCGTGGGTCACCGGGATCGGCGGTATCCAATCCGCCGATCAACACCGGCGAAGCAAAATTGATGGCAATGATCATGCCCACACCGTAGCTGGCAAACAAACTGGAAATGCGCGTCATCTCCTCGTAGTAGCGCGGCATGATCATATCCAGGGCGTTCCCGTAGACGTTGACGACATGCATCGAGAGGCCGTTGATGCCGACCGACGCCAACAAACGCAAATAGTCGCCGGTGCGTTCGTTGCACACGATCTCGCCGTCGGCAAAGAACAGGGACTGGGTGGTATACCCGTCGCTGTTGTCGACGTGCCGGAACGGGTTGAAGTTGTCCCAGTGATTGAGGACGCGCCAGCGTGCCGAGGGTTGGATGGTCTGCTCCAGCCCCGCCAGGCTTTTGCGTGTCGCCGTGAGCCTCAATACGTGGAAAGCCCCGTACAGCGCCCCCACCGACTGCTTGCCGGTGATCAGGAGCCGGCGCTCATCCGATCGCAAGGTAAAGCCTTCTTTGACCGTGTCCAGGGCCGGATCGACCGCCAGTTCGATGTAGCCGCCGCGGGCCGGTTTTTCCCGGACGACGAAAGGCAACAGCCCATACATGCCTTTGGCACCGGTTCTGAGTTCCCGGACCGCGTTGTCCAGGACGGGATCCCCCTCCATCGGACAATAGATGCTCCTGTAATACTCGGTGTTCTCTGACCGGCCGACCGGTCCGTAGTTGAGCCACGCTTTGGTATACGCTTCGGCCATAATGGGTACAATCCTCCTTTTCGCGATCGGTCCGCCCGGTATTCGGGTGGACCCAATGAATGGTTCACATATAAACTATTATAGCGCGATTCGCGGCAAAGCGAACGAATCCGCGGGAGTTGTCGTCATATTTTGAAACCGGTGGCAGGGGGATGTACAATGGTCACCATGGCTGTGGCGGAGGGAGGGCAAAGGGTGCTTTCGCGAAAGATAAACCGTCGCGCGTGGATCGGCGCGCATCTCGATCTGTTGACGGCGGGCTTTTTTTTGACACTGCTGGTGTCGCCGGCCTTGCTGGAAGGCCTGATCATCCGCCCTTCTTTGTCGCGCGAGTTGGTCGTGTTGGGCGCCGCTTTTCTGGCCTGGCTGGCCGTCGCTGTGACCGGTTTGCGGCGCCACGGGGTCACCTGGCGGCACGCGCGGTTGTTTCTGCGCACCGGCGGCCGCTTGCCGGAGGTCATTTTTTTCGCTCTATGGATTGGGGTGCTGGCGGTGCGGTTGGCGATCGGGCGCGGGCAAAACGCGCACATCCCCTTTGGTTATTTCGCTTTCTTTTTCGCGGTCTACCTGATCGATCTATACTTCGCCCTGATGGGCCGCCAGGACCGGCAAGTTCGCATCCTTTATTTCCTGTACGCCGTCATCGCCCTCGCCTGCTTTCGCGGGATGTTTGTCCTGGCCGTCCGGCCGATGGTGGCCCGCGAAATGTCGACCGGTTCTTTTCCGGAGGCGCAGCGCCATTTTTATCATCTGCTGGGGGTCGGGGGCTTTGAGTTTTTCACGGGGCTGAGCTGTGCTTTTCCCATCCTCGTCTACTACCGCATGACCTCGTCGCACCGGCGGACTCTGACCGTCTGGATGGTCCTGGCACTTTTGGGTCTGCTGTTCGCCGGCTATACCCTGGCGATCGTCTTTGTCGGGGTGGGCCTCCTGCTGCTGCTTGGTTACAGCCTGTTTCATTTGCGCGGCCCGCAGTTGCACGCGCTGTTGCGCACGTGCCTGCTGTTGCTGCTGGTGATCGCGCTGTTTTTGGGGATCGGTCATTTTGCCGGCTTGTTCCAGGCCCATTTGTATCTGCTGAAAATTAGCGACATGGCCGAGCTCATCGGCGAGCGGGTATTCGGGGTGGAGCTGGGTCACTACAATCCGCCCAATCTGCACACCGGGCTGTCGCAAATGAGCTCGTCTTCGGTTGAGCGGATTGAGCTATATACGCGCTCGATCCATACCTTCCTCCAGCACCCGCTGGCCGGGGTCGGCTCGCGGGTCAACACGGGTGACTTTTCGCAAGTGGGCGGCCACTCGACCTGGCTGGATTATCTGGCGATGTATGGCTTGCAGTTCGCGCTATATCTTTTCTTCTTTGCTCTGTTGTTTCGTCGCTTGCGGCGGATGATCGCGTCCCGGGCGGAAAAAGCGTATCGGATGACCGCGTTGGCGGTGTACACGCTGTACGGACTGGTCAACCCGGTGGTGGCGGTCGCGACGTTCCCGGTGGTGTTGTTGTTTTTTATCACCGGCCGGGTCACTTTGCCGGGCGAAGCGTCGCTGACTCCCTCTGTCCAAGTGCCTGCGGGCACAGCGTCCGCAGACACAGTGTCCGCAGACACAATGCCCGCAGTCACGCAATCCCCTGAAGCTTAGGCCTGCCGGGGTCGGGTCTTTTCGCCTGTCAACCGTGGGTTTGCAAGTGCCGGCACCTCGTCGAGCGCGACCGCGCGCGTGTGCTGGATCTCTTCCCAGACGCGGGTATCGTGAAACCAGGCCAGGAGTTGGAGCGGCAGCCACGACCACATAAACAAAGGAAATCCCAATACACTTTTGAGGATACGCGCATCGTACCGCGCGTACCCGAACGCGACCGTTGCCGCCAACGCGCACGACCCGGCGGCGGACACAAACGCGCCCGTCAGGACGCCGGCCCCAATCGCGGCCCAACTCGTCAAACCCGCGGCATGGGCGGACAGCAACAGCGGCAAGGCCATTCCGGCGGACCACACGCGCGTGTATGGCAGCATCTGCAGCATCGCGGCATCGAACCGCCGCGCCCGCGCGAGCGGCCGTTGCCCCCGCGCGGCGCAACCGCGCCACAATGCCCGGACATACCGGCGGGAGACCTGCATGACGCCGCTGCACCACCGCTTGCGCTGCTTCATGGAGACGGCAAGTGTCACAGGCGCCTCGTCATAGGAAATCGCCCGCGGCACCCACCGGACTTGTTCGCCTGCGCACGCGAGCTGGGCCGCGAACTCGACATCCTCCGTGATGGTTTGTGTTCGCCAACCGCCCCTTTCACGCAGGACGTCCGCGGACACGGCAAAACCGGTGCCCGCCAATTTGGCGGACAGGCCGCAGGCCGCGCGGGCGCGATTGTACAGCATGCTCTGGATGCCGAAATAGATGGAATAACAACCCGCGACCCAGGAGTCATAGGGGTTTTTGGATTCGATCCGCCCTTTGGCCACACGCGCGCCCGCCTGGAGCGCGCGGTCCATTTCCGCCAGGAAGCGCCGATCGGCCACATGGTCGGCATCAAACACCACAAACGCGTCGTATGCTTCCGGCAGATCCAGCAGCTGATCCAACGCCTCCGCCAACGCGTCGCCTTTGTTGCGCACCGCGGGCGAGCAGGTCAGAATGCGCGCGCCTTTGGCTCGCGCTACAGCCGCGGTTTGGTCGGTGCATTGATTGGGAGCGACGTAGATGTCATACAATACATCTGGATAGTCTTGTTCGCGCAAACTATCCAGCAGCTGCCCGATGACCGCGGCCTCATTGCGCGCCGCGACCAAGACCGCCAGACGGCTGCCCGTTTCCCCGTCGGCATCCGGCTTTTCTTTGCACAACGCGAACGCCGACATCGCGGCCAAATAGAAATCGACGACTTTGGGAGCGGCGGCCAGCCCCGCGAGAATCGGGTACACAAACATCACAAAACCTCCAAATCTTTACCCCGATCTTCGATCGGGCACCGATCTTCGATCGGGTACCGGTCTCTGACCGGGCACCGGCCAGAGACCGGAGTAGATGCCGTCAGCGTAACAACCGGAGATTAAGGAGTCTGTCCGATCTTTCTTAAGAATTGTGTAAGCCGGGAGATTTAAGAAAAGCTTAAGAATCTCCCCCGGAGAATGACAAGAATCGCCCGTTATGATGGGTGTGTGAGGTGGAGCCATGACCCATACCGTTCTGATCTGCGACGACGACCCCGATATCCTGGCGGCGCTGCGCATTTATCTGACAGCCGAGGGATACCGGTTGCTGGAAGCCCGCAACGGCATCGAGGCGATCGCAAGCGTACGGCAAAACGACGTGCACCTGGTGCTGCTGGACATCATGATGCCGCAGATGGACGGGTTGACCGCCATCCCGCGCATACGCGAACAGAGCAACGTGCCCATCATATTGCTGACCGCCAAAGGCGAGGACGGCGACAAAGTGCTGGGGCTGCAACTGGGCGCGGACGACTACATCACCAAGCCGTTTACGCCGATTGAGGTTCTGGCCCGCGTGCGCTCACAATTGCGCCGCTACACCCGTCTGGGCGGGCGTGTCGCGCGCCCCGACCGGTACACGGTGGGCGGGGTCGAGTTGGACGACACCACGCGCCAGGTAACCGTCGACGGCGAGCCGGTCGCCTTGACGCCGATGGAATTCGCGATTCTGCGGTTGCTGATGCAGAGCCCGGGGCGCGTATATGCTTCCGCGCAGATCTATGAAGCGGTTTGGAACGAAGCCGCCAACGGCGCGGTGGGGGCAGTGGCCGTCCATATCCGCCACTTGCGGGAAAAAATTGAAATCAATCCTTCGGAGCCGCAATACATCAAGGTGGTCTGGGGCGTCGGCTACAAAATGGAAAGTGAGAAGAGGACATGAATCGCTTCACAGGAAATCTGGCGGTCAAAACCGCGGCGGTCTTGCTGTTTGCCCTGGCCGTCGCGGCCTGCCTGACCAGTGCGGGTGGGGTGCTCTACCTGCATGAGCAGCAAAACTATGGCGAGGTCGATTCGTACTACCAAACATCCGACTGCGCCAATACGGCGATGAATCAGGCCGTCTGGGTGGTATGGGATTACCAGAGGGTGCATGAAGAAGGGGAAAGCCGCTTGTGGGAATACGAAGAGCAGGCGAGCAATTTTTCCTACACACTCGCCCGCGCCGCGTCGCCCGAGCGGATCCTGGAAAGCACGGAGTGGCCGGCGCAGGTCGGCTATGGTTCGGAAATGGTTGTCGGCGACTACATCATCCGCTACGCGGTCGCCGACCCGCTGGTGGCGCGGGATGCCTTCTGGCAACAGGCGCGGCTGTTTGACGCGCTGTACCCCTGGCGTTGGGCCCTGATCTGGGTGACGGCCGGTCTGGGCCTGCTGATCGTAATCCTGCTGGTTTTTATCCTCAGTGCCGCCGGCCGCCGCAGCGGCGTGCCGGGTGTGACACTCGGCCCCGTCCACCATGTTCCGCTGGACCTGATCGCCGGACTTGTGCCGCTGGCGGGGATGATTTTGTGGGGCGTGATCGACTACCGGGGGTTTTATGGCTGGGCGGATGCCGCGCTGCTCATCGTCGGGCTGACTCTGTTATCCCTGGTTGTATTGGGCTTTCTGGCGACATGGGCGGCCCGGATCAAGGCCGGGCAGTGGTGGCGCAACACGCTGATTTGGCGCCTCCTCCGTTTGGCCGGCACCGTGCTGCGCGCGACTGGCCGCGGGATTGGCGCTGCCGTCCGCCATATCCCCCTCTATTGGCGCGCCGCCGCCGGGTTTTGTCTGGTGGCGATCATCCAGTTTGCCCTGGCCCTTGCCGCGCCCAGGTCGGAACCGGCCATTCTGCTGCTCTTTCTGTTCAATCTGTTTTTACTGGCCGGGGTCTGTGTGGCGGCGGTCAACCTGCACATCCTGCAGCGGGCGGCCGCTCGGCTGGCGGCGGGCAAGGTCGGACAACCAGGCCTGGAGCAGGACGCGCAAATCGGCAGCCGTTGGCTGTTCGGCGGTTTTCGCCGCCATGGCGAAAACCTCAACCGCATCCGCGAAGGGATGGCGCAGGCGGTGGAGGATCGCCTGAAAAGCGAGCGGCTTAAAACAGACCTGATCACCAATGTCTCGCACGACATCAAAACCCCATTGACTTCGCTGATCAATTACGTGGATTTGCTCAAAAAAGAAGAATTGCCCGGCCCGGCCGAGTCGTACGTGGAAGTCCTCGACAGGCAATCGCAAAGACTGCACAAACTGACCGATGATTTGCTCGAGGCCTCCAAGGCCTCGAGCGGAAACCTGGCCGTCGACCTGACGGCGGCGGATCTGGGCGAGATGGTCAATCAGGCGGTCGGCGAGTACGCCGAGCGCCTGGCGGCCGCCCGGTTGGACCCGGTGGTGGCGCTGCCGCCGGCCGGCGCGCCGGTGGTCGCCGACGGCAAGTTGATGTGGCGCGTCCTCGACAATCTGTTGAGTAACGCGGTGAAATACGCGATGCCGGGGACGCGGGTCTATTTTGACGTCGAACCGGACGCGGCGGGGGTTGTGTTGACGGTCAAAAACATTTCCGCGCAGCCGCTCAATATGGATGCCACGGAATTGATGGAACGGTTTGTGCGCGGGGATGCCTCCCGCGCGAGCGAAGGCAGCGGCCTGGGGCTGAGCATCGCGCGCAGCCTGGTCGAGCTGCAGCGCGGGCATTTTGAGATGTCCATCGACGGAGATCTGTTCAAGACCCGGATCCGCCTGCCCGCGGGGCGCGCGCCCGACCGGGCCGATCCGACTCCCGCCTAGTAATCGGCCATTTCCTGCCGTACGGATTTTTGGTTACAATAGAGCCAGCACCGCAGTGCCAGCGCACGTAGTGCGGGTTTTGGGTAACCTGGGTCAAAGGAGTACGGCAGGAGATGGATTTTATCTTTTACGACCTCGAGGGCGAAAAACAAAGCGGTATCAATCACCGTTTTATTCAACCGCCGCAGATTTCTTATTTTGTCACGACGGTGGACCGCCGGGGCAATGTCAACGTCACGCCGGTCACGATGGGGACCAGCTTCGCGCCGCCCTGGTATTACGTCTTTTGCTTGTCCAATTTGTTTGTGGAGAACTGGGACGGCGCGTATCAGGATGGGATCAAGCAGGGGAACATCAATCTGCAGGAAAATCCCGAGTGTGTGATCAGCTATTACGGACACGATTTGCTGCGTGAAAGCTGGATCGCCGGGATGCCCATCCCCAAAGGGATCGACGAAATGGATGTGGCTGGGCTGACACCGCTGCCTTCGCGCAAAGTCACGCCCCCGGGAATCGCCGAATGCCCGGTCAACATCGAGTGCCGGGTGATTCATTCGCTGCGGGTGGGGACGCGCTGGACGCTGTATACCTGCGAGATTGTCGGCGCGTCGGTGCGCGCGGACGCGGTCGCCCGCGATCAGAACGAATTCCAGCAAATGGGCGTATTGGGCATCGACCCGTTGTTCGAAGTCAAAATTGCCAAGGGCGATACCGCGGACACGTCCGCGATGCGGCTGTATTACAGCCGCATGGGTTTTGACAAAATTGAACGCTGCCCCGAAGACGTGGGGTGCGAGGACGAGTGGATCGGTTCGTTTCAGCAATGGCTGGCCGACGAGACGCGCCGCGGCAAGATCAGCGAAGCGCAGCGGCAGGAGATCCTCGAGCTGGAGGCGCGCTGGGCAAGCGATCGCGATCCGGTGGCCAACCGGGAAGTACGGGACGCGTTGACGCGCAAACTCCGGGATCTGGTGCGCCAACCCGGTATGTGAGCACTGCGTAACTCACGCGTGAATAAGAAAGGGTGGTTGCAATGAGCAAGGCGTTGATCGTGTATTACTCCTGGGTTGGCAACACCGCGGCGGTGGCCCGCCAGATCCAGGCCCGGACCGGATGGGATCTGCTGGCGATTGAAGAAAAGAAGCCCCGCAAACCGGGGGCGTACGCACGGGCGGCGCTGGCGGGCTTTTTTGGCATCGGCGGCGCGATTCAGCCGATGGACTTTGAAATGGCGGCATACGACCGCATTTTGCTGGGCGTGCAGATCTGGGCCGGCAAAACGCCGCCGGCGGTCACGCGTTTTCTCCGCCAGGCCGACTGGACCGGCAAGCGGGTATGGCTCTTTATCACCAAATCGGATGATTGCGTACCGCCGGCGTTTCTGCAGCGACTGACGACACAAATCGAGCGGCGCGGCGGGCAGGTGGTCGACCACTTTGCCGTCACCACAAAAATAGATTCGGTGATCCCGGTGGAGGATTTTCGCGAGGCGCTGGATGGCTGGTTGGCAGCGCCGTCTTTTGCCGCCGCCCCCGGGGAGGCAACGGCCGCACAGTGACCGCCCGGGGGAGCGAACTCCCCGGGCGATGGAAAGTGGAGGTGAACCGACGTGTTGGAAAGCAAAGCCAGGCGGAGCCTGGTCCGGGCCGGTCAACGGATGTGCGCGCAGGGTTTCGCGGTCTCCAGCACCGGCAACATCAGCGTCCGCCTGTCGGCGGACGAAGTCCTGATCACACCGACGCGCAAACCCAAAGGCACCCTGGTGGAATCCGATCTGGTCAAAATCGACCTGTCGGGCAATGTCATTTCCGGCAGCCTGCAGCCGACATCCGAGCTGAGGCTGCACCTGGCGGTGTACTGGATCCGCCCGGACGTGGGGGCGGTGGTGCGCGCGCACCCCAGGGCCGCGTCGGCTTTTGGTCTGGCGGGCAAAGCGGACGGTGACATCTGCCTGCCGGCGTCCGAGTTTCGCATCGGCAGCGTTTGGACCGCCGAAACACCGCGCTTGACACTGGACGAGCTGCCCGCGGTCGCCCAACGGCATATTGCCGGATGCGACGCGCTGCTGATGGCCAACCACGGGGTTTTGACCGTCGGCGCGGATATGCGCGAGGCGTTGTCGCGGATGGAGATGCTGGAGCATTTCGCCGCCATCAGCCTATCGGCGGCCTTGTTGGCAGACCTTTCTTGAACCCGGACACGCACCGGCGGCCGGCGCCGGACCGGCCGCGCACATCGATCTATTTCTGGTTCGGCTACCGTCTCCCGCCGCGCGAACGGATGGAGCACATCGCCCGGGCCGGATTTGACGCGGTCACATTGTGGTGGGACGATTCGCGCGCCGGTGGCGATGGCCAGCGGCGCCTGTCGGAACTGGCGCGGCAGAACGGTCTGGAGATCGAACACGCGCACGCGCCTTACGCGCACGCCAATGACCTGTGGCGCGGCCACGCGGCGGCGGACGCGCTGGCAGCGGTCTACACACGCGGTCTCGACGACTGCGCCCGGCACGGGATTCCGCTGTTGGTATTGCATGCCAGCCAGGGCGAAAACCCGCCGCCGGTCAACCCCGCGGGACTGGACCGCCTGCGGCGCCTGGTAGCGCACGCCGAACAGCGTCAAGTGACGATCGCTCTGGAAAACCTCAGACAATCGGACCATCTCGAACAGGCGTTTGCGGCGATCGATTCCCCCCGTCTGCGCTTTTGTTATGACAGCGGCCACGAAAACCACTACACTGGACAATGGGATCTGTTGGATCGGTACGGCGACCGACTGGCGGCGCTGCACCTGCACGACAACTCCGGCCACCTGGACCAGCATTTGCTGCCCGGCGCGGGCACGGTCCCCTGGCCCTGGCTGATGCGGCGGATCGCCCGGACGGGATACCGCGGCGCGATCTCGCTGGAAGTATCCAATGTGGCCGCGGCGCGCTGGCGGGAGATGTCGGCCGAGACTTTCTTGCACGAGGCGTATCGCGCGGCCCACGGGCTCAGGCAGTTGCTGATGGAGAGTCTGGATGGGCCCGACGGCTTGCCGCGACCCGGCGAAGAGCCAAAACCCAGGCCCCCGATTTGATTTTTTAGAAAGCAGAGGTGGAACCGGCGAGATGAGTGATGTGACCGATCCCCCGCGCAAACCCGCTCAACCCGAAACCATGTCATCGGCTAGGGCCGCGCGCCCTGCCGTCATGCGCGACGAACCGGAGCCGCAACCCGGCTTGCCGGACCACAAACCGCGGCGGCTGCCGGCGGGCGCCCGTTACGCGCTCGTTGCCTTGGCCGTCCTGGCCCTGCTGGCGGCGGGGGTTTTTGCCTACCGGGCTTTCAACCGGGTCGTGATCGCGGATTTGGCCGGCCAGACGCTGACCGCAACGCGCGCCTGGGCTTCTAAATCCCGCCTGGAACTGGATGTCCGCACGCGATTTGACATGCAGATCGGCAGCGACATCGTGATCGACCAGAGCATCGCGCCGGGCACAACCGTGCGCAAAAAGACGGTGTTGGCACTGACCGTCAGCAAAGGCCCCGACCCGGACGAGCACCTGCAACTGCCGGCCTTTTCGACGATGACCACCGCGGAAATCCGCGCCTGGATCGATGAAACCAAAGCGTTCAACGTCAATCTGGTGCAGCAATACAGCGAGACCGTGTCCACCGGCCGGGTGATCCGCGTCGAATTTGCCGACGCGTCGGTCCATGAGAACAATTTCACCCGCCGCGATTACCTGGCGGTGTATCTCTCGCGGGGACCGCAGCCGCCAAGTCAGGAGATTCTGGTCCCGGATTTTACCGGCTACACCCGGGAGCAGGTCGCGGCCTGGCAACAGTCGCGCGATGTGCGCGTGATCCTCACCGAAACGGGGTCAGACGACACGCCGGCCGGCCTGGTGTTTGGCCAGGACATCCCCGCGGGGACGACGGTCGCGGCCCAGTCCGAAATACACCTGTCGCTGTCGCTCGGCCGGGGCGAGGAAATCCCGGATTACGCGGCCGTCTACGCCGATGACGCGATGGCTGTCAATCCGCGGATCGCGCTGGTGCTCAAGCAGGCCTACAGCAACGAAACACCTTACGGGCGGTTGATTTCCCAGTCGGCGCCGGCGGGCGAAACGCGTTACGGCGAAAACATCGCGGTCACACTGATCTATTCTCTGGGGCGCCCCTATATCGGGCAGTTGGCGGGGTGGATGGAAAACGAGTTGCCCGCGTATTTTTTTGATTTTAACAGCAAAGGCTGCTCGCTGACGTACACGGTGGTCTATGTTGACTCGTACATCGAAAAGGGGATGGTGGTGCGGACCAGCCGCTACAATGAGTACCTCTGGCTGGCGTCGGACGTGGAGATCCAGGTCAGCAAAGGCAATTTGCCGGTGCCGACCGAACCGACCTGGCCGCTCGAGACGATGGAACCGGTGCCGCCGCCGGAAACAGTGCCGCCCACACCGACCCCCGTGCTGGGCGACTGAGGCTCAGTCGCCGCGCTCCCGCGGGATGGTGCAGCTTTTGCGCACCACCAAATGCGCGGGGATGGTCACATGGACCGGCGTCCGCCGCCCGTTGATGCGGTCGAACAGGACATTGACCGCCTGTCGCCCGGCTTCCCCCGGATCCAATTCAAACGAAGAGAGCGGCGGCGTGGCTTCGGCCGCCCGCGCGGTGTTGTCAAAGCTGAGGATGGACAGATCCTCCGGCACGCGCAACCCCGCCTCGGTGAACGCGCGCAGCGCGCCGGCCGCCAGCGCGTCGCTGGCGATCAGGAACGCGGTCGGCAGACGGCGGCCGCGGAGCACAGCGCGCGCCGCCTGATACCCGCCGGCTTCGGACCAGGATGTGACCTGCACGCGTCGCGGGTCCAGTAGACCCGCGACCCGCATCCATTCGAGATAGGTGTGATGGCGGACGTCGAGCGAGGAGGACTGCCGTTGCGTGATGACGTCCAGGTCGCTGATCGGGCCGACCATCAGGCCGATCGCGCGGTGCCCCAGGGCGGCAAGCAGCGACAGGCCTTCCCGTGTCGCGCCGGCCATGTCGTTTTGCACCACGTCGATGTCGTGCTCGCGGGCGACGGTGTTTTTGAGAAAGACGATGTTATGGTAGCCTTCGCATACCGCCAATACCGGGCGCGAATCGATCGCGCCGATCGCGATCAGGCCGTCCAGATCCAGCGTGTCCCCGTGCCCGAGGGGCTCGCCCGGGCGAAACAGGCGGCCGACTGTCATGTCCAGCGCGCGAATCTGTTGTTCGACATTTTCCCGCATCAGGGTAAAAAAATCACTGCCGGCTTCTTCGTCCCATGAGTGCTTGCACAAAATGCCGATGCGGGGCCGATGGCTCGCCAAGGGTGTGCCGCTGCGCGCGGGGACGGCTTTCCGCTCCAAGATTTCAGACCCCCTTTCGCCGGAATTGGGCGCACGGGGATTGTACACTTGCGCCGCCGCGGCGGCAAATATAGGAGGTGTGCGGCGGGCCCAGGCGGCGCTTTGCGCGTGGGGCGCGTTTGGTTACAATGGGAACAGCACGTTTGATCGGCCCGATACGTGGGAATCGGGGGAAGGGGCGGCCCATGTTGACCATCCACGCCTACGCGCCATCGCTGCAAGCGGCGGTCGCGCGGCTTTACCGGGACTATGTCGAGCAGTTGGCCATCCCCGGCTTGACCGGCGCGTTGCCGGACGACATCCGCGACATCCCCGGCGTGTACCAGCGCGGAGGTGGGTTCTGGTTGCTGGCCGACGGGGACGACCCGGTGGGGATGATTGCCGTGCGTCCCCTGCCGGACCAGGCGGCCACCGCCGAGATCAAGCGGCTGTTTGTCCGGCCGGAGCATCAGGGCCTGGGATATGGGACGGCCTTGCTGGGGCGGGCGCTGCGCTTTGCCGGGCAGGCGGGGTATGTGCGCGCCGTGCTGGACACGCGCCGGGACCGGGTGGCCGCGCGCAGGTTGTACGAACGATATGGATTTGCCGAGATCCCGCCTTACCACGAACCGACCCAGGCCGAGTTGTTCTTTGCGCTGGATTTGAGCCGGCAAACGGTGCCGCCGCGGCAGGTGATCTTTCCGCCGCGGACGCCGCCGCGCCCGGATTTTGTCGTCATCGCCACACGCTACCGGGAGCGGTGGGTGTATGTGCGCAACCGCGACCGCGAGACCTTTGAAATGCCGGGGGGACATGTCGAGCCCGGCGAGGACGCGCGGGACGCCGCCCTGCGGGAGCTGTATGAGGAAACCGGGGTTGTGAGGCCGGACCGGTTCGCGTTTGTGACCGGCTACCGGATCGCGCGCGATGAGGCCGTATCGGGGGGCCATTTGTATTTTGCCGCCATCGATCGTTGGGAGCCGCTGCCGGAGTACGAAATCGCTGAGCGGCGGCTGTTTCGCACGCTGCCGGCGCAACTGACCTATCCCGACATCCAGCCGCAACTGATCGGCAAAGTACAGACCTGGCTACAGCAACGCCCGGACTTGCGCGGGCAAGAGGGGTGAAGCGGATGAAGCGCGGCGCCGTTGTGGTGTTTCACATCCTGCCGATCGCGGCCGCCCTGCTGGCCTGGGTGGGCGACCTGCTTTTGGGTTATGTCCAGCCGGGGGCACAAGGCCTGTTCGGCATGGCCCAGCGCGGTTGGATCGAGGTGGCGTATTGGCGGCCGCTGTGGTCGATGGCTTTCGCCGCGGTCGCTTTCCCGCTTTTTTTGCCCGGGATCTATGCCGCGTGCCGCCAAATGGCGCGCGTCTCGCCGGGGGCGACGCGGGTTTTCCTGGTGCTGGCCGCGTTGGCGGGGATGGGTGGTTTATTCATTCACGCGTTTTTTTGTGTCCCCCAGGTGATCCACCGCTATTTGTCGCAGGCGGGGCTGGAGTCCTGGGCCCTGCCGCTGACGGACCGGGTTTACGCCGTACTGACGCCGGCGATCGGGGTCGCCTTGGCGCTGTATGCTCTGGCCCTGGGCTGGCTGTTGTTTGTGGTGTCGACCGGCAGGACGCCGTATCCGCGGGGGTGGGCCGCGGCCAACCCCCTGGTGGTGGCGCTGGTCACCGTGCCGTTGTGGCTGACCCATCGTTTCTCGCCACACCTGTACGCCCTGATGCTGAGTACGCCCAACCTGGGTATGTTGTTGTTTTTTCTGGTGACAGCGGCGGATCAACGCCGGGTGCGGCGGCAACAAATCGCCTTGCCGCGCCTGGGCCTGTGAGCCGGAAGGAGGGAAGAATCGATGGATCGCGTCCATGACTTGTTGCGCGGGGCCGTTGACCTGCACACCCATACCGCGCCCTCGCTGGCGCCGCGCAGCGTCGACAGCTGGCAAATGTTACACAAGGCGGCGGCGGCCGGAATGCGCGGCGTCCTGATCAAAGACCACCATTTTCCCACCGTCCAACAGGCCTGGCTGGTCAACCGGTACGCGCGGGTGGGCGGTTGCCGGCTCTATGGGTCGATTACACTCAACCATACGGTCGGGGGGCTCAATCCCGAGGCCGTGGCCGCGGCCATCCGTTTTGGCGCCGCCCTGATCTGCCTGCCCACTCTCTCGGCCGCCAACCACGCGGCCTACCGGCAGCGCGTCGCGGCTGAAACGGGTCAGGGCCAGCCGGGTTTGGCGCCGCCCGCGGAGGCCCCGGCGCGCGCCCCCATCGGCCTGACCGATCCGGCCGGCCGGGCCAAGCCCGAAGTATACGAAATCCTGCGCCTGGCCGCCGCCGCGGATGTGGCGGTCGCGACCGGGCATTGCAGCCTCGACGAAGCCGGCGCGGTGGTCGCGGCCGCGCAAGAGACCGGGTGCCGCAAGCTGGTGCTGACGCATTTTCCCGGATATACGACGACCCGGACCGAGGCGTTGGCGCGTGTCGCCGACGCGGGGCCGTGCTACGTCGAGTTGTGCTGGGAACTGACGGTACGTGATCTGCCGCCCGCTTACCGGGTGACACCGGCGCAAATCGCCGCGTACATTCACGCGTTCGGACCGGAGCGGGTCGTACTGAGTTCGGATTATGGTCACGCGCGCCTGCCCGACCCGGTCGCGGGCATGCGTGAGATGCTGGCGATGTTGCTGGAAGCAGGGTGGGATGAACAGGCGATCCGCGCCATGACCGCCCGCAATCCGGCGCGGTTGTTGGCAATGGACGAGAGCACGGCCGATTAGCCCCGGTTGAGAGATCGCAAAGCAGGAGGAAGAGCGTATGTACGAAAAATTTTCCCGCAGCCACTGGTTTCGCCACGACCGCTTCGGCATGTTCATCCATTGGGGATTGTATGCCATCCCCGCCCGCGGCGAATGGGTGCGCAGCCGCGAACAGCTTTCCACCGCGGATTACCAACCGTTTTTTGACACCTTCCATCCGACGGCGTTCGACCCGGCCGCCTGGGCGCGGGCGGCCAGGCAGGCCGGCATGCGGTATATGGTGCTGACCGCCAAGCACCACGACGGATTTTGCCTGTTTGATAGCGCGTTGACCGATTACAAAGCGACCAACACCCCGGCCGGGCGGGATCTGGTGCGCGAGATTCTCGACGCGTTCCGCGCCGAAGGTCTCAAGGTGGGGCTGTACTTTTCGCTCCTGGACTGGCACCACCCCGACTATCCGCATTTTGGCGACGCGCATCACCCGATGCGCGCGAACGCGGCTTTTGAGGGGCAAGAACACGCCTTCGACCGTTATGTCGACTATTTGCATGGGCAGGTTCGCGAGCTTTGCTCGAATTATGGCCGTTTGGACATCCTGTGGTTTGATTTTTCTTACGACGACAAGGTGGGCGAGGCCTGGCGGGCGGCCGAGCTGGTGCGGATGGTACGCCGGTTGCAGCCCGATGTCCTGATCGACAATCGCCTGGAGACCAGCGGATCGGGATTTGGCAGCATCATCGAAGAGGAACCTTTGCCATGGAGCGGGGATTTTGCCTCGCCGGAACAGATCATTCCCCCCACTGGCCTGGTCAACCGCCGCGGTGGGCCGATCCCCTGGGAAGCGTGTATCACGATGAACAAGAATTGGGGCTACCACGCGGGGGACCGCTATTTTAAACCGGCCTCGATGATCGTCCGCAAGCTGGTGGAGTGTGTGAGCAAGGGCGGCAATCTGTTGCTCAACGTCGGCCCGGACGCGCGTGGCCGCATGCCGCAGGCATCGTTGGATATTCTCTCCGCGGTCGGCGTGTGGATGCGCGCCAATGGCGCAAGCATTTACGGCTGCGGGCATGCCGATCTGCCCAAACCGGAATGGGGGCGGTATACACGGTGTGCCAACCGCATCTACGCGCATGTGACCGAAGCTCCGATCGGGCCGCTGCATTTGCCGGGGATCGACGCGAAGCAGATCCGGTCGGTGCGCTTTTTGGCCGACGGCAGCGAGGTGCGCCTGTCGAGCGA
Source organism: uncultured Oscillospiraceae bacterium (assembly GCA_964479435.1). GTDB lineage: Bacteria > Bacillota > Clostridia > Saccharofermentanales > UBA5734 > JAAYKS01. Next base: position 49,776 of record CAYZME010000003.1, read on the forward strand.
ATGGATGACACGCGGGTATCCGGGGCAGACGTTTTTGGACGTCGACGCATGGGTCCACGATTGTCAGTTGCCCGACCCTCTGGACACGGTGTTTGAGGTGGAGCTGCTGTAACGCGGCCGGCGGGTCCCGCGGACGGCGTTACATGCGCTCAGCCATCCGGATGTCGTTTTCGACTTCGTCGAGATAGTAGCTCCAGCCAAAAGTCATCCCCACCCGCGACATGCGGTAAGGTAAATAATGAGAGGCCCCGATCGCGGCCAGCGCGCGCCAGTGTTCCAGTCCCTGGCGAAGCTGGTCGACCGCGGCTTCTTTTTGCTCGCTGTCGCCGCTGTGTTCGTACCGAACCAGGTCGAGCGCGGCGCGGAATTTACACAACACATAGCCGCCCCATGCCCGCCAGGCGCGGATGTCTTCCCATGTACACAGGCGCTCTCCGTGCAAGCCGCCGTGGGGCGTGACCGCATCGACCTCAGCCAGGCATTGATCGATGCGATGGAGATCGGCTGCGATGGACGCGCAAATGTCGGGCGGCGTCTCGCCCGCGGGTTTTGTGCCGGCGATTTCATGGTCCACATACTCGCGGATCCCGCAGGTGCCGACACCTGGCATGGCGCCGCAGTCCATGAACTCGCGGATGGTTTTGAAACCGGTGGTGGCGGACAGAAAACTTTCGGGATGCCACTGGTAGTCGTAATGGAGCCAATGCAGGCGGTTGAGCGCGCACATCATACGTGTCCCGGACTGCAGTGCCCGGTACACGGCCTCCCCGATGTCCTCGCCATATCGCTCGCGATGCCTGGCGATCCAGAACGATTCGTCCAGGTCCGGGTTATAGGCCAGGCGCCCCATCGACGCAAATTGCAGCCAGTGCTTTTGAAACGCGTAATCCCACTCCACATGCTTGTGCGGGACGTGTTGCCATTCCCCGGCCCACACATAGCCGTCGGCGCCCCAGTAAAACCCATGCACATACGGCTTTTTCATGCCTTTGATATAGGCCGAGACAAAAGCCGGGTCGCCGCCGCGCAGGTTGTGGAAATCGTCGTTGCGCACCGTGTAGAGGACACGGATCTCGTTTGCGTCCATCTCCGACCAGGGCTGCCACAGTTCTTCGAAGCGGGGCAGCGGGTGCGAATACATATGGGCGTTGGAGTATTTCCAGCTGATGTATTTTTCGTCGGTGGGGTAGCGGTCCAGAAATTTCTTTTTGGCGATCGTGCCGTTGCTCATATTGGTGCGGTGAATAAAGGGCACCGGCACCCCCAGTTCCAGCAAGGCCTCGAGGTATGTGTCCACCACCCAGTCCTCGCGTTCTTCCGGCGAACCGATCAGTTCCTCGCTGTTGGAGGTGCCCAGGCCTGTGAGATCCGGATAGGCCAGCATCAGCGTTTGGATGGCCTCGCGAAAATAGGCGCGAATGGCCGGCTGGTGCTGCCGCAAGGCGATGGAGCGCGGGTCATGCGACTGGCGCCCCAGCTCGGCGGGCAGGCCCAGGCCCCTGGCGATGGCCGGCGATATGCGCAGGTTCCAGGTGATCAGGTATGTGCGGATGCCCAGGCTTTTGGCGTAACGGAAGATAAAGCGGTAGACCTCGGCGGCTTGCTCGATCTGGTCGTCTGAATAAGGCGTGGCGTCGGGGAATCGCGCCAGACGGAACATGTGCTCAAAAGGATTTTCGGACCACAGGCTGAGGCAATTGTAGCGGTTGGTGGCGAGTTGATCGATGTAGGCCCGCCAAAAATCCCGATCCATGCAGACCGCTTCATTGTGCGTAAAGGGATCGCCTTCGGCATATGGCTGATACGGCAGGTTGAACTTGACCCCGCGCCAGGCGAGAAAAGGCTGTTCGGTTTTTTCTGTGACAGCATCAAAGCCGGACAGGCGGATGGTTTCCGCCACATCCAGCATGCCGTACATCGCGCCGCTTTCGTCCGCGCCCGTGATGTAGACGGTTTGGTCTTCTTTCCGTATGGAGAACCCTTCGGCCGGCGCCGTGTGATCGGCGGCCAGTGAGATCACGACGCGAGGTTCGCCCGGCGCCTCCCGGATCATACGCGAGCGTTCGACAGAGCAGTGGATGTGGCGGCTTTGGCAGGCTTGCCGCAGCGCGCGAACGCCGAAGCGGATGCGCTCGGAGGGGAAGTGGATACCGGGGATCGTCATGGCATCAGGGGTATAGATCAGCATGGAAGCCTCCTTTGGTGGCGCCATAGCGCCGTGCGGATGCCCGTGCAGGCACGTACCAATCATACCTGATAAGGGGATGGATACCATCTGACAGGGGGTGTGAGAAAAAGAAGAACCAGCGTGTTCCAATTTAAAATATTTATGGTTGAAGAATAACCTTCATCAGCCCTGGTTCACCTTTTTGAAGTTTCTTGAACCATATTGCACCTTCAGAGAGAGGTGCGACAGCGCTTATAAAAGAGTCAATATCGACCCTCCCGGCAGAAATCCACTCGAGACATTTTGGGTATTCGCCTGCAGAAGAGCAAGAGCCGTAAAGGGTGAGTTGTTGCGTGACAACCGATTGTAGAGGGAAGTCGACTGATTGGCTCAAATTGCCCACCAGCACGAGCGAGCCGCCTTTGCGTAAAGAAGCAATCGCAGTCGTCAAGGTTGGCGT
>CAYZME010000004.1:0-16591 GCA_964479435.1 uncultured Oscillospiraceae bacterium
AGGGTCTGCTATAATCGATGGAGATACGCATGACCAGGAGGTTTGACCTTGGCTTCTTCCCGAAACTTGACCAACTCATATGACAATGAAAGCATTTCGTCGCTCAAAGGAGCGGAACGTGTCCGTCTGCGCCCCGGTGTGATTTTTGGCTCGGACGGGCTGGAAGGGTGCCAGCACTCATTCTTTGAAATCCTCTCCAATTCCATCGACGAAGCGCGCGAGGGCTTTGGAGAGCAAATCGATGTGCGGCGTTTCCAGGACGGAACGCTCGAGATTGAAGATCGTGCGCGCGGGATCCCCCTGGACTGGAATGCCAGCGAGGAGCGATACAATTGGGAACTCGTTTACTGTGAGCTGTATGCCGGCGGCAAATACAACAACAACGCGGGCAGCCATTACGAGTACAGTCTGGGCCTGAATGGACTGGGCGCCTGCGCGACGCAATACGCCAGTGAATTTTTCGATGTCGTATCCATCCGGGACGGATTCAAGTACACGGTGCATTTTGAACGGGGAGAAAACGTCGGCGGGTTGCATAAGGAAGAGACCCGTTCCCGCCGGACGGGCACATGGCAGCGATGGAAGCCGGATCGCGATGTGTTTACAGATATCGATATTCCGCTGTCTTATTTTGTCGAGACTTTGAAAAGACAGGCGGTCGTCAATGCGGGCGTGCGCTTTGTTCTGTGGGACGAGGCAAGCGGCGAGGAACAGACCTTCCATTACCCGGATGGAATCATGGGTTATGTGCGCGAATTGGACGCGCAAAGCGGATTTACGGCGCCTGCGCGATTTGAAGGGTCGGGGCAAGGGCGCGATCGCAAAGACAAAGAAGAGTATCGCGTAAAAGCCTCCATCGCCTTTTGTTTTAACAATGAAATAAATTTACTGGAATATTATCATAATTCCAGCTTACTGGAACATGGCGGCTCGCCCGACCGCGCGGCCCGCAACGCGTTTGTTCATGTGCTCGACCGCTTTTGCAAGGAGCAAAACAAATATAAGAGCGGCGAAAGCAAGGTGACATTCGTCGACATCCAGGACAGTCTGATTTTAGTTTCTTCGTCTTTTTCGACGTCTACCAGCTATGAAAACCAGACAAAGAAGGCCATCAACAACCGCTATATCCAGGAGTTTATGACCGACCTGGTCAAAACCCATTTGGAGATCTGGTTTATTGAAAACAAGCCGGAAGCGGATCGTGTGATCGAACAGGTGTTGGCCAATAAACGCAGCCGCGAGAACGCGGAGCGGCAACGACTCACGCTGCGCAAGAAGCTGACCGGAAACATCGATATTTCCAATCGCGTCAAAAAGTTTGTCGATTGCAGAACGCGCGATGTGTCGCGCCGTGAGCTGTATATTGTCGAAGGGGATTCAGCCCTGGGATCGTGCAAAATGGGCCGGGATGCCGATTTTCAGGCGATTATGCCTTTGCGGGGCAAAATCCTCAATTGCCTGAAAGCCGGATATGACGGGATTTTCAAAAGCGAGGTCATCGTTGATCTCATCAAAGTGCTCGGATGCGGGATTGAAATCCAAAATCGCCATCACAAGGACATGACCGGCTTTGATCTCGCGGCCTTGAAATGGGACAAAGTGATCATTTGCACGGACGCGGACGTCGATGGCTACCATATCCGCACGATGATTCTGGCCATGCTGTATCGCCTGATGCCGCGGCTGATTGAGGCAGGCAAAGTATTTATTGCCGAAACGCCACTGTTTGAAATCACATATAAAAGCCGGCGCGGCAAAGAGGAGACCGCTCACTTCGCGTTTAATGAACAGGAGAAAGCGGAGATTCTCGCACGACTGGGCGCGGATCGATGCACGATCCAACGGTCGAAAGGGTTGGGCGAGAACAATGCGGACATGATGTGGCTGACGACGATGAACCCTGAAACCCGCCGATTGATCCGCATCATACCGTCCGAAGCCAAACTGACGGCCAAAGTCTTTGACATGCTACTGGGTGACAATCTGAGCGGCAGGAAAGAGCATATCGAGCTGAATGGCAACCGGTACCTCGACTTCCTGGATATTGGTTAAGAATGTAGCCAGACCCAATTGAAGACCAGGGAGAACGTGCATGCCAAAAGAGCCACGCAACCAGGATAAGAAAGCCGTAAAAGAAATCGCACAACCGCAAATACAGGAACAGCCCATCACAGATACCCTCGAGCTGAACTTCATGCCTTATGCCATGAGCGTGATCGTCTCGCGGGCAATTCCTGAAATTGATGGTTTTAAGCCCAGTCACCGAAAATTGCTCTATACGATGTATCGGATGAATCTGCTCAACGGCTCGCGGATCAAATCGGCCAATGTGGTCGGGCAAACCATGCAACTCAATCCCCATGGTGATGCCGCCATTTATGAAACCCTGGTGCGGTTGACCCGCGGCAACGAATCGCTGTTGCACCCTTATGTCGATTCCAAAGGCAACTTCGGAAAACAATATTCACGCGACATGCAATACGCGGCCTCGCGCTATACGGAGGTTCGGCTGGAGCGTTTCGCGGAAGAGATCTTCCGCGGATTAGAACGGGATGCGGTAGATTTTGTCGACAACTATGATGGAACTCTGCGTGAACCTGCTCTGTTGCCGGCATCTTTTCCAAGTGTGTTGGTGAACGCCAATCAAGGGATCGCGGTCGGCATGGCCAGCAACGTATGCTCATTTAACCTGCGCGAGGTCTGTCAAGCCACGATCGCGTATCTGAAAAACCCGGGAGTGGATTTGTTTGATTTCTTGCCGGCGCCGGATTTCCCGACCGGAGGGGAAATCATATACAACCTGGCGGATATGCGGAAAATTTACGAGACAGGCCGTGGTTCGATCCGCTTACGGGGCAAGTACCGGATCGACAAGAAAAACAACGTCATCGAGATCTACGAAATCCCCTATACGACGACCATCGAGGCGATCATCGATGAGTTGTCCCTTTTGGTCAAAAACAACAAGGCACGGGAAATTGCCGATGTCCGGGATGAAACAGATCTACATGGGCTGCGGATTGCCATTGATTATAAGAAAAACGCCGATCCCCGACTGCTGATGAAAAAGGTCTTCCATCAGACTTCACTTCAGAGCTCATTCAATTGCAATTTCAACATTCTCATCAATGGGATGCCACGTGTATTGGGTATCAAACAGATGTTGGGTGAATGGCTGGCATGGCGCCGTTCGTGCGTCAAGCGTGAGACCGCTTTTGAGTTGCAGCGCAAGCAAGAACGGCTGCACCTCCTGCTGGGGATGGAGAAAATCCTGCTGGATATCGATCAGGCCGTGCGCATTGTCCGGGAGACGGAAAAAGAAGTGGATGTAATCCCGAATCTGATGGCCGGCTTTGATATTGATTCATTGCAGGCTGAATATGTCGCCGAAATACGCTTACGCCATCTCAATCGGCAATACATCCTTTCACGGATCGCTGATATCGCCTCACTTCGTTCTGAAATCACAGACCTGCAAGGTGTGCTCGCCGATCAGGAGCGTCTGGACGCGCTCATCATTGAGGGGCTGAACAATGTATCAAAAAAATATGGCATGGAACGGAAAACCGATATCGTATCCGACGAGGAGATCGAAGAGCTCGCGGAACATCAATTAATCGAGGATTTCCGCCTGCGTTTATATCTCACGGCACATGGGTATGTTAAAAAGTTGGCATTGACTTCTCTGCGCAGCGCGGGAGATCTCAAAACCAAAGAGGATGATTGGATCATTCTGGACATCGAAAGCCATAACAAAGCGGACTTGATCTTTTTCACAAACCAATGCAACGCATACAAGCTCAGCGCCTACGAGATCCGCGATCACAAACCGTCGGATATGGGGGAGTACACACCCAATCTGCTCTCCCTCGCCGAAGAGGAGCGAGTGGTTCACATGGCGGCCACGACCGATTACAGCGGTTATGTCCTTTTCGCTTATCTGAACGGTAAAATTTCCCGCGTGCCGCTTCAAGCCTATGAGACGAAGACGCGCAGGCGTAAACTGATCAACGCGTGTTCCAGCACCTCGCCGCTGGTCGCGGTTTGCCATGCCACGGAAGAAGAAGCCTTTGCCGTGACATCCAGCGCGAACCGCTTGTTGGTTTTTGAAAGCAGCGCCATCCCGGTCAAAGCCACACGCACGGCCCAGGGCGTTCAGGTGATGACCGCGAGACGGGGAAGTACCTTAACCGGTATGAAACGCCTGACAGAGGCCGGAATCGCGGACCCCAAACCCTATCGCGCGCGTCGCTTGCCGGCTGCCGGGGCGCTCATCCGTGAAGGAACCGTAGACGGGCGGCAACTGGGATTGGATGGTATGGGATATGAAACGTGACTTCTATATTGAAAATCGTCCGGCCATGGCAAGATGGCCGCGCCGACTCCTGATTTTTTTGATGGCAGCCGTGTTGTTGGCTTCCGTTTCCTACGCACTCTATGTGAAAGCGAGCCGGGCCACCATCTCCGACACCTGGCAGCAGTTCGAATCATCTATGGGAGAGGGTCAATACGAGCAAGCTTTGGTTTTGTTGCGCGGTGTTCAAGCCCGTGTAGCCGATTGGGACGCGGAGGATGACAGCGTTGAGGCGGTGGTTACTGGCCGCACACAGGCGATTATGCGCACGGTAGAGCAGGCCGGCCGCTCTTTGACCGACGACGACAGAGCCTTCTTGACCGGGATGGAAGAGCAGACAGGTATGCCGGTATCCGCCCACTTGCGCTCGTTATGTGTGGGTTTTCTGACGGGGACCGGATCCCGGGCCCAAGTGGATGCCGCGTTTCAAGCGCTGGCATTTATGCCCAACCTCAGCGCGCCCACCCGGTCTCTGCAGCATGAACTGGACACCATCGGGCAGTATACAGTAGCCGTACAGGAAGCCGAATCCATCTTTTCTGCCTCTGATACAGAAGCAAACCATTATTTCTCCGCGCTGAGTCATTTCAACGATATCGCCGGGATGAGCGACGGATTTGTGCAAACCTATGCTTTGGCGCGGGCGCAGGACTGCAAGGACAAAATGCTGGATCCTCTCGTCGCAGACGCGCGTTTGTTGCTGGCGGCCGATCGTTATTATTCGGCGCATGATCTACTGGAACGTTTACAAGCGATTTTTCCGGAAAACCAGCAGGTGTCCGCTTTGCGTTTTCAGGCTGCGTCACATACGGCCGCTGCCTTGGAGTTGTACACGGAGCCGATCGAACACATCAGTGTGCGACCCCTCATCGTGACGCCGTCACGGGCGTTTGATGGCGATGAAAACGCGAACGCAATCGCGCAAAGCATGCTGACGGTCCAAGAGTTCCGGGCTTTGCTGATGGGGCTGTATGAACGGGACTTTATCCTGATTGATCCACATAATATGCTTGATGAAACAGGAATGCCGGCGGATATTCGGGTTCCATTTGGCAAAAAGCCATTGATTCTGACGATTGAAACCGTCAACTACTACGCTCACCGAGCAGCCAACGGCTTATGTTCCAATCTGCTGTTGGACGCCGATGGCAACGTTTGCGGCCAGTATCTGGACGCGGAGGGAGTCTTGCGCATAGATCGCGAGGCAGAGGCTGTGGGAGTTCTCGAATGCTTCATTGAGGATCACCCGGATTTTTCCTTTGATGGCGCCAAGGGGACTTTATCCATCACCGGCTATGAATGTGTTTTTGGTATGGTTTGTAACAGTGACCAACTGCGGGTACGCAACATCAACAACGCGGAGTCGGGACTCGCAATCCAAAGGATGGATGAATCGCAATACGAAACCAATCGCGAGGCAGTGCGCGCCATCGCGGAGCGCCTGAAAGAGAAAGGCTGGTGTTTCGCTTCTTCCACCTATGATTATTTGCAAACAGGCGCGGCGGAGACCACGCTGGAAATGGTGATCCAGGATCAGGAAAAGTGGCTTGAACAGATACAACCGTTGGTTGGTCAGATAGATATTCTGCATTATCCCAATGGATCGATGCTGAACGGGGACGATCCGCGTTGTATGGCTTATCGTGATCAGGGGTATCGCTATTTTACTGGCCTGGGCCCAAGCGCGTATGTCTACTATCGTGAGAATTATGTCTATATGGATAAAGTCGCAATCCATGGTTATGCGCTGGACCATGCGGACTTGAGCCGGTTCTTCGATGCGGGCGCGGCCAGAGATCTGGCACGACCCTGATCATGGGCGATGGCAGGATCGAAGGGCTCGCGGCTTCATATGATTCTGATCAGCGGGGGAAGAATTCTTTGTAGAGTTCCCGTACGGCAAAATCGCAAAACTCTTCGCGCACGCCAAACATGACACTGATTTCAGACGCGCCTTGATTGATGACTTCCAAGTTGACGCCCGCTCGCGCCAACGCGGTTGCTGCCCGTGCGGTTACGCCGACCGTTCTTGCCATGGCGGCACCCACAATCATGACGATCGCCAAGCCCCGTGTGACAACGACACTCTCCGCGCCGATCTCATCCAGTAAACGGCGTTTTACGGTCGCTTCTTTTTCCCGGGGGAGCATGGAGCTGCGCATCACGATCGACAATGAATCGATGCCGGAAGGCATGTGGTCAAACGAAATCCCTTCATCGGCAAAAATCTGCAATACTTTCAGCGCGAAACCAACCTCACGGTTCATTAAGTATTTACTTAAAGTAATGGAGCAAAACCCTTTGGCGCCGGCGATCCCGGTGACGATCCCGTCAAATGTCGAACGGTGATTGACAATCAGCGTGCCCCGGCTGGGAGGGTTGTTTGTATTGCGGATATGGACGGGGATCCCTTTGCGGAAAACGGGTAACAAAGCTTCGTCATGCAATAAAGAGAACCCGGCATACGCAAGTTCGCGCATTTCATCGTAGGTAATCTCGTGGATGGGGTGGGGGGCGTCGACCAGATTGGGATTGACCGCGAAAACACAGTCGACGTCTGTCCAGTTTTCATACAGGTCAGCTTGTAGTGCCGCCGCCAGGATTGAGCCCGTGATGTCAGAGCCACCTCGCGAAAAGGTAGCGATCTCCCCGCAACAAGTGACGCCGAAAAACCCGGGAAAAACCAATACGCCCGGCTTGTGCGCCAGCGACGCCAGCCTGGTATAGGAGTCGGCTAAAATTTGCGCATTGCCATATTCGGAGGTAACAATCAGACCGGCATCCGCAGGCGAGACATACGTGGCGTCCACGCCCAACCGGCCAAGATAAGCCGCGAACAGACGGGCACAATAATCCTCACCCGCTGATTTAAGTAAATCCAGAAAACGGTTTCGATCCTCGCACCCGATCGCGAGACGCCGCTTCAAATCCCCATGCAATTCCTCAACAAAAAGAGCATCCAGATCCAGATCCGCAGCGATCGCGGCAAAACGGCTGACAACCGCGTGCAGCTCCCCATGGCCCTCATACCCGCTGATCACGGCGTTGGCAAGCGTAATCAACAGATCCGTGACTTTGGTATCGTCCGCATCCCGCTTCCCGGGCGCGGATACGACGATCACTTTGCGGCTGGAATCAGCCATCACGATATCGGCAACTTTTTTGATTTGCTCGGCATTGGCACAAGATGAACCGCCGAATTTACAAACTTTCATTCTGCTTGGGTTCCCTCCAGGCGATAAACAGAACCATTATATTCGCCAGTACCCTAGAATTCAAGCTGACCTACCCGGCGCTATGAGCGATTACAGCATATGCAAGTCACCTCCTCCTTTGTGATATGATGCTGGAATAGGAAAGAAGCGGGAGGAATCGGATTGCTCGCTCGATGGATCGATCGACGGTGGCGCCCGGACGGCAATGCCTTTGATATTTTGCGGGTCGATTTCCAGGGTCTGTATGACGCAGGTTATCGCCTTGTGCTGTTGGATATCGACAATACATTGGTCCCGCATGGCGCGAGAGAACCGGACGCGCGGGCCCAAGAAGCGGTTACCCGCATACGGGAAGCCAGACTGGCCGTCATTGTTGTTTCCAATGCCCGTTCGCGACGCTCCAGCCATTTTTGTAGCCTGCTCGATATCAAATGCCTCCCGTACGCCGGCAAACCATCTCCCCGCGGCGTATTTGCGGCTTGTGAAATGATGGGCGTTGAGCCGGCGCGATCGGTGCTTATTGGCGATCAATTGTTCACCGATGTGGCCGCGGCAAAATCTGCCGGCGCCGCGTCGATCCGTGTGAGTCGGATCTCAGAATCTGAGCCCCTGCATGTTCGATTCAAACGAATATTGGAAAATATTTTATTCCGAAAATTTGCATTGCAGGTAGAGTATGTGAATTTAAAGGATCCAGATCAACATTTACAGAAAGGGATCTAAAATGCCTCGATTTGGAACAGCAGGAAATCCTGCGGACTTTTATGAAAAGGGTTGGAAGCATTCGATCGAAATGCCGGGTTATTTGGCTTCCATGGGACTGAACGCCTATGAATACCAAAGTGGCAGGGGAGTGATGATCGGACAGGCGACCGCAAATGAGCTCGGCGCGCGCGCGGCGCAGCACGGGATTCGTATGAGCATGCATGCCCCGTACTATATCAACCTGGCGGGCACGGACCCCATCAAGCTGGAAAAGTCGTACGGTTACATTCTGGATAGTATGCGAGCCGCGCAATGGATGGGGGCAGATCGTGTCGTCGTCCACCCGGGCAGCGCCAACGCGCCAGGCGGTCGGGCGGAGGCGCTGGACCGTGCGTGCCAAGCTCTAAAAACTGTCATTGGGATGGCGGATACGGAGAAACTTAGCGATACGGTAGCGATTTGCCCCGAATTGATGGGCAAAATAAATCAGTTAGGGGATCTCGATGAGGTCATTACATTGTGTCGTCTCGACGACAGGCTAATACCGACCATCGACTTTGGACACTATAACGCCAGAACACATGGCGGCTTAAAGAGCGCGGAAGACTATCGCGCCATATGCGAAAGAATAGCAGACCAGTTGGGGAGGGAACGGATGCGCAGTATGCACATTCATTTCAGTCGAATCGAATTTACTGCCGGTGGCGAGAAAATGCATCATACCCTAGCTGATACAACATATGGACCGGATTTTGAGCCTTTGGCGCGCGTGATGTGGGATTTGGATATGCATCCGACGATTATATGTGAGTCAAGAGATACCCAATCAAAAGACGCGGCCGAAATGAAAAGAATTTATCTCCAAGAAGGGGGCGTCTCCCAATGAACCCAAAAGAAAACCGGATCAACCGCTTGCGGGAATTATGCCAGGATATGGGTTTAGATGCCATTGCCATCCACAGCCGGGAAAATACGCGTTATTTTACCGGCTTCACTGGAACAGAGTCGACTGCTTTGATCTCGCTGAGCGAGCGCTTGATGCTGGTTGACTCGCGGTACACGACACAAGCCGCTACCCAATGTGAGGGGTTTGATATACAGGACACGACACTGCATGGGACATCCACCCTTCTGTCTATCCTCAAAAACTTATCCATCACGCGTATCGGGATTGAGGATGAGGTTGTCCCTCTCTCCGTGTATCGCAAGTACCAAAACGACCAGGCGGGTATTGAATTTGTCCCGCTGGAAAGCTCGTTGGATCAGTTGCGAACAGCCAAAGACGACGAAGAGCTTGCATATATACGGCGTGCGGTTGAGATCGCCGACCAGGCTTTCGCGGCGATCACGCAACGGATCCGACCGGGGATATCAGAGCGTGCCTTGGCTTTCGAATTGGAAACAGCGATGCGAAAAAGAGGCGCTGAAAAACTCTCATTTGATACCATCGTCGCTTCAGGTGCCCGGAGCGCGCTGCCCCATGGGGTGGCGTCTGACAAGCAAATCGAATTCGGGGACTGCGTCGTATTCGATTTTGGGTGCGTCTACCAAGGATACTGTTCTGATATCACACGCACCCTCTTCGTTGGCCACGCGGATCCGGAGTTGGTGGCCATTTATGATATTGTTTTATCCGCGCAAATCGCGGCGGAACGCATGCTGAAACCTGGGGTAACCGGCGCGCAAGCCGACGCGGTAGCCCGCAAAGTGATCACAGACGCGGGATATGGCGATCTGTTCGGACATGGTCTGGGACACGGGGTAGGGCTGGCGATTCATGAAAAACCCAGGCTTTCGCGCACCAATCCGGGGGCTCTCCAACCAGGCGATGTCGTCACAATCGAGCCGGGGATATACATTCCCGGCAAAGGGGGAGTCCGCATCGAAGATATGGCTGTTATCACCGCTTCCGGAGTAGATATTCTGACCGGAACCCCCAAAGATATGCGAATCTTATGATGGTTGCCCCAGTCTGTATGAACCGAATACTCGACTTGCCATCGATGGGATAGTACAATGGTATACCGTAGAAATTTGCGCACAGAGATGGGCAACCTGGAGGTAGTATAAATGATTACGGCGGGCGATTTCAGAAACGGTGTCACTTTCGAGATGGACGGACAAGTTTTTCAAGTCATCGAATTCCAGCATGTGAAGCCTGGAAAAGGGGCGGCATTTGTCCGGACAAAATACCGCAATGTAAAAACGGGTGCGGTCGTCGAACGCAGTTTCAACCCCAGTGACAAGTTTGAGGCGGCCCGCCTGGAACGCAGAGACATGCAATTTCTATATAAGGATGGCGATTTATACTACCTGATGGATGTGGAGAACTACGAACAACTGCCTTTTACCGCGGATATTCTGGGTGACGCAGTGCGCTTCCTTAAAGAGAATATGGTATGCAAAGTCATTTCATATAAAGGTACCGTTTTTGGCGTCGAGCCTCCCATTTTCGTTGAACTTGAAGTGACGGAATGCGAACCCGGTGTCCGTGGCGACACGGCACAAAACGCGACCAAGACCGCGGTCCTCGAAACCGGGGCCAGTATCCGTGTACCCCTGTTTATCAACCAAGGCGATGTGGTGAAAATCGACACGCGGACCGGTGATTACATCGAGCGGGCCTGATCCGGAGTTGAGTGAAGAGGAGCACGATGATGGCGACGCAAGATTCACGTTCCTCTACCCGCGGGGAACGATCGATGTCACAAGGGTTTATCGCACAATACGCGGCTGAAGCCGCGCTCAATACGCCTGGTGTCGCGATGCTCGACTCCAGTGATGTGATCGCGATCAAAGAGTCAATGGGCGTCGAACATGAAGGGAAGGGCGTGCAGGTTCATTTTCTAGACGATGATGAGGGCTTGGTCACGATTACTGTATACCCGGTCGTGTTTTATGGGAATATCATGCCAGAAGTCGCGTGGAAGATTCAGGAGCGCGTAAAAGCGGACGTCGAACGGTATACCGGTTTGATGGTGGAACAGGTTCATGTGCACATCAAGGGGATCGTTCCCCCGCCGCAGGAAGGGGTACCACAATGAATCGCCTGGTGCGTGTCATACTGATCGCGTATTCTTTCATTTTGGCGGTGCTCGGCTTTCTTTTCTTTATTGTCGCGCTGGATAACAATATGGTGGTCGCCCTGACACGCCTGTTGTATTCCGTTCAGGCCAATCGCGGGGCCAAAGCGGTCGTTCTTGTTGTATTTTTGCTGCAGTTCACCATTGGGGTCATTACTTTGGTTTTCGCATTGGTCAGCGGCCGTATGCGCAAATCCAGATTGCGGCAGACAGAGATCGGCATGATCGACATTGGCGTGGATGCCATCGAGAGCATCGCGCTTAATTCTGCAAAATCGGCACAGGGTGGGATAAAAACGGCCAAAGCCCGCGTCTACTCATCACAAAATGAAAAGATCAACGTCGAGTTAACGGCAATTCTGTATTCGGATGTCGAGATTCCGGTCATGATGTCGAAAGTGCAAGATCGGATCAAAAAAGACATCGAACGGTTTACAGGCATCCCGGTAGCCAATGTTTATATCAAAGTGAGTCGCGTAGAACCCGTAGCTGCCCGAATTGAAAGATAAGCGGGTGCAGAGTAGATATGAAAAACTGGATTGAATATATTCTCAACAGTCGCCCGGGTCTGGTCGGAGCCGCTTTTGGCTTTGCTTTGGCTTTGCTGTTGGTTTTGTTTGGCTTTTTTAGAACATTGTTTATTCTGCTGCTTGCGTTTGCCGGGTATATCATCGGGACTTTGTATTTGCGGGATAAAGAGAAAATTCGTGAATTGCTGGATCGGATTTTTCCGCCCGGCTTATTCCGGTAGATAGAGGAAGAAAGATGGGAAGAAGGGAAGCCAGAGAGTACGCGTTCCAATTGTTGTATCAGCTGGAGATTCAAAAAGACGAACCGGGAACACAAATCCGTGAATTCATTGACTTGTTTGGGATCGAGGCGAACGACGCGGATTATGTCGTTCTGCTGGCCAACGGTGTCACACTTGCCAAAGAAGAACTGGACGCAGTATATGCAGGTTACCTCAAACGTTGGACGACGGAGCGTTTGCCGCGGGTTGATATCACCATCTTGCGAATTGCCGTTTACGAACTCCTAAAGGTGGATTCGGTTCCGGCCAGCGTTTCAATCAATGAAGCTGTTTTGCTGGCGCGTAAATACAGCAGCGAGGAAGCCCGCTCATACATCAATGCTGTGCTTGGCAGAGTCGTATCGGAACACAATCTGAGCGACCCGCCGGACCTGTTGAAGAAAACACAATCCGCGGCGGAATCCCAATGAACGGACGCGCCATTACGGTTTCCCAACTCAATCGATACGTTAAATCGCTGCTGGAGCGGGACGCGTCGCTGACGCGCGCGTTGGTTACCGGCGAGATCTCCGGATTTAAGCGACACCCTTCCGGCCATTTGTATTTTATCCTCAAGGACGAAGAGGCGCAGGTGTCTTGCGTGATGTTCAAGGGGCAGGCGCAAACGCTGCGTTTCGCTCCCGAAAACGGCATGCAAGTTGTTTTGCGCGCGCGGGCCTCTCTGTTTGAGCGCTCCGGGGGATTTCAGCTTTACATATCAGAAATGAACGTTGTCGGTGTCGGTGACTTGCACGCGGCCTTCGAACAGCTGAAAGCACAGCTGGCAAAAGAAGGACTATTTGATCCCGCCCGTAAAAAACCGCTCCCTGTTTTACCGCGCCGCATCGGTGTCATCACTTCTTCTTCCGGAGCTGTCATCCGTGACATCCTACATGTGTTGGGCCGCAGGTTTCCCGATTTCCGGGTGATCCTCCACCCTGTGCCCGTACAAGGACCGGGCGCAGCCCAGGCCATCGCCGCTGCCATTCGCACCATGAACCAATTCGAGGTAGCCGATGTACTAATTGTCGGGCGCGGCGGGGGTTCGATCGAGGACTTGTGGGCGTTCAATGAAGAAGAAGTCGCACGCGCGGTTTATGCATCTGGTATACCGGTCATATCCGCGGTCGGGCATGAAACTGACTATACCATTTGCGATTTTGTTGCGGACGTTCGTGCGCCCACGCCGTCAGCCGCAGCTGAGATTGTGATGCCCATCAAAAGTGAGTTGGTGGAAAAGCTTGCGTCATTGGATAATCGTTTGCGCACGCGGATATTCCAACGTTTGGACCTGTCACGGGAACGAATGAAAAAAATCGCAGATGCGCGCGTGCTTGTGGATCCGCTGGAAATGATCAACCGCAGGCAGATGCGTGTCGACCTGTTAACACAAAGAATGACGACTGTGATCCGGCAAAGACTGTCTGTCGTTACGCGCCGGTTCTCATTGACGGCAGGTAAATTAGATGCGTTGAGTCCACTTAAGGTGTTATCGCGCGGCTACGGACTGGTGCAGGATACCGAATCCGGTTTGTCCGTGCTCAGCATTCACCGCACCGCGGTTGGCAAGCGCCTGGATGTGGTCTTATCTGATGGCAGTTTGGAATGCCTGGTTGAGAGGATCCATCGGAGGAGTGAGGAGGAGAATACACATGGAGTTTAACCCACACGAGACGAACGAGCGTCAACAAGACTTTTTTGAACAAGCTACAGCGGATACCGCGCCCAGCCCAGCCGCTACAAATGAAGAGGTACAGCAGGTATCTTCAAAGGAAGTTGAAAATAAACCAACTTTTGAAGACGCGCTTTTGCGCCTGGAGCAAACGGTGGCCCGCCTCGAATCCACGGACATTTCTCTTGATGAATCCCTGCGATTGTTTCAGGAAGGAACGAGATTGACCCGTATTTGCTCTGAATTATTAGAAAGCATCGAGCATCGGATCACTCAACTGGTCGGCAATGGTGAAACCGGTGTACGTGAAATCCCTTTTGACGAGGATTGACTTTGGAAACCTTCACTGAAAAAATCACTTCACTCAAACAGAAGTTCGAGTCCGCGCTGGACGCGGTTTTGCCTCGCCTGGAGGGTCCGGAGGCGCGAATCATCGAGGCCGCCCGTTACAGCCTTTTTGCCGGGGGAAAGCGACTGCGGCCGATTATGGCATTGGCAACCGGAACCATGTTCGGCATACCGCACGCGGAGATTCTGCCGTTTGCATGCGCGTTGGAGATGATTCATACCTACTCGCTGATTCATGACGATTTGCCATGCATGGACGACGACGATTTGCGAAGAGGACAGCCCGCTTGTCATCGGCAATATGATGAAGCGACTGCCGTGTTGGCTGGCGACTGGCTGTTAACTGCGGCGTTTGAGCATATGCTTGCACACTGCGCGGCGGATCCCATACGCACAGGCGCACGCGTCGCCGCCGCCAGGCGCGTCGGCCGCAACGCGGGAATAGCCGGGATGCTCGGCGGCCAAGCGATCGATTTGTGGAGTGTGAATCATAAGATCGGCGAGCCCTTACTGGAACGCATGCATCAAATGAAGACGGGCGCGATGTTTGGCTCGTCCTTGCTGATTGTGCTTGACTTGCGTTGTGTTTCGCGCCCCGCCGCCGACGCCATCGAGCGATATGCGGATAGGATCGGTTTGCAGTTTCAAATTCAGGATGACATGCTGGACGCAACAGCTACCACTACCCAATTGGGCAAATCGTCCGGAAAAGACGCGCGAGATCAGAAATCAACCTATGTGACCCTCTTCGGTATGGATGGCGCGCGTGCGCGCCTCGAGACCAGTTACGCGCAAGCACAAGCCGCGCTCGACGAACTGGAAACATTGAAATATGACACGTCCTTTTTCCGCTCCCTCACTTCTTTTTTGACTGAAAGGGATCATTAAGTCCATGTCTGAAGGATATATACTCGACCGCATTCAGCACCCAGGGGAACTGCGCGCGCTTTCTGATTCAGAACGGCTTCAATTAGCAAACGAAATCCGCGAGCGAATTGTTCATACGGTTTCACGTAACGGCGGACATCTGGCCTCCAATTTAGGGGTTGTCGAATTGACAATCACACTCCTGATGGCTTTTGATTTGGAACAAGACCAGATTGTTTGGGACGTTGGCCATCAAGCATATACCTTCAAACTACTGACCGGCCGGGCGGAACGTTTTGATACTTTGCGAACCGATAAAGGCATCTCCGGTTTCCCGAAAAGGGAAGAGAGCCCATATGATGCCTATAACACCGGTCACAGCAGCACTTCGATTTCGGCATCCCTCGGCATTCTCAGGGCAAAACATTTATTAGGGGAGGCTGGGCAGGTCGTTGCTGTCATCGGAGATGGGGCACTAACCGGAGGACTGGCATTTGAAGCGCTCAATGACGCGGGTCAATATAGTGAACGACTCATTGTTGTCTTAAATGACAACCAAATGTCCATTCAGCGCAACCACGGCAGCCTGGCTCGCCACTTAAGGGAAATCCGCCTGTCGCATACTTACTTACGTATGAAATCGCGTGTCGAAATCATCCTCAATCGAATCCCGCTGCTTGGGCGCCCAACCGCGCGTTTGATCGAGTTCGCGAAAAGCATGATGCGTCGCATCGCCCGACCCTTTCCGGTCATTTTCGAGGACATGGGCTTTAAGTACTTTGGACCCATTGACGGTCATGATATACCGTCTCTTTCAAGTCATCTGGAAAGCATCCGTGAAATCGATGGCCCCGTTTTGCTGCATGTTTGCACACAAAAAGGCAAAGGCTACACGTTCGCGGAAGAAAGCCCGGAAGATTATCATGGGGTGGCTCCCTTTGAAATTCAAAAGGGAATAAATGGCGCGACAGAAGCACCTGTTGACGTGAGAAGCCATCGCTCTTTCTCTGACGCTTTCGGTACTTTTCTGGCGGATGCCGCGGATGTGAACCCGCGCATTGTGGCTGTCACGGCCGCCATGTGCTCTGGAACCGGGTTGAGTGCTTTCGCGAAACGCCACCCACAGCGCTTCTTTGATGTTTGCATCGCCGAACAGCATGCGGTCACGATGGCATGTGGTATGGCAACGCGCGGGATTATACCTGTAGTTGCCATTTATTCCACTTTTTTACAACGCGCGTTTGACCAAATCCTTCATGACGCGGCGTTGCAAAGGCTTCATATTGTTTTCGCCGTGGATCGTGCAGGCGTTGTGGGAGAAGACGGGGAGACCCACCAGGGTGTTTATGATCTGGCTTATTTGATGCCCATCCCAGGGTTGGAAATATTCGCTCCCCGCGACTACTCGGAACTGAACCAAATGCTCCTTTACGCAGTGGAACATGCGCAGGGTCCGGTTGTGATTCGCTACCCTCGCGGACCGGAAAGAAAAGCAATAGCGGGCAGATACCAATCGCCATCTTCCGTAAAAAAAGCGCACGTACTGCGAGAAGGCAA
>CAYZME010000004.1:16601-35406 GCA_964479435.1 uncultured Oscillospiraceae bacterium
AGGATGTGACATTGGCAGCGTGCGGGGCCATGATCGATCATGCGCTTGTCGCCGCCGACCTTCTGGCGCACGAAGGGGTCGGATGCGAGGTGCTGGATATTCGGGCAATCAAACCGTTGGACTGGCAGACGATTCTTGCTTCTTGTGACAAAACTGAAAGGCTGGTCACAATGGAGGATGGCGTTGCGATCGGTGGCGTGGGCGCGGCCATGGCTTCCTATGTCGCGCAGTTCCGGCCCGGTATACCTGTGGCAATCGTAGCCGCCGGGGACCACCCAATTGAACAAGGGAGTATCGCGCAAATACACAGACGGGAAAAAATGGACGCGCAAGCCATCGTTACAGCTTGCCGGCAGTTGCTTGCGACACCACCCAAGATCCCTTCCCTCAACGTATAGAATTCCCGCATCTGTCAGGTGGTGGACATTTATGGCATCGTGTATATTATTCATGATGCTTGGCGGGTAACATGTCGTATGACCCGGAGGTGAAAGATGCGGATTGGAATGGTCTCCAACCCCCTGAAGGATGAAAACTTTGCGACTGCGACGCGCGCCGCAGATATCCTCCGCGGCTTCGGTGCTGTTCCTGTAATAGATGAAGATGACGGGTTGGCTTATCACGCTTTGTCCACACGCGCGGAACGCGGCAGCCTGGATACATGTGAATTAATCCTCTGCTTTGGCGGCGATGGTACTTTTTTGTCTGTTGTCGGCAACCACCATGCGTTAGGTGTCCCGATTATCGGCGTGAACTTAGGTAGTTTGGGCTTTTTGGCTGAGATCCACCCGGGTAACCTGGAGGCCAGCTTGCGTGATCTGGTCGCAGGGCAATTTCGCATCGAAGAACGGATGTTGATCGAAGCTTCTTTTCTGGATGGCGATGGCCGTGTCAAAACAATCCAGACCGCACTCAACGATGTGGTGGTCTCAAGAGGGGGTATTTCCCGCATCCTGACTACAGTCTTATCAATCGATGGGCAGACGGTCGAACGCATCCCCGGCGATGGGATCATTGTATCAACCCCGACCGGCTCAACAGGTTATTCCTTGTCCGCGGGCGGGCCGATCATTCAGCCTGAGCTCGCTTTGATGGTCGTAACGCCAATCTGTCCGCACACCTTGCATAATCGCAGTTATGTGGTTCCCGCAACCAGCGAAGTGGGTATTGGTATTCTTGACTATCCTTTTACTGCGGTTGTGTCAATCGATGGCCGGCCGGCGGGTGTCATGTCAGTGACCGATCGTATCCTGGTGCGGCGCGCTTCCCACACAATGAAACTGGCAAAGCTTGACGACACAGGATTTTACGAGCGGTTACCTGGGAAAATCTCTGAACGTGGGGGTGTGAGATGAATCTGAGCAAGAACGAACGCCAGGCACGTATTCTTGCTTTGGTCAGAGGCGGAGCCATATGTACTCAGAGCGAACTGGTTTCCGCTCTTTCTGAGCAAGGCTATGACGTGACACAAGCAACGGTTTCTCGTGATATCAAAGAACTGGGGATCATCAAAGCCGCTTCCGGGACGGGGGCACAGCGATATGTCCCGATGGAACGCAGCGGTGAAATTGCCGCAGGGCGCCTGATGAAAGTCTTCTCCGAGGCGGTGGTATCCTGTGAGAGCGCCGGAAACATCGTTGTCCTCAAAACATTTCCCGGGATGGCACAAGCAAGCGCTTCCGCTTTGGACTCGATGCGTATGCAAGACATTGTCGGGACGATTGCCGGTGATGACACAGTTTTTGTTGTCACAAAAAAGTCTTCACATGCGGCATCTCTGGCTGAGAACATACGTCAGCTGCTGGGTGGAAGGCCATAAGAACCGGGAGGTCAGTTGGATGCTGACAAGGCTTGAAATCAGAGATTTCGCGCTGATAGAGCATGTGGAGATGTTGCCAACGGGTGGGTTGCATGTGATAACTGGGGAAACCGGCGCTGGCAAGTCCATTTTGATTGACGCGCTGGGGGCGATTGCGGGCAACCGGATTGGCAAAGACATGGTGCGCTCAGGGCGGGATAAAGCCGTTGTTGAAGCCGCCTTTCACATGGAATACAGCACATTACCCGCCGATTGGATTGAATCCTTCGGTTTGGATGATGACCCGGAAATCATCGTTTCGCGCGAAATTACGCTGTCAGGGAGATCGGTCGCGCGACTCAACGGGCGAATGGTACCTCTGAATGTTCTGCGCGACCTCGCGACTCATCTGCTTGACATACATGGCCAATTTGACAACCAATCGATATTTCGAACGGAAACCCATATTCTTTTGTTGGATCGATATGGCGGCAAAGCGATGGCAAACGAATTGGCCGCGTATGATGTCCTGTTTGATGAATATGCTGATGTGATACGCTCCGTCAAAGCGTTGGGCGGGGATCCGGGAGAGCGGGAACAACGCCTGGATATGTTGCGGTTTCAAGTGGCGGAAATTGAAACCGCGGACCCGCGCTTAGGCGAAGATGAGACTCTTATGCGCAGGCGAAAAGCGCAAGCGAATATCACTCATATTGTTGAATCGCTACAGAAAGCACTCCAGTATTTATCAGGGGACGACGAGATCACAGCGATGGCCTTTTTGGCAATGGCAGAGAGCGCGCTGGAGCCAGTAGCCGCTGCGATAGAAGAGGCGACTGACACATTGGAAACTGTCCGTGAAGCGCGGTTTGGTGTCGAAGAAGCCGCCATGACAATCCGGCATCTGCTCGATACAGTTGAAGCGGATCCACAGGAGCTGGAGCGTATCGATCGCAGATTGGATCAATTGTACCGCCTAAAACGCAAGTATGGCGGCAGTATTGAATCCGTGTTGGCGTTTGCGCATTCGGCAAGTCAGGAATTGGCGCATGCCGAGAGTGATCAAGCGAGGCTCGAACAGCTGCAAAAAAGAAAAGCATCTCTACACATTCAGCTTCATAAATTCGCAAAACGGCTGCATGAACACCGGTTGGAATTGGCTGATGGGTTGTCCCGTGATATTTGCGCGGAGTTGACGCAGCTCAATATGACGAATGCCCGCTTTCAGGTAGCGGTCGAGCGCGACGCGGATGACCCGATATTGGGCCGGCGCGGGTATGATCGCGTGGAGTTTCTGATTTCGCCCAACCCGGGAGAGCCGCTGAAACCACTGGCGCGCATCGCTTCCGGCGGAGAGGCTTCGCGCATGATGCTGGCCATCAAAACCATTTTGGCCGAAGCGGATCGCACACCGGTCCTGATTTTTGATGAGATTGACACAGGGGTTTCGGGGCAAACCGCGGTCCGACTAGGCCAACGTTTGTCTATTTTGTCGGCCAATCATCAAGTCTTTTGTGTAACGCATCTGGCACAGATTGCGACGATGGCAGACCAGCATTTGCTGATTCGCAAAAGAACAGATCAGGTGTCCACATCGACTGACTTGGAAATATTGACCGAAGAAGGGCGTCGTACAGAGTTGGCACGCTTGCTGTCCGGAGATGAGGGCCGCCAGGAAGCGCTCATTTTAGCGGACCGCATGCGGCTGCATGCGGAGCGATTTAAACTTTCTCATCCCCATCCACAACCTCCGCCAGGCGGAGAGTGAATTGAATGTCCGCAGGCAGACCGGAAATGAAATCCAGCCAGTAACCATGTACCGGGTGATAAAAGCCGGTTCGCGAAGCATGAAGTGCTTGCCTGCCCATTGACCGATCGAGTTTTGTTGGCGCCCACTTGCCATTTGAACCATTGTGCTGAGGATACAAACTGTCTCCAACCAGGGCATGTCCGGCAAACCGGCAATGGACACGAATTTGATGGGTGCGTCCGGTTTCAAGACGAAACCGGACCAGAGAGTATTTTTTTTGACTGACCACGCGAATGGTTTCATATTGGGTTGCCGACGCGCGGCCATGTATGGGGTCAACTACACGCTCGATGATGCTGTCTGACGCGCGGGCGATGGGTGCGTCGATGCGGCCGGATGGCGGTGAAAACACACCGTGAACCAGCCCTGTATACTCTTTTGTGTATCCCTTTTTAACCAGAACATGGTGTGCGTGGCCGTTCATCGCCAGAATCACCAACCCGGAGGTATCGCGATCGAGGCGGTTGACCGGGTGCAAAGCGGAAGCGCACAGGCGCGTGGTTAGCCCTTCACTGTCATCTCGATGTCGTGGGTGTGTCACCATCGCATGAGGCTTTGAAACAACGGCGACCCAATCATCCGCAAAGAGGGTGGATACGCCTTCTACTTCGTTTAGCCTCATGTGTCGAGGCTCCGCCCCCCACACTGCGACCATTTCCTGCCCCGTGTAAACCGGGTCAATCATTCGTGCCGGTTGCCCGTTCAGCAGATACACACCATATAGTCGAATCTTTTTTGCCAGCAAGCGCGACATACCGGTGCGAGCGCACCATACATCGACCGCGCGTTTGCCGTTGTCCGCTTGCGTAACCACATGCGTTAGAATCATGCGTTACAGTTTAAGTCTTTCCTGTTAATCAGGCAATCGCCTCTCTTATCTGTGCACTGGTGCCCACTTATCTGTGCACTGGGGACCTCATATCTGTGCACCAGTATAAAGCAAGAGAGCAGAAAAAGGAAAAATTCGGGAGAATATATGCAAATCTCCATTGCCCAAACTTGTCACTGATGATATCGTATTATGTCGGGAGGTGAGTCCATCCATGGGTGTAAAAACAAAAACCGAATTGGGAAAACAAGAACAACTGAACGCGGTCATCGAGGCACATCGTTCGGAGGGCAGAAAAGCCATGATGAGTGTGCTGCAACAGGCACAGGCCATTTACGGATATTTGCCCCTTGAAGTGCAAAGGACAGTGGCCGAAGGACTTGGCGTATCGGTCGCTGAAGTATATGGTGTGATCACTTTTTATTCATTCTTTTCATTGCAGCCAAAAGGACAACACCAGGTTAACGTGTGCTTGGGTACCGCATGCTACGTGAAAGGCGCGAGTAAAGTACTCGAGGCCATCGAGGACGATCTGGGAATCAAAACAGGTGAATGCACCTCTGATTTGAAGTTTTCCATCAACGCCTGCCGCTGTATCGGCGCTTGTGGGCTGGCCCCGGTCATCATGATCGGGGAAGATGTTTATGGCAGACTTGAGCCGAGTGAAATACCGGCAATCCTCGCAAAATACAAGGAGGTGTGATACATGCCAGTATCTCCAACAGTAGCCACGCGGCTTGAGCAAATGGATTTTTTCAGTCATCAATACCGGATTGCTTTGCGAAACTGCGGCGTCATTGACCCGGAGTCGATCGATGAATATATCGCCATGGATGGCTATCAGGCGTTGTCGGATCTGCTCATCCAAAAAGCAGAGCCCATGAAAATCATCGCCGATCTGAAAGCATCCGGCTTACGTGGGCGCGGAGGCGCAGGTTTCCCCGCCGGCACCAAATGGGAGTTCGCGGCAGCGCAACCGCCGGGTGTTAAGTACGTCTGTTGCAATGCGGATGAAGGGGACCCGGGCGCTTTCATGGATCGTTCCATCCTTGAAGGGGATCCGCACAGTTTGTTGGAAGCCATGACCATCGCCGGATACGCGATCGGCGCGTCTCAAGGATATATTTATATTCGCGCCGAATATCCTCTGGCAGTCGCCAGATTGGAAAAAGCGATCGGGCAAGCCAAGGCGTACGGGTTTTTGGGAAACAATATCCTTGATAGCGGCTTTGATTTTGATTTGGATATCCGACTGGGCGCAGGCGCATTTGTGTGTGGAGAGGAAACCGCACTGATGCGTTCCATCGAAGGGAAACGGGGAAACCCCATCCCGCGCCCGCCTTTTCCTGCCGTCAAGGGTTTGTTCGGGAAACCTACCATTCTTAATAACGTGGAAACATATGCCAATATTCCGATTATCCTTCGCAAAGGCCCCGAGTGGTTCGCTTCGATCGGGACACAGCGCAGCAAAGGAACAAAAGTTTTTGCGCTGGGCGGCAAAGTCAATAATGTCGGACTGGTTGAAATTCCCATGGGGACAACCGTCCGCGAGGTTGTCTATAACATCGGCGGCGGCATACCAGGCGGCAAAGCCTTTAAAGCTGTCCAGACCGGTGGACCATCGGGCGGTTGCATCCCCGCCGAGCATCTGGACACCCCCATCGAATATGAGACGCTCACAGCGATCGGCTCGATGATGGGTTCGGGCGGCATGATCGTGATGGATGAAGACAACTGCATGGTTGATATCGCAAAATTCTTTTTGGAATTTACGGTTGACGAGTCCTGTGGGAAGTGCTCAGTCTGCCGGATTGGCACGCGCCGGATGCTCGAAATTCTGGAGAAGATTACCGAAGGAAATGGTACGGAACAGGATTTGACCGATTTGGAACGGGTAGCGCTGGCTCTTCGGGATGGGTCGTTATGCGCGCTTGGGCAGACAGCGCCCAACCCGGTTCTCTCTACCATGCGTTACTTCCGCGACGAATACGAGTCTCATGTCATCGATAAAAAATGTCAGTGCGGCGTGTGCACGGGATTGCTGACGTACTCGATTATTCCAGACCTGTGCCGCAAATGTGGCCTTTGTGCTAAAAAATGTCCCGTCGACTGCATAAGCGGTGTGTTGGGAAAAACAGTCTATACCATCGATGCGGAAAAATGCATCAAATGCGGAGCCTGTATGGAAGCTTGCAAATTTAATGCTGTCGTCCGCTCGTGACACGGCGCGATAAAGGAGCGTGAATTTTTTGAGTAACGTCAACATCACCATCGACGGAATCGCAGTCGAAGTTCCGTCAGATTACACCATTCTGGAAGCTGCCCGCAAAGCCGGTGTTTCCATTCCAACCCTCTGTTACCTCAAGGACATCAATGAGGTGGGTTCCTGTCGAGTTTGCCTGGTTGAAGTGGAAGGCGCGCGCGCGCTTTGCACCGCTTGCGTATACCCTGTCAGCGACGGCATGGTGGTAAAAACCAATACAGCCCGTGTCCGAAATACGCGCCAGGCGACCCTGGAACTGATTCTTTCGGATCACAATCAAAATTGTCTGGAATGTATCCGCAATAAAAATTGCGAATTGCAGGACCTGTGCGAGCAATATGGAATCCGTGGCAATTCGTTTGCGGGCGTCAAGAGTGCAGGCGTGCTGGATACACTTTCCGCTTCGATCGTACGCGATGATTCGCGTTGCATCAAATGCGGCCGCTGCGTCAACACCTGCCAGCAAGTGCAGAAAATCGGCTTGTTGTCGTTCCTGAACCGCGGCTTTGAAACCAAAGTCGGTCCCGCGTACGACGTGAGCATGGCCGATGCGCCTTGTATCTATTGCGGGCAATGTATTTTGGCCTGTCCGGTCGGCGCTCTCCATGAAAAAGAGGAAATTGACCATGTTTGGGACGCCATCAATGATCCTTCCAAACACGTGGTGATGCAGGTTGCCCCCGCCGTACGTGCGGCTCTGGGAGAAGAATTCGGCAACCCGATCGGCACCCGCGTGACGGGCAAAATGTTTACAGCGATGAAGCGCCTCGGTGTTGACAAGGCATACGATGTAAACTTTGGTGCTGACCTCACGATCATCGAGGAAGGAACGGAGCTACTCAATCGCATCAAAAACGGCGGAAAACTCCCAATGATCACTTCGTGCTCACCGGGTTGGATTCGCTTTGCGGAATTCTATTATCCGGATTTCCTTGACAATCTCTCGACTTGTAAGTCGCCACACCAAATGCAAGGCGCGATTACCAAGAGTTATTACGCGCAGAAGAAAGGCATTGACCCCAAAGATATCGTTGTGGTCTCGATCATGCCCTGCGTTGCAAAAAAGACTGAATCGGCCCGCGAAGAGATGGTGAACGACGGATTGAGAAATGTCGATTATGTTCTGACCACCCGCGAATTCGCGCGGATGATCAAAATGGCCGGCATTGATTTCAACAACTTGCCAGACTCTGGACCAGATTTGGATTTACTGGGCGAATACACGGGTGCCGCTGTTATTTTCGGGGCAACCGGGGGTGTGATGGAAGCTGCGTTGCGCACAGTTGCAGATATTCTCGAGGAGAAAAACCTGCCAAACTTCCAATATACGGCCGTTCGGGGCGCCGATGAAGGTGTGAAAGAGGCTGAAGTTGAAATAGCGGGTATGAAGTTGAGAGTCGCGGTTGCTCACAGCACCGGTGCCGCAACACAGCTGTTGGATTCCATTCGCGATGGCTCGGCACCTGCTTATCACTTCATTGAGATTATGGGTTGCCCCGGTGGTTGTGTGTGTGGTGGCGGCCAACCGCAAATTCATGCCCAAGACCGGATGGATTTAGATATTGCCAAAGAGCGCGCAAAAGCTCTCTACGAAGAAGACACGGCGATGCCAGAGCACAAATCCCACCACAACAAACAAATTCAACAGCTTTACAAGGATTTTCTTGGTGAAGCGAACGGGCATAAATCACATGAGTTGTTGCATACTCATTATGTCAAACGAGAAAAATACCCGGATGGCATCGTTTGCTAACAACATCTTCTGAGATAGACCAGCCTAACATACAAACAGGTGGCAACGATGTGAGTTGCCACCTGTTTGCTTTTGTGGATTCGCATGCAAGGGGAGCCATTGTATTGACGGTCAAATCGTTTTCCCATACAATATCTGTAATGCTTACGACAACTGCGGTGCAGGACATATCCGGATCTTGACAACTACATATTGGAGGTGATTGCCATACCTTGGTTATATGGCTTGTTTGGTCTTGCTGCGGGCCTGCTTCTAGGATCGGTTATTGTGTTTCTTTTTTATCGTCTTGGGTTTAGTAAAACACAGAAGAGTATGAAGGACGCACTGGATGCCGCTGAACTGGAAGCGCAAAAGGCGCTTGGCGAGGCTCAAAAAACAGGAGAAAACAGAAAACGTGAGCTTCTTTTGCAAGCAAAAGAAGAAATACACAAAGCACGTTTGGAACTAGAAAAAGACTTAAAAGAGAAGCGCTCTGAGCTCGCTCGTGAGCGCAACCGCTTGGATCAAAAAGAGGAATCCCTTGATAAAAAGCTTGAAACGCTGGATCTGAAAGAGGATGCGCTCGAACAACGTGTCAGCGACATGCTGGCGCTCGAAGAGCATGTCAGAGAATTGGAAAAACAAAAAGTCATAGAGCTGGAACGTGTATCAGGCATGTCATTGGACGAAGCCCGTACGCGTGTTCTCGATGAAGCGCGACGCGAGTTCAGCCACGATATGGCTGTGATGCTCAAACAGATGGAAGAAGCGACGCGTGAGGAAGCGGATCGTAAAGCCAAAGAAATCGTTGTCAATTCGATTCAACGTTACGCGGCCGACTACGTTTCTGAGACAACTGTATCTGTTGTATCTTTGCCCAATGATGAGATGAAGGGCCGCATCATCGGCCGCGAAGGTCGCAATATTCGAGCGATTGAAACCATTACGGGTGTCGATTTGATCATCGACGATACACCCGAAGCGGTGATTCTATCCAGCTTCGATCCCATCCGCAGGGAAATTGCCCGCCTGACAATTGAAAAGCTGATTATTGATGGTCGTATCCATCCGGCGCGGATTGAGGAGATGGCGGAAAAGGCGGCGAAAGAAGTCGAAACAACGATCAAGCAAGAAGGGGATCGCGCTGCGTTTGAAACCGGTGTGATGGGGCTCCATCCTGAATTGATCAAATTACTTGGCCGACTCAAATACCGGACCAGCTACGGACAGAATGTACTCAAGCATTCCATTGAAGTGTGTTGGATTGCCGGAATGATGGCTGCGGAACTTGGTCTTGACGTATCCATGGCGAAACGGGCAGGCCTGTTGCACGACATTGGCAAAGCTGCTGACTTCGAATTGGAAGGCTCACACATTCAATTGGGTGCGGACATCGCTCGCAAGTACAAAGAGTCGCCGGAGATTGTGAACGCAATCATGGCGCATCACGGCGATGTGGAGCCTGAAACGACGATTGCCGTACTGGTAGCTGCTTCAGACGCGGTCTCTGCGGCTCGTCCGGGCGCAAGACGCGAAAATGTTGAAACCTATATCAAGCGGATCCAAAAACTGGAAGAGATCGCAAACAGCTTTGAAGGTGTGGAAAAATCTTACGCCATTCAAGCTGGGCGTGAGATTCGAGTGATGGTGAAGCCGGAGAACATCAAAGACGAAGATATGATCCTTAAGGCTCGCGATATCTGCAAAACGATCGAAGCCGAAATGGATTTCCCGGGGCAGATTAAAGTCAATCTGATCCGCGAAACTCGTGTGTCGGAGTATGCCAAGTAACGTATCCTGCCACGAAAGCAATTCGGATAAGCATTCAAAAGCGCGGAAAAACCGCGCTTTTGTCATTTATGATAAAATGTTTGAATAAAATATCGGAGGAAAAACTGTGCGAATTCTTTTTATCGGCGATATCGTCGGCAACCCGGGACGGCGCATCCTCGGTGAGAAATTGCCTGCCGTTTTACGCGATTATCCCGCCGATTTGATTGTTGCCAATGGAGAAAACGCGGCCGCAGGGCTTGGGATCAATGCCACGATCATCAGAGAACTGCTTGAATTGGGCATTGATATCATCACAATGGGCAATCACACATGGTCTAAGCGGGAGATATTTCATGTGATCGATGACGAACCGCGGTTGGTCAGACCTATGAATGTGTCATCTCTTTGGCCGGGCAATGATTATTGGGTATCCCAGACCACACCGCCGATTCTGGTTTCTAATTTGGTAGGTCAGGTCTATATGGAATCAGCAGACAACCCTTTTCATGCGCTTGAAAGCAAGCTCGATCGTTGGAAAATCGAAACAGGCGCGCGCATTGTTCTGATCGATTTTCATGCGGAAGCGACGGCAGAGAAGGCGGCTTTTGCCCGCTATTTTGACGGCCGTGTCACCGCGGTTCTAGGCACACACACGCATGTACAAACGGCTGACGAAACGGTTTTTGAGCGCGGAACGGCCTTTATTTCCGATGTGGGTATGACCGGCCCTGTGGATAGCGTGATTGGCATGGAAACATCATCGTCTTTGCGCCGGTTTGTCGAACGTTTACCTTCGCCGTTTTCTACTGCCGCGGGGCGGGCTATGATCAACGCGGTGTGGCTCGAAGCGGATCCGGCGACAGGCCGGGCGACAACAATCAAAAGAATTCGCCTCGTGGAGGACGCGTAAATTGCGCCAGGCACACGCGCTGGGCGGATGCAAACCGACCGCGGTAACCTGCCGCTGTATAACAGTTGTTTTCGTGCTACTGGCGCTCCTATTTTCATCGCTTGCTTGTGCACCTTTTACGGCGGATTTGCCGGCGACCCTACCGAGTGCAAGCGGGACGCTCCCGTCCTTTGTATCACCTGCTCCCGAATCGGGTGTTTTGCGTATTTGGGTCACACCCTTTCGTGCCTCGCCGGACCCGCTCCACGACAAGGATCGCACGCATCAGGCGGTTTTTCGTCTGATTTACCAAGGCTTATTCGAAATGGACACAGACCATTCGATTCATCCGGCTTTATGCTCGACCTGGGATCTTTCGGCAAATGGATTTTTTATCACGGCACACCTTGCTGAACAAGCGCGATTTCATGACGGGGCGTGGGTTGCCGCGGAGGATGTGAAGGCCAGTTTTGACGCCATCAAATCCGACCCAGATTCGCCGTTTCACGAGAGAATATCCCGTGTCAACTCCGCGTCGGTTTTAAACAAGGAGACCATACGTTTTGGCCTGGTGGATCCAGGGCTCTTTACTTTATATGCGCTGACTTTTCCCATCGTTCCCGCCGAAAACGCTGCCCGCTCTTTGGAGAGCACGCCGGCTTCGCTCACGCCGGGAACAGGTCCCTATGAAATGAGGAATGTTCCCGACTCATCGGAATTTATACTGAAGCGCACACAGGCTTCTGGACAAGTTCGTGAAATCCATTTGGTTGAATTACCCGATATCCGCTCAGCAGTGGCCGCCCTCGGGGATGATCGGGTTGACCTTGTGGATCTGGACGCCATCGATTTTCAGCAATATCAGAAACGCAAGGACTTGTCGATTTATCAGTACGCAGGATCCGTCTATTTGTTTTTCTCCTTGCAGGCTGAACCTGAACAGCCGCTTGCGGATCCTCAATTTTTCGCATACACAAGGAGTCTTCTCGAACAAGTCGTTTCAGCATCTGTCACTGGCTTTTCCCCGTGGACACCTGCTGCTTTACCGGCGACGTCTTTCTCGTGTATCCTGGACGGCGAGGCCTCTTCTTTCGACGGAGCGGCCGAGACAGACTTCACAAGGCCTGACCCGTTGCCTGTTTCACGCCCTTTGGTTTTGCTCTATCCGTCTGACGATCCGCTCCGCTCCGATTTGGCTGAGCATGTGAAACAGGCGTTTTCACGAGTAGGGATCCAAGTGCGTGCGGCGGGTGTCGCTACGGAAATGTTGGAAGCACACCTCACATCTCGTGCATATGACATCGCGTTATTGGCTGCTACTACTTCATTCATTCCCGATCCGACATGGCTTTATATTCCGGATGGGGCCGGCTCCTTACCTGGTATGTCCAACATCGCACTTGCGTCTCCCTGGCCCGAGTCTTTTCAAGCGGCGATCAACCAGTTGCGGAGCGTGACGAGCCGCTTGCCCGCAAACCCGGATTGGCGACAGCTACGAGCCGCATTGGTTGCTTGTGCCCAAACGGCTCCGACCGTTGGGGTCGGTTTTGTCAGACAAGGGATGATCGCCGGCCATCGTGTCAAAGGCCAATTTGCTTCTATGCGTGGAAATCCATATAACGGTATCGAAGAGGTGTGGATATGGTCTGGTTCCTGATGATTTCTCTTTTGGTTGCTCTGGATCAGATTTTAAAAGCGATTGTCGTAGCGTACATACATCCAACAGAATCGATTTCAGTCATCCAGGGATTTTTCTATTTGGTCCACCGCACGAACGCGGGCGGCGCGTGGAGCTTATTTTCCAATCGCTCATGGGGATTGACTTTGCTGATTGTGATCTCCGCCCTTGCCAGTATCTTCATGCTTTTGCTGCTGGTGCGTTGGCGCGCCACGCCCTTGCGTCTGGCGATGACTTTTACTTTGGCAGGCAGTATCGGCAATCTGATCGATCGAATCGCATTTAGGGGTGTTACGGATTTTCTCAGTTTTCACTTTTGGTCGTATGAGTTTCCCACCTTCAATTTGGCTGACATTTTGATCGTTTGTGGTACAATAACAATGATTCTGATCTTGTTGATCCATCCGGACTGGATGTCTACCGGGGAAGGGGACAACCGGCGTATCGTTCCGAAGTGAGGCCGGCTTTTGATCAAAACCATACGAATTGCATGCGGCGGCGACCGCTTAGATACATATCTCTCTACTGCACTGGGAAGCATCTCCAGAAGCTATGTCAAACGGTTGTTCGACGAAGGGCGAATCTCGGTAGATCATAAACCTGCAAAACCGGCTTTGCGTGTCGAGCCGGGCTGGATTGTGCGCGTCGACATCCCCGACCCCAAGCCTGACCGCGCGATCCCACAGCAAATCCCATTGCAAATCGTCTATGAAGATGAGTACCTTCTGGTCGTTGATAAGCCGCAAGGGATGGTTGTCCACCCCGCACCCGGGCATTACGAAGGAACCTTGGTCAATGCCTTATTGGCCTATTGCGGCGACTCCCTCTCGGACATTAACGGCGTCATACGCCCGGGCATCCTGCACCGGATAGACAAGGACACATCGGGCTTACTTTTGGTGGTTAAGGATAATCGTGTTCATGAAAAACTTGCCGCGCGCATACGGCGGCACGAAATTGAACGCGTTTACTTCACATTGGTGCACGGGAAATTGCGACCCGACCAAGGGACTGTGGACAAGCCGATCGGACGGGATCCGAACAACCGGAAAAGGATGGCGATCGTTCAAACAGGCAGAAAAGCCGTCACGCATTTCCAAGTGCTGACGCGATATAGCAGTACAAGCTGGCTGAAATGCCAACTGGAAACCGGTCGCACACATCAGATCCGTGTGCACTTGGCTTCGCTTGGTCACCCAATCGTGGGGGATCCGCTCTACGCGCCGGGACGAAAAAATTATGGGCTGGCAGGACAAGCCCTGCACGCCGCGCAATT
Source organism: uncultured Oscillospiraceae bacterium (assembly GCA_964479435.1). GTDB lineage: Bacteria > Bacillota > Clostridia > Saccharofermentanales > UBA5734 > JAAYKS01. The sequence continues at coordinate 30,650 of CAYZME010000004.1, forward strand.
GACATTCGAGCACCCTGTAAGCGGAGAGCGGATACAGCTTTCGTCCCCACTGCCCCCTGCGCTAAGTACACTGTTGGAGAGTCTGGAATGAAACATATGGGAAACAGGAGGCGCGGCGATAAACAAAAAAGAAGTTGGCGAATCCAGGTGTTGTTTGCCTTGCTTCTGTTTTTTTGCGGCTCTCTCGGCGCAAGCGTCATCTCAAAAATGGTCAAACAGGACCGGGAAACACAAGCGTATCGCGATCAGTACGCAACGTATGCGGAAATGCTGGCACAGGAAAAACTGCGCTCAGATAATCTGGAGATTCGCATGGAAACGCTCTCGGAGCGGCTCTATTCACATTATGAGATCATCCTTTCACAAAGTGGAAATGAAAAACTGCAAGCTTCTTGGTTGCGGGCGCGGACTTTGGCCGGGTTGACGGAAGTTACAGGGACAGGCGTTCAAATCACGATGCTGGATGCAAAAATTGTCTCTACGCTCGATAGCAGCACCATCATTCACGACAACGATGTTCTTTATGTAGTAGATACACTACGCGCTTTAGGCGCAGTAGCCATTTCGATCAATGGCGAACGAATTGTACCGACCAGCATGATCGTTTGTAACGGCCCCAGCATTAAGGTAAACCGAAAATTTTGCCCGGTACCGATCGTGCTGACCGCGGTCGGGGACACGGATACGATCGCTGACTATCTGGAACACGATCCCTTCCTGTTGCGGAGAAAAGTCGATGGCATCCGCGTCGAAATTGAAAGACTGGAGTCTGCTATTGTCCCTCCATACCGGGAGATTCAGTTTATTGAACAACATATCAGCCTCTTGGAGGTGGCGAGTTCATGAATCAAAAAACCGTCTTACGTTCAGCGACTTTCGCTTTTGTTTGCTTGTTACTGGGGATCATTATTGCGTTGCAACTCAAAAGCATCAACTCCAGTAGCCATAAGGCCATGGCCGAGAACCTGAGGATGGAAGAGTTGTCGCAAGAGCTGATGGATCTGATGAAAAAGAATGGCGATCTCGCGCAAAAGATTGAAGAATTGCAGACAGCTTTGCGCTTAACAGAAAGCCAGAGCGAAAATGAAGAAGTCCGCTTGCTGCGAATCACGGCCGAGCGCGACAACGCGGAAGTGTTTGCCGGTTTAACGGACGTGACGGGACTAGGTGGAACCATCACGATGACCCCAGCCAAGAATTTCGAAGTGGAAGATACGGAGCTCAGAACGGTTGTCAACGCTTTGCGCGCTTCTGGCGCGCAAGCGGTTTCGATCAACGATCAACGACTGGTCGCCACTTCTGAAATCATCAATGCCGGCACAATTTATGTCATGATAAATGGGCAACGTTTCCTGCGCGCCGGCCAATTTGAGATCAAAGTGATCATCGAGCCGGCTGACTTTGAAAATGCGTTGCTAAACCTCAGCTCTGTTTTCAGCCATTATCGGACCAACTACATGATCGATACGATCGCGATTCCGGAAGCGGTGACAATCCGAAAATTGGCGCCGGATAGTCCTGCTTTCCGAATGGATCTTGTACAAAAAAACTAAGGCGTACCATATTACAAAAAGGTACCAATTCAGGAGGTTTTCATGGCATCTCGCCTTATGCATATTGATCACGGCTGGAATGTCGCCGATTTATTTGGCGGACTCAATGTAAATGTCGAAGCGATCGAGCGCATCCTGGATGTTTCGATTGAATTAGATGGTGACGGCCTGATGATTGCCGGGGATACCGAGCAGGCATGCAAGGCTGAAGCGGTTCTGACCCGCCTGATTGATGTCTACGAAAAGGGCAACCCGGTCACGTTGCAACTGGCTACATATCTGGCAGAGGCCGCACGTGACGGCATCATGCAAAACGTCGAAGGGTACTCGCCGGACTGTGTTTGTGTCACAGCCAAAGGGAGGCCCATCAGCAGCAAAACGGTGGGGCAGAAGGAATACATTCAGGCCATGCGCGAGCATGAGATCACATTTGCGATTGGACCGGCCGGTACAGGCAAAACCTTCCTGGCTGTGGCCATGGCTGTGAACGCGTTTCGAAATCGACAGGTATCCCGGCTCATCTTGACCCGGCCAGCTGTTGAAGCAGGCGAAAAACTGGGGTTTTTGCCCGGCGATATGCAAAACAAAGTCGATCCGTATATGCGCCCACTGTATGACGCGCTCCATGAATTGATGGGAACTGAAACGTATTTAAAAAATATGGACAAAGGACTTATTGAGGTTTCACCCTTGGCATATATGCGCGGCCGCACACTGGACGACTCTTTTATCATCCTCGATGAAGCCCAAAATACGACCACCGAGCAGATGAAAATGTTCCTGACACGCATTGGTTTCAACAGCAAAGCCGTCGTGACGGGGGACATCACGCAAACCGATCTGCCGCGTGATAAACGATCTGGATTGCGTGAGGTGCGTAAGGTCTTGCGCGGTGTCGAGGGTCTGGCTTTTATCGAGCTGACGCGGCGTGACGTGGTTCGCAACGGCCTGGTCCAGCGCATCATTCACGCCTATGAGCGCAATCCGAACGGGAGAAATTAGTGTGATGAAATTGCCGAACCGCTTGCCCAGGGCCGTTTCAATCTTGACCTTTGTATTGTTGGTGCTCGGCGCCGCGGCCGCTCTATATTTTCGCGCGCTGCCTGCTTCGTATGCTTTTTCGGTCGGTGAAGTCAGTGCGTACGATGTCGTCGCACAGCGTACCATTGTGGATCAAGCAGCCACGGATGAGGCGGCGACCAAAGCCCGAGCCAGTATTCAGGACGTCTGGGTCAAATCGGAGTCGATCTCCCAGGATTCGCTGGCGCGCTTGGATTCCTTGCTGGATGTGATCGCGGATTCGCGCGTCGTGGGCGAACACATCGACCCGGATACAGGATCGGAACCGGGCCAAGATTCTCTTGCCGCGCATTTAGTAGAACAAGCCGCACGATCGTTGGCGATGAACGTTGAAGTGAAAGACGCCTTGCGCATGATATCCATAACGGATGACGCTTTTTTAAGCATACGCGACAACGCACGCGCGATCGCCGGACTGATCACGACCATCATGACGGATCGTGTGGAATTAGACAGTCAAATCGAAATGAGAACTGCCGATCTGATTGCCCGCGCGACTTATTATCAAGGGGATATGGATTTGGTTGCGACCCTGCTATCCCTCTCGATCCAGCCGAATGCGGTCCTGGATCAAGCAGCAACGGAAAATGCCCGCAGTGCCGCATACAAGGCGACACTTGAGAATCCGGTGATGATTGAGCGAGGGACTTATGTGATCCGCAAGGGCGACTTGGTTTCCGCTCAAGTTTACCGCCACTTGGACGAACTGGGTTTGTTGGCTGGTGGCCGTTTTGATGCCTCACTATTCACAGGGGTATTGCTGCAATTGTTAGTCGTAATTTCAATAGGATATATTTATATACGCAATAACTTGACTGAACAAATGACGAACATTGGCAATCGCTTGACATTGTTTATCGCTTTGGCAGTTCCCTTTGTCATGTCCGTGTACTTGACCCGGCTTTCGCCGGTCGCCCCGCCAACCTATTTTGCGGCTGTGATCCTCTGTGTGTATTTTGGTCTGCGTACATCGATGATTCTTTCTTCGCTGTTGACTTTGGCAATCCTGCCGATGACCGGGTACGATATCCGCATGGTACTGGTTTCACTCACGGGCTGTTGCGTCGCCGCCTTATTCGCGCGTGGTATCACCCGCAGAGATAACTACGCCTACATCATCATCACCACGAGCCTTGCCTGCCTGTTTTCACTTGTCGGCCATGCTTCCGTCTTCCGCGTGGGGTGGGACCACTTGGTGACCGACGCGACCTACGCTGTCTTGTCTGGAGCGCTTTCGGTCATCGCGGCCATTGGTTTGCTGCCCGTTTTTGAGATGTTCCTGAATACCGTTTCTCCGCTCCGTCTGATCGAGCTCGCACAGACGGGAAACCCCCTATTGCGCCGTCTGTTTATTGAAGCACCGGGGACCAGCCAACACAGCATGATGGTCGCGAATTTGGCAGAAACAGCCGCGGAAGCAATCGGCGCCAACGCGCTTTTGGCGCGCGTCGGTGCGTACTATCACGACATTGGCAAGCTGGATAATCCTCATATGTTTACAGAAAACCAGCAAGGGGTGAACCCGCATGATCAATTGCCGGCTGTGCAGAGCGTGGCGATTATTACGGCTCATCCTGATAACGGGGTACGGATCGGGCGCCGTTACCGCTTACCCAATGAGCTTCTGCGCATCATTCACGAACATCATGGATCGACCACCCAAACTTATTTTTATCACAAAGCGCGCAAGGAATGTGCGGACGCGGGGTATCCTGAGCCCAACGTCGAGCAATTTCGATATAAATGCCCAGTTCCGAGCACGCGCGAATCGGCGCTGGTCATGTTGGCTGATTCGATCGAAGCCGCGATTCGTTCCACTCATACCACGAATCTGGCGGCTGCGGAGACTTTGATCCGGCGCATTATCAAGCAAAAAAACGAACAAGACCAACTGCTGTCGTCGGGTTTATCTTTTCATGATATCGAGATTGTCATTCGGTCTTTTTTGCAAGTCTACGCGGGACATTTCCATGAGAGAGTGAGATACCCAGATGATCGTTCAATGCGAAAACAATCAACAAAAATATCCGTTTGATCCATTGGAAGAACTGGCAAGCCGAACGGTTGAGACCGTGATTGCGGAGCACGCGCCGCCCTTTTTCTGGAAAAAGAAACCCGTCGAAC
>CAYZME010000004.1:35416-47311 GCA_964479435.1 uncultured Oscillospiraceae bacterium
CGGACCCGCGGCCACCGCGACCGCCTCGACCTGCGACAGCTCAACGCCGGCCTTCTCGAGCGCCGCATCCAGCGTCGGGCCGAACGCCTCCAGGTGCGCGCGCGAGGCCACCTCGGGCACGATGCCGCCGAACCGGGCGTGATCGTCCATTTTGTCAGCCCGGCGCGGATGAGACAGATGAACCGTGACGCGCGCGAAGTGGACCGCGTTACCGATGTTCTCTCTTTTCCGCTTCTTCATTGGGATGGTACTTCACTCGCGCACCCTCTCATCGCGGGAGACTTGGACTTTTCATATCCGGACATGCCTGTTGTTTGGTTGGGGGATCTTGTTATTTGCCCGGAACAGGCACAGCGTCAAGCGCGGCGTTATGGACACACATTCGAACGGGAAATCGCTTTTCTCAGCGCGCATGGCGCTTTGCACCTAATAGGATATGACCATGACACACAAGCTGGTGAGAGAGCCATGCTTACCAGTCAGGAGACTTTGCTCCACGCACTGGGTTACCTGCGAACCATTTTAAATAGGGAAGAGGATAAAGATGATTAATCCATTATTGCCAGATGAAGTGATCCAATCGGGTTTCATCGCCATTCTGGGCCGACCCAATGCGGGGAAATCAACTCTGTTGAACCGACTGTCCGAAATGCAATTGGCGATTGTCTCGCCCAAACCACAGACGACGCGCCACCTGATCCGCGCGATTGTCGATCGCGATGATTCCCAGATGGTTTTTGTCGACACCCCGGGCTTGCATAAACCGGCCAATCGATTGGGGGAGAACATGCTCGACCGCGCCTGGAGGGCATTGAGGGACGCGGATTTGGGTCTATTACTGGTCGACGCTGAAAAACCGGGTCCTTCTGACCTGGAACGCGATGTGTGCGCCCGCTGCAGGCGTGCGGGTACACCCTTATTTCTTGCGATTAACAAAGTAGATCGTATGGATAAACCGGCCCTTCTGCCAATTCTCCAATCCTATGCCGATTTACATCCATTCGTCGCGATGATGCCCATCAGCGCGCGAACAGGTGATGGTGTGCCCGAGCTGCTGTCAAACTTGCGCATGGCGCTGCCGACCGGCCCCCGTTTTTTCCCACGCGAAACGCTCACAGATCAAACGGAAAGGGTGTTGGCTGGAGAGTTGATTCGGGAAAGCGTGTTGCGAGAATTGAAGGAAGAGGTGCCCCACGGCGTCGGTATATTGGTCGAACTTTTTGATGAACAATGGGGCGGGGAGGGCGGCAAGGCCCGGATCTTTGTTTCCATTGCCGCCGTCCTCTATTGTGAAAAAACATCACACAAAAAAATCCTGATTGGTAAACAAGGTTCGATGCTGAAAAAAATCGGCACAAGCGCGCGCATTCGGATTGAACAAATGCTCGGGTGTCCTGTCTATCTGGAACTGCTCGTCAAGGTCCGGGAGGACTGGCGCAATCGTAAAGGGATTCTAGCTGACCTGGGGTTCGGGGAGGAGTCATCCGATTGAAGCACCTTGCGGTTCGCGGTATTGTTTTGCGTGTCGTCGATTATCGTGAGGCGGATCGCATCCTTGACATCCTGACTGCTGAACAAGGGTTGGTGAGCGCATCCGCAAGAGGTGCCAGGCGGCAAAAAAGCACATTGCTTCCAACCACCCAGTTCCTTTCCTTTTGTGACTTTCAGCTTTTTTTCAACAATCGAACGGGCAAATATGCCGTCGACGCCGCGGAAAGAGTTGTTGATTTCCGGCATGTGCGGGAGTCCATCGAACGTTTGATTTGCGCCTCCCACCTTTGCGAACTGATGGTCGATGGGGCACGCGACGACCACATCGAATCACCGGATCTTTTTCGTCTGATGGCGACGAGCTTGTCAGCGCTCAATCAACCGGCGCGGGACCCGATGCTGGTTGTTCGAGTCTTTGAATTTCGTTTGATGTGTTTGTTGGGGTTTGCCCCCATCCTCGACCAATGTGTCGTGTGCGGTGACCGGCTGGATGCCGGTGAATTCCGCTTCGGACTTGCGGTGTGTGGAACTGTATGCGCGCGCCCGACATGCAACGCGCGTGCGGGGGAACGGTTGCCGCTCAGCGCCGGCGCTTTGTCGTGCATGCGTTATGTGCGGGACAGTGAGCTGAAGAGCTTGTTCTCCTTTCGGATCGAGCGAGCGGACGCAGACCTGTTTTATCGCATATGTGAGCGTTTTGTCGAAAATCAAATGGAGAAAAGATACACTAAATTAAATTTATTATCACAATTATAATTTAAATATACTTAATCTCCATCAAGCGAACCGGGCGATGGCATCCGCTAACTCTTCATTACTTGCCAGGATTTGCGGATTCCAGTCTTCCGGCATCAATTCGGCATATTCCCGGCGCAGATAACGATCATCAACCAGTATGACGAAGCCGCGATCATTTTCGCTGCGAATGACGCGACCAGCTGCCTGTTGCACCTTGTTAAAGCCAGGATACATATACGCGTATTCGAATCCGCCTTCCAGCGTTTGCTGATAATATTCGCGCATCAGTTCGCGCTCAGGGCAAAACATGGGTAACCCCGTGCCAACGATGACTACACCGCTTAATTGTTCCCCAGCCAGGTCGATCCCTTCGCCAAACACGCCGCCCAGAACCGCGAAAGCGACCAGCGTTGTCTCACCAAAGCGATTGAAGCGGCTTAGGAACTTCCAGCGGGCGGTTTCATCCATTTGTGGCGACTGCATCATCACCGTCGGTGCAAACGATTTCTGTTGTTGCAGTAATGACAAAAAGCACGTGTGAATCTGTCGGAGATAAGCAAAAGACGGAAGAAAGATCAGATAATTGCCGACTTTGGCTTCAACTGCGGTCAGAATGACGGAAGCCACCTGGAACGCCGTTTCCTGGCGTTGACGATATCGGGTTCCGACTGTCCCGACCGTGCACACCATCAAATTCTCCGGCGGGAACGGGGAGGGTAACGTCATGGTCGACAGAGCGCCTTGCGCGTCACGGCCAGATAACATCCGCTCAAAATAACGCAAAGGTGAAAGCGTAGCGGAAAAAAACACCGTCGCGAAGCGGTGGGAATAAATTTGCGAAAGCTTCGTTGAAGCATCCAGACACATCAAACGCACCGTGCATATATCCCGTTCTATCGCGTAAGAAGTAACGTAGGCGGGATCATAAAACTCGTCTGCCACTTTGAGGAAAAACAAAGCATCAAAAAAGAAAGTTTGCGCGGCGCGCTTGATCTTGCCCGCCGGCAATCGATCGAGCCACCCCGGCTCACAGCGACGGACGAACCTCCACAATAATGCCTGAAGACGCTGCGGTGTTTGGCGTGTCGCACGAAACCGGTCCGCGACCAATACCGAGGCGGGCAGCACATCTTTTTCCACTTGGTCGATCAGAGGCGTATCGGTTCGCAACCCGGACGATATTTCCCCGAAATATGTGACCAGGTCCCGGATGGGCTGATCCAGTCCGCTGCCCAATCCATGGAGCATTTTGGCCAGCGCGACCAGGGAACGCTCATCCATTTGCGCGCTGAACATCTCTCGCGACCGGTCGGGCAGATTGTGCGCCTCATCTACCAGCAATAACCGGCGCACGTCCATCGACTCGTCAAAATAACGTTGCAACCGAACCCGGGGATCAAAAACATAATTGTAGTCACAAATTACCACATCACATATCAGGGAGAAATCCAAAGACAGCTCAAAAGGACAGACGCCGCACGCGCGACTGACCGACAGCAAGTCGTCGCGAAGCACGCGCGGCAAGCTTGTCAAACGCTCCATCGCGAGGCGAACTCGTTCATAATATTGAATGGCATATGGACACTGGCGAGTATCACAATAGTTGTCCGGGTTGAGACACAAAGATTCTTTCGCGTATAAAGTGATACTCTTCATGACCAGGCCCTGCGCGCGCATGTCATCCAAAGCTTGCTCCGCGGACTGTCGGGTGGAAGCCTTGGCTGTGAGGTAAAAGACATTTTGCACGCGATGGTGGGCAATGGCCTTGACCGCGGGATACAACGCGGACATGGTCTTGCCAATCCCGGTCGGAGCTTGAATCAGCATCGCTTCCTTCCCTTTGATCGCGGCAAGGACCTGGCGCATAAACGGCTCCTGTCCGGCACGGGTTGCCGGATATGGGAAGCGAAGCGCAACAGCCGAACGGTCGCGCGCCAGTCGATCGTGCAACAAGCGGGTTGCCCACGCCAAATAGGCCGCGCACGTCTGCTCAAAGAAAGAAGAAAGCTCCGTATCGCGGACTGAACGATCATACGCACGCAGGATCTGACCCTCGACCGAAATATAGTATAAAGACACCTGAAGGACCGGGATCTGATCATGTAAACGGGCGAGCATGTAAGCGTATAAAAGCGCCTGCGCCCAATGCACTTTTTCTCCGCCCTCCGCGACAGTGTCCCAACCATCTTGCACCGTCTTGACTTCTATCACTTGACGATGCGTTTTCGCTCCATCCTCATCGGCCAAAATGGCGACGGCGTCCGCGCGCCCTGACACAGTCAATGTCACCCCATCTTGCACATACTCGCCCTCAAGATAGGCTTCCGTATCGATTTGCTGGGCGGATGTGTCTTTACCCAGGGTGGCAAAAAAACGCCGATGCGCCCGGGCCCCATCTTGTGCTGTCAGGTCCGACACATTTGCGGATGCCAAACCGCCCGCTCGGTGGACGTACTCAGCCAGAGCCCGCGCGCCGATGCGGATCACCCGGTGGGTCTGCTCCTGTCCCGCATTTTCAAAATGATTTTGGACCATGTGCAAAGTATAGCAGAGTCGTTTCTCTCTTTTCTTTACGCTTTGTCAGACTTTCTCTATACTATTCTATGAACGGGTGGCCTGTTGGGGTGGGTTGTTCGTGCCGATCAAAGATCGCAGGAAATGGACCGCTGCCAATCCAGAGCATAACGGGTAAGGATCAAGATCATCGAGTCGCGTAGCCGTCTATTAGTTATTGTTGTTTTGGTCGGTTTGCTTTTGTTGGCGACCGGATCGCTTCGCTCGGCGAATGGAACGGGTTCCCTGCTGACCACCCCCATTTCTGTTCTGCTGTTTGTTGTGTACGGAAGTCTGATAATCGCCTGGGGCCTGTCTTTATCTCTGCGCCTGTTACACAGCCATATCCGCAATTATTTACTGGGAATCGCAGCCTGTATGCTGCTTTGGATCCTGCTCCATATTCTCCGATTTGGCGTTTTTTATTACCTCGAACCGATCTCGCGATTCTTGTGGTATGCGTACTATATCCCATTGATCTTTATCTCTTTGCTGAGTTATTTTGCGGCTACCTGTCTCGGAAAAGCGGAAGAGTGGCGGCCTGGACATTTGTATAATCTCTTGTTTATACCGGCGACGATTCTGATCTTGCTGTTTCTGAGCAATGATCGCCACCAATGGGCTTTTTCGTACCCGGAGGGGATTGAACACTGGAGTGAACTCCATCGGTTTGGGCCTGTTTATTATCTTGTGATCGCATGGGTCGCCGGATGTATGTTTGCGTCTCTCTGTTCGCTTTATCGTAAAAGCCACATCCCGCACACGCGCAAGCGGGTCTGGTTGCCATTTTCCATGATCGGAACCGGGTTTATATATGCGGTGTTGTACGCGACGGGAAGTGCTCAAACCAACCTGATGTTTATCGAAAAAACCGTACTGTACTGTGCATTGACTGCCGCCATCTGGGAGAGTTTCATTCAAATCAAACTCCTGCCTTCCAATGTCAAATATAGCGACTTTTTCCGGGCTTCCGATCTGTCGGCGGTGATAACGGACAGAGAAGGGCATGTACGGATACGTTCCAACCATGCCAATCCGGTGAGTCCGGCCTGGATCAGGCAGCTCGCGTCTCTAAAAAGCATGCGGACCGACTCCCATACGCTATACCATGCGGCCGGCATTGAGGGCGGCTATGTCATTTGGCGTGAAGATATCCGGGCAATCACATCCTTGATCTCCTCCCTGCAGGAAACAGAAGAGGAGCTCAAAGAGGGTGTTGACCTAATGGAAAAAGAGATCGAAACCCGGTCTAGGCGTATACAGGTAGACGAACAGAATCGCCTATACCGGCTCACGGTCCAACAGACGCAACCCCAGTTGGCCAGAATCAAAGAGTTGCTCGGTTGTCCCCGGGAGAGCGACCGCAAGGCGATTCGGCAACAGCTTACAGAAATCTGTGTGTTGGGGATCTTCATCAAGCGGCGCAGCCATCTGGTTTTATTGTCTGAAGGACAGCAGATGACCGCGGTCATCGAACTGGCGCGCTGCTTTGCTGAATCTTTACGTTCTCTAGAGGAATATGGTGTGGAATGCCAACTGGCAATTCTCAGTTCCGGTGAGATGCAAATCACCGATATGATCGAATTGTACGATCGTTTTCAAGCAAAGATCGAAGCTGAATTGTTTTCATTACAAATGATCTCCGTAAGCCTTATCGAGATCGAAGACCGGTTTCAGTTGCATTTATCATGGACTGCGCATCGAAATCAGGACGATGACAAGGATTTGGACAGCCTGAATGAGAACGAAGCGGCTAGGTCACAAAAACGCGGCGAACAACAATTTGTGTGGGTTGTGACGAAAGGGAGCGCTTAATATGATGCCTTTTTCATCTCTCCCCTTACTCGTGCGGGCCGTTGGCATCTCATGGCTGTATGTGTTGCTGGCCGGATTCCTTCACTGCGCAATGGTTTTGTGGGTCTACCGCCGACCCCTCAAGCGCGTCGACTTGCCGGCTCTTTTCACCTCGCTCATCCTCTTGTTCACACTTTTTTGCCTGCAACACGATCATCAGGCACTTGCTGTTCAACGCGCACCCAGCCGTTTGGCGCAAACGGTAGCCTCTTTGCCATGGTTGGCGCTCACGCTGCTATCAGGCATCGCGCTGGCTGTTTTGCTCATTCGCGCCCACGGTTTGATCCAATATGTGAAAAATAATATTTCACCCCACTCGATCCGCGAGGCTTTGGATAACCTGCCAGCGGGATTGTGTTTTTCGGATTGTGACGGTCTGCCATTTCTTACCAATCGCCGTATGTACGCGTTGTCTAAAGAAATCAGCGGCAAGGAGTTGCGCAGTACCATTGAATTTTGGCAAGAACTCGAACAGCTGGACCAGCAAGCGGACCTACTCCGTGACACAGACCCAGACGACCTGGTTCTGAGGCTTGCCAATGGCGAATACTGGCGCTTTTCCCGGCGCAAGCTGCCGCTTGCGGATACGACATTTTGGCAGACAACAGCCGTCCATATTTCGCAGTATTACCATTTATCACAGCAACTCGCCAACCGCAACGCCGACTTGCGGCAGCAGCATATCCGCCTCAAACAATTTGCCAACGATCTGGTGCATATCAAACGGGAAGAGGAGATATTGGCCGCGAAAATCAAAATTCACAGTGAGCTTGGGCGTTGCATCCTTGCCAGCCGCTACTTTCTTTCGCATGATGAAGAGGATGTTAAGCCCATCCTGACTCTTTGGGAGGAAGTGGTCGCAAGACTGCAAACCAGTGCGGCCGCCACCGATTATTCTTCCCGGGATCTTTTGGGCGAATTGATTGATATCGCGGCGCTGCTTGGTTGTGCTGTGGAAATAAAAGGGGATTGGCCTGAAAATGAGGATACGGCCCAATTGTTGCTGGCTGCGATGCGTGAAGCGGTGATGAATGCGGTGCGCCACGGCAACGCCGATCGGGTCACGGTCGAAATCGAGGGGGGAGACGGTTTGGTGGCGGTCATATCAGACAACGGGAAGGCTGCCCCGGGCGAAATATCGGAAGGCAGTGGGCTGAGCGCATTGCGCAGCAAAGTCGAACGGCAGGGCGGGCAACTCAAAGTCCTCCATGTGAACGGCGTGCAGTTGCTCTTGCGGCTGTTATAAATAGGAAGGCGGATGGGATATGTTTCTAAAAACCGGTGTCCTGATCGTCGACGACCAACGCACCGCGCAACAGATCATGGAAGATGCTGTTATGCGTGGCGCCAATCGGTTCCGACTCGTACGAACCATAGCCAACGCTTCCTTGGCCGAATTGTGTTGTATGTGCGGGCAAGTCGGTTTGGTGCTGATGGATGTCTACACAGCTCACAGGGAAAACGGAATCGAAGCGGCGGCAAAAATCAAAAGGTCATACCCGGACATCAGAATCATCGTCTGCACCTCTTTGCCCGAAGAGAGCTTCCTGCGCAAAGCCCGCGCCGCCGGGTGCGAAAGTTTTTGGTATAAAGACATCGGTGATGATGATCTGTTGACAATTATGGACCGGACCATGGCCGGCCAATCGGTCTATCCGGACCACACGCCGCTTCTGATGATCGGAGACGCGCGCAGTGACGCGTTTACCCCCAAAGAAATGGATGTCATGCGGGAAAAGGTCAGTGGGCGCACACATCACGAAATCGCCAAACGCCTGTCGATCAAACGGACCACACTGGAATGGCATACCAACAATATTCTCAACAAAACGGGATATGGCAACATTACGCAACTGACCGCCAATATACTTGAGCAACGGTTCATTATCCCGGATTTCTAATCCTTACAGTTGCTTTACAAAGCGGCCTTAACAAGGGCTCCCCGAGACACCCCATGGAATTCCATGGGGTGCTTTGGGGTGCAGTATGCTAAAACTCATATGAAGCAGGTCAGTTAAAAAATTTTGCCTGTCCGCACTTTCATCAATTTATCTACGGGAGGATCGATCATGCGAAAACTCAGAAATAGCCGGTTGGCCAATATCCTGTTGGTACTTGTCCTGTTACTTGGACTCGTGCCGGCAACCGCACAATCACATGTCCATGCCGGCTATGAAGACGGGCAGGACTGTATTTATTGCGGTGCGTATCGTTACGATGATTGGCTGTGTGACATGTGCGGCGGCTGCAGCGCGTATGCCGATGGCAACTGTTACTCTGACAATCATTGCCCGGAATGCGGCAACTGTGCTGATTTCGGTTTGGACCATTGCGGCGACTGTATGCGCTGCGATGAATGTATCGGCATTTGCTCCAACTGTGAATTGTGTACCGATTGCGGCGCGTATGGCATTGAGGACCTCTGTCACAGTTGCGGACAATGCGCCAATTGCGCCGGCATGAGCTGGTGCCAGGGGTGCAACGAATGTGGCACTTGCCACGGTGGCGACCAATGCGCGAGCGAAAACTGCAGTTTGTGTGCCAATTGTTATGATGCCCGTTGCCCTGTGTGCGGGTGGTGTTCGGAGTGTAACGGAGATCTGTATTGCCCCGATTGCTGGGTGTGTGTTTTTTGTGCCGACTCGCCTTGCCTTTCATGTTATCGTGACGCTAATTGCGCGTTGGTTTGTTCCGATTGCGAAAGCGCCTGTTCTGAGTGTGCCAGTGCTTTTTGTGAAGATCACCTACTGTGCGGCGATTGTGTCGAATTCGTCGATTGCTGCGGCGCTTACTGTATGCAATGCGTAGAAGACCTGGGTATACAGCTCTGTTCCAGTTGCGGAACTTGCGCCGATTGTACAGACGGATTTTGTGAGAGTTGCGGCTTATGCTCAGACTGCGCCTACATTTGCTCTGAGTGTGGCGAACACTGCTCCGCGTGCTCCGAAAGCTTCTGTTTTGATTGCGAGCGTTGTGATGCATGTGTGGCAGTCTGTCTCGATTGCGGGACGGTGTGCAGCGATTGCGCGACCGGTTTTTGTGAGGACTGTCAAAAATGCTCGTCCTGTGTAACCGTCTGTCCCGATTGCGGCGACCGTTGCGATGAATGCGCGCAATTGTGCGAGTCCTGTGGCCATTGCGAAGATTGTGCCGATATTTGCCTGGATTGCGGATATTTTTGCTCCGTGTGTAATTATATTTGCCCCGACTGCGGCTTATGTGCGGAAAATTGCACACTGATCTGCGTCTCTTGCTTGGGGACCTGTTCGGATTGTGCAGACGCATTCTGCGATTCCTGCCAATTATGCGCGGACTGTGCCATCATTTGCGTGGATTGCGGAGACCATTGCGATGCCTGTGCTGAGATGTGTGACACCTGCCACCTTTGCGAACACTGTGCCGATATTTGTCAAAACTGTGGCAGTCATTGCTCCAATTGCGCGCTGATTTGCGGCAGCGGTTGTGGCCAGTGCGAGCATTGCGTCGAAATCTGCGCCGAATGTCATAATCTGTGCGAATACAGCGCTTACATTTGCAGCAGCTGTGGCCGCTGTGATCAATGTAGCGGCATGTTTGACAACCACTTCTTCGACAAATATGAACACTGGTATATGTGCGACTGTGGCGCCACCGATTATTTTGAAGCCCACAATTTTAGTGCATGGGCCATCGACGTGCCGGCAACCGCGGCGCAGGATGGGCTTAGAAGCAGAGCCTGCAGTGATTGCGCGTATCGGGAAGAGCAGACCATTCCGGCCAACCATGAGCATGTACCCGGTGATTGGATCATCGATCAGTGGGCCACGGCAGATGCCGATGGCAGCAAGCACAAGGAATGTACAATTTGTGGAGAAATCCTCGATACACAGGCGATCCCGGCTACAGGGCCGGCGCATGAACACGCGTACCCGGACGAGTGGTCGGCCGACGCGAATCGTCATTGGCGTGTCTGTGAATGCGGCTATCCGGGCTGGGGTGATTATCACAAGCTCAGCGACTGGATCATCGATGTAGAAGCGACTGAAACATCCGCCGGCAGCAAGCACCGCGAATGCACGGTTTGCGGATACCTGATGGGGACAGAGACAATCCCGATGCTGGTGACGTATACCTATCAGATCACGGAGGGCGCCAATGGCACCTGGACCCAAGGCAGTGCGGAAGGCGCAAGATTTGTCATCGACGCGGATTTGTCCCAGTTCCTGGGCGTTGGTGTCAATGGCGCGCCGCTGGACGCGTCCGATTATTCCGCACTCGCCGGCAGCGTTGTGATCACGCTCACTCCAGCTTATCTCAACGCACTGGAAACGGGAAAACTGGATATCGAATTCAGCTTTACCGACGCGACCGTGGGCACGACGCTGACCATCGCGGGTGCCGCGAGTGGTGACGAATCCGGATCCAACGGCTCCTCTACGGGGTCTGGCAATGGCAACGGCAGCGGTAACAGTGGCGCGGGTGAGATTCCCGGGGACAATCTCCCGCCTACCGGCGAAATCGGTGTCCGCGTGCCCGTGGCCGCGCTTGCTTTATTCCTGCTGGCGAGCCTGGCAGCCGTGATCCAGCGCAAAAAGAAGAAACAATCATTCTAGACCTCACACGGTATGGTCCGGCGGCGGTGATCGGTTCACCGCCGCCGGGCTTTTCTTTTCCCAGCGGGCCGTGTAAAAAAAAATAGCAAAATCGCAGTGAAAAAGAGGGTGTCGAATCCAGTAGATTCGACACCTTTTGCGGGGGCTGTCCGTGCAAAGTGCAGCGGGGGCAAAAAATTCAAATTATTTTTCCAACAGGGCGTGCCATCTTGGCCCCCACCTTGGCTAATGTTCCATAGTTGAAATACGGGGCGAGCCGGGGGGCATATTGCCAACCAAATGGTGATGGGTCATACGTCGCCATCATTTCCCATAGAGTTCCGATTGCTACGCCAAAGTCGTTTTCATCTGCGAACGGCGCGCCTTGAAAATAAAGCATGGTGCAGGGCGGCAATTCGATCTCCTCGCACTTTGCCGGTACGCGCTTCTTGTAGTCAAGCGGCACTTCCACACCCGAAGCCGTATCGCCCGTGCCGGGGGTCATGAGATTCTGTGGCAGGGTTAAGAGGGCCGCCGTGTCAAATTTTTCCGCAATGCTGTTAAACATTCCTTCCCACTCGCAACCCATCTCTTCACAGTACGAAAAGTAGTCGGTCGCTTTTGTTGAACGCATGAGAATCAGCTTGCGCGCGGGCCGCTCAACCGCCGTAACCGTCATGGTTCTTGA
>CAYZME010000005.1:0-18598 GCA_964479435.1 uncultured Oscillospiraceae bacterium
ACGGGGATGTGGGGCCCGCTTGGCGTCTCCCGTTATGAGGGTGACTACTCCTACATCAACTCTTGTTCCTTGCCGGCGATCGACGCGACGGACACGGTCATCCTGACCGATGCTGAAATCAAATTGCGTAAACAAGTGCATACGCTTGCTGGCATGTTGCGCGAGCATATTCCCGGTTTTGAAAGCGCGCGCGTATACTGGACTCCGGCCAGCGCTGGCGTTCGATATACACGCTGTGTCGAGTGTGAGTACGACATCTCTCTGGAAGAGATCGTCAATTGCACCCGCTTTGATGACGAAGTCATGCTATATGGATTCCATGATTCAGCACCACGGATCATGATTAAGAATGCCGGTTGCTACGGTCTCCCCTATCGTGCGTTGCTCCCCAAACAGATTGATGGGTTGTTGGTAGCCGGTCGCATGATCACCAGTGATTTTGACGCGCATATGTCCACCCGTAATACGGTTTCCTGCATGGCACAGGGAGAAGCGGTGGGGGCGGCCGCGGCCCTTTCCGCCAAGGCAGGCGTAGCGCCGCGAGCGCTCGATACCAACGTCTTGCGGGATGTTCTGATCAGCCAGGGTGTGTATTTAGGAGATTGACGGGTTCGGGCAGATTTTCATGTGTACGCGCACGCGTATGGCATGGGTCTGCCCCTTTTTTTACGATCCGGATTCAGCCAGCCAATTCGCGGCGCACGACGCCATAACAGCCGCGCCATAGGACAACGCGTTTTCGCTAAAGCGGACACGCGGGTGGTGGCCGGGGTAAACCTGTCCTTGGGCATCCGGTTCACCCGCACTTAAAAACATGAATACCGATGGCACTTGCCGCGCGATCCACGCGAAATCCTCGGAGCCCATGACCGGGGGCATGGTACATACCTCGCGTGCGACGGGAGTGATCCATTTACGCACCCTCTCTGTCAACGCCGGGTCGTTGACCAAAGCAGGGACTGCGCTTTCCCAGATGACTTCGCAAGTACAGCGAAATGCCGACGCGGTCGTTTGCGCGATTTCTTCTACGCGGGTTCGCGCAAAATGACACACGCGGGTATCCAACGTGCGCACCGTACCGGTCAGTTCCGCCTCTTCCGGGATGACATTGGCAGTGCTCCCGGCCTGAAACGTACCCACTGTGATCACCAAGGGGTTTTGGGGATCGTTTTCACGCGCGACGATCCCTTGTAATGCCAGATGCACATGGACACCGGCTTGTATCGGGTCGATGGTATCTTGCGGCGACGCGCCATGACCGCCCCGGCCGCGCAACCGGATGCGGAAGCGATCGGACGACGCCATGACCGGACCCTCGGACACAAAAAGGACCCCTTGCTCCTGATGCCCAGCTAACACGTGCATCCCGATCGCCGCCTCTACACGCGGGCGGTCCAGTAAACCGGCGTCGATCATGGACGCGGCGCCCGTCATCCCTTCTTCATCCGGCTGGAACGCCAGTATGACCGTCCCGGGCAACTGGTTTTCATATCCCTTCAAAATGCGGGCCGCGCCCAGCAACATGGCTGTATGCAAATCGTGGCCACAAGCATGCGCGTTGCCGTTGGTCGCCGCAAAAGGCAATCCACTTTGCTCACGAATCGGCAGCGCGTCCATGTCCGCGCGCAACAGGATGGCGGGACCTTTTTGTTTGCCGCCGATGGTGGCCACCAGGCCCGCCGGGAATCCCTCCCGGATCGTAACACCCATCGCGCCCAGGCGCGCGGCGACATAACGCACCGTCTTATCAAGCTGATTCCCGACCTCCGGGTGGCGATGGAGCCGCCGGCGATCGTTGACCATTTCGCGCTGTATCTGCCGGGCGACTGCCAAAAACTCCCTAGGGGGACGCACGCGCTGTAGCCTCCTACCGGATAAACTTTCCCTGGCGCAATTCGCGCATGGCTTGAGAGAGTTCCTCGTCCGAATTCATCACAATGTTTTCGTGCCAGGCAATGGGTTCACGCAAGGATTGCGCGGCGAACACCAAAAAGTGTATTCCTTCCCGGTCCGCCCGCGCGATCAGCTCGTCGCCCTTGTGAAAAAGCACGCCTTGCCGCGATTCAATCCGTTCGCTGCCGGTTTCATCAAACCATCCGGCCCCGCGCAGAACGGCGACAAACACATTGTCATTTTGCCTGGTCTCCAGCGCCCAGCGGCGATCCGGGCCCAGTGTCACATCCAGGAAGAGCAGCCGCACGTATTCACCTGTGAACGGGCCGGTCTGCCCGGCGTACTGCCCGGAAAGAACCTTGATTGTATCGGCGCCCTGCTTGACGACCGGGATGCTTTTGGCCGCGGCATCGACAGACCCGGGCGCCGCCCACTTGTGTTGGGAGGGCATATTGAGCCACAGCTGCACGCCTGATATCCGGTCCACGCGATCCGGCAGGCTCTCTTTTTCCGCCTCTGGCTCGCCGAGCGGGCGCGGCATTTCCTGGTGCATGATCCCGCTGCCGGCCGTCATCCATTGGCAACCGCCGTCGAGAATACGCCCTCTGTTGCCAAGGCTGTCGACATGCCGCAAATCACCGCGGAAAAGATACGTGATGGTCTCCAGCCCGCGGTGGGCATGCCACGGGATCCCTTTGGCGTATTGCTCGGGGTGTTCGTAATCAAACACATACAGTAAGAGGAACGGATCGAACAGCTCGGCGAGCGATGGTCCGATCAAACGGAGCATCTCAAGTTCGCCCGCGCCGACTTTTTCCGTGGTGGCGGTGATGATCTTGCGTATGCTTCGTACCGGCATATGCAGGCGCCTCCTTTCGAGTTGCCACTTGCCCCGGCACGATTGTGCCGGGGCAAGTGGTAAAGGGTTTACTCGATTGTCAGTCCCAACGCGTCCGCGACTCCTTTGCCATACGCGGGATCCGCCCGGAAGCAGTTCCCGATGTGGCGTTTCTTGATCTCGTCCGGCGCGTCTCCCATGTTGCGCGCGGTGTTTTCAAATAAAACCTGCTGTTGTTCGGGTGTCATCATCCGGAACAGCTTGCCGGGTTGCGTGTAATAATCGTCATCGTCTTCGCGGAAGTTCCACCGGTCGGCGGCTTCGCGAATCGCCAAGGGCGGCTCGCGGAACGCGGGTTGCTCCTGCCAGGCGCCATAGCTGTTCGGCTCGTAACCGATCGTGCTGCCCGCATTGTCGTTCACCCGCATCTGACCGTCACGGTGATAGCTGTTCACCGGGCAACGCGGCGCGTTGACCGGGATCTGGTGGTGGTTGACTCCCAGTCGGTACCGCTGCGCGTCCCCATAAGAGAACAGCCGGCCTTGCAGCATCTTGTCCGGGGAGAAGCCGATACCCGGGACGATGCTGGCCGGGTTAAAGGCCGCTTGCTCGACATCCAGGTAGTAATTCTCCGGGTTGCGGTTCAGCTCGAAATATCCCACCTCGATCAACGGGAATTCGCCCTGGTACCACACTTTGGTGAGATCAAACGGATTGTAGGGCATCTTCTCCGCCTGCTCCTCGCTCATGACCTGGATAAACATCGTCCAGCGCGGGTACTCGCCCCGCTCGATGCTGTCATACAGGTCGCGCCCGTGGCTTTCACGGTCCGCGGCGATGATGGTTTCGGCTTCGCCATCGGTCAGATTGCGGATACCTTGTTGTGTTTTGAGGTGGAACTTGACCCATACCCGCTCATTCGCGGCATTGACCATGCTATAGGTATGGCTTCCGTATCCGTTCATATGACGATACGTCAGGGGAATGCCGCGATCGCTCATCGTGATGGTCACCTGATGTAACGCCTCCGGCAGCGAAGACCAGAAATCCCAATTGTTTTTGGCACTGCGCAGGTTGGTGCGTGGATCGCGTTTGACCGCGCGGTTGAGATCGGGGAATTTGAGGGGATCGCGCAAAAAGAAAACCGGCGTGTTGTTGCCGACCAGATCCCAGTTGCCCTCCTCGGTGTAGAATTTCATGGCAAATCCACGGATGTCGCGCTCCGCGTCGGCCGCGCCACGTTCGCCGGCGACGGTCGAAAAGCGCACAAACATATCGGTCTTTTTGCCGATTTCGGAAAATACCTTCGCCTTGGTATAGTGGGTGATGTCATGTGTCACGGTGAAGGCGCCGTGTGCGCCCGAGCCCTTGGCATGCATGCGCCGCTCGGGGATGACCTCACGGTCAAAATGCGCCAATTTTTCCATGAACCACACATCTTGCAACAGCATCGGGCCGCGCGGGCCGGCGGTTAAACTGTTCTGATTGTCCACTACAGGCGCTCCGGCCGCGGTGGTCAGCTTGTTGTCGTTTTTGTTGTCGTTTTTGTTGGACATGTTTCAGATCTCCTTTCGCATGTTCGTTCAATAAAGGGGTGTGAGCTGTCACTTCTCCATTTTTGTTGCCGAGAGCCTCACGTCGTGTCATGCGCCGGCACCCAGTCTCGGGCGTGCTAACAAAACTCAACTCCAGTTTAGCAGATCGGGATAAAAAGGAGGATAAGAAAACGGGGCTTTCCAGAGAAAGCCCCGTCCAAATCCATCATCCGGCCATGCCGGCACGATTGATTTTACTCGGTGCGTTGCGGCTTTTTCTCGTAAACGCTGGGCAAGGAACCTTTCCAGTTGGCGTCAAAGTCTGTCTGCATGGTCGCCAGATAATCGTCCAGGCCATAGCTCTTGACTTGGGCCACATAATCGTCCCAATCCGCATCGCTGTCAATGTCACGGTTGCCGAAAATGAAGTCGGTGATCGCCGAGCGCGCATAGTCGTCGATGTTGGTCTTCCACTCGTTGCACTTCACCGCGGTCTCCTGGTCAAAGAAGAAATTTGGCACGGAGCAAGGGATGACGTAGTTTTCATACAGGCGCGCGGCCTCGTAGAGGAAATACTCCAGGTCATAGATCCGGTTGCCGTTTTTGTCGGTCTCGGGTTGCGGTGCGCAGGTCGCGCCGCTGTACTGAGCCCACATGCCCGGGCCGGAGGTGAACCAATGGGAGTACGTCGGAACGTTCCACTGGGAATTGATGTCGGTATGTGTCGCCGGTCCGCCGTCAATGGCTTTGGTGCCCGCGGGCGGAACGATCCAATCGACATCCTTCTCGCCGTACCGGTCGCGCAGTTTGACTTCCGGATCGTAGTTGCTATCCATCCAGGCCATGACCACATCGGCTTTTTTGGTCGCTGCGGGGATGGTCGCTTTGCCCGGAGCGACGCCCGTGGAGTAATGATCGTAGAACGAATTCACAAACCCCTCGGGGCCTTTGAGCGGCTGGACAATTTCGTATTTGAAGCGTACCGCGTGATCGGTCGCGGCATTGTGCATGCCGCCGCACGTGACAGACGCGACGGTTTCGCCGTCTTCCAACGCCAGCAACGTCTTGATCGCGTTCTCGTCGTTGCTCGGGTAGTTTTCGTCCATCAATCCCGCTTCCATCATCTTGTTGAGGTATTTCAGGCCTTCGCGGTACCCATCCTCGATCATGGCACAGTTGATTTTGCCGTCTTTCTGATAATAGCCGTCCTGATTGGTCAGCGTGAAGGCGTTCATCAGGAAGCAGGTCGGGCGCGCGTACCAGACGGCCGTCTTTTCGGAGCCCGTCCAGCCGACTTCGTCCGCGGCGCCATTGCCGTTGGGATCGTTTTCTTTACACCACTTCATATAGTCGAAGTATTCGTCGGTGGTGGTAGGCATGCCTTTCCCGGTGGCGGCTTCATACTTGGCCAAAAAGCCCGTGTGAATCCAATGGCGCATTGCATACGCGTTGGGGATGATGCTGTTGAGCCCACCCGAAGGGAGAGCGTAGACATTGCCGTCCGGAGCGGTGATTTTGGCCATCGCGCTCGCGTCACTGTCCAGCAATTGCTTCATCAGGAAGCCATACTCTTCGATCAGGTCGTTGAGCGCCAGCAAAACGCCCTGACCGCCATAGGTGGCGAGCATGGCGCGATCCATCTGAATCAGGATCAGGTCGCCCAGATCCCCGCCGGTCGACAGCTCGATATTGAGTTTGGTCTGGGCATCGGCCTCGGGATACAAGATATGTTCGATGATAACGTTGGTCCGATCCTGCAAAAAGGTGGTGAGTTTGTTCTCACCGTATTTGTAAGATTGGACGTGGGGGCTTTGGGAAATGAGGACACGGATGGTTTCGGTCTCTTTGCAGACCGGCAGTTGCCCCGGCGCATTCAAATTACTGGCAAGAGGCCCGGTGGGGGTGACTCCCGGGGCGGTTGTAGCCTTTGGGGTTGTCCCCGGCGGCGTCGTTGTACTGGCAGTCGGTCCGCATCCGGCGATCAATCCGATCAGCAGGGTCATGACCAACAGCAAACCAATACGAGTCTTTGTTTTACTCATTTCTGATGTCTCCTCTCTTCGTGTATACAGTCTGGTATACGCTCATCATACGATTTAGAAAATCTTGCGCATATGGACAGAAGCGAGATTGCATGTAATTATTCTAGTTAGCAGGCCCGCTTTACACGTGTTGTGAAAGGACGGTTCTCGATGCTGTATGACGATCTGGTACCCGATCTGCGCTATTTTGTCTGCCGCCACTGCACGCCCGCCTGGAACATGCGGCATACAACCATTTCATTTATTGATTTAACTTATGTATTCGGCGGCCACGGTGCTTATACGGTCAATGGCACCCGGTACGCGTGCGGCCCGGGAGACCTGATTTGTGTCCCCCGCGGCGGCACCCGCCAAGGCCGGGTGGATCCCCAACAACCGATGCGGCTGTACGCCTGCAACCTGCAATTGACCGATCTGAAAGGACAACACCTCCCGCTGCCCTTCCCTCCCCATATACAGATCGGTTTACGCGAGGACCTGCTCGATCTGTATCGCGACATCAACACGGCGTGGGTGCGAAAGCGGCCCGGTTACCGGATTCTTGTACGCGCGTTGCTCTTGCAGATTCTGCATATCTATTTCACTTTTTTGTTCGACCCGGAGCATACGGACCATGCCAATGCCCATGTCCAAAAAGCGTTGCGCCTGCTCCATGAGCAATTCGCCGAGAAAATCAGCGTCGTCGGACTCGCCCGCCATGTCGGACTCAACCCGTCCTATTTCGGCACGTTGTTTCGGGAGGAGACCGGCACGTGCGTCCAGGATTACCTCAATCGCATCCGCGCCGATCACGCGGAAAATCTCCTGATCAGCGGCGGCTTCTCGATCAAAGAAGTCGCGGTCCGCTGCGGGTTTGACGATGCTTTCTACTTCAGCAAAGTATTTAAGCGTTATAAAGGCGTTCCGCCTTCACATGTCATATCCCCACAGTAGCCTGGTCACCGCCCGGCGGCCCGGATCCCGGCAGCCTACCCGCGCTGGCGCGGGTCAATCGAGAACCGCATCGTGTACCCGTCGAGCTGTCCGATTGGGCCCGGCACGCGTCTTTTGCCGGTTGCCGCGCCAAAAAAATCCGTCTCGACCGCCGGGTCGGCCGCCACTTCGGACAGCTCCCCGCGGATCGTGACCGCCATCGTCAACGCGGCGGTGTCGATGTCGATGTCGAGGTCGGGCGTGCTGCCACACAGATCAAATCCGCAAAACTCCTGCCACGCCGGCAGGTCCAGGCACATCTCGGGCTCAGGATACATGACACGCAAGAACCCGCCCGGCATCCGGGCGTAGGCGTTGCCGTCACACGTGTTATGGGCGGTCGGCATGATGATCGCCGCCTCGCCACAGTGATAAAACAGATTGTTGAAAAACTTGCTGTCGCGGGTCGTCCCGCCCCGTTTCATTCGCGTGATCCGGAACGGCACCGGTTTGCCGAAAAAGCCCGCGTAATGGCAACGCCCGATCAGATTATTGACCATCCGCGTGTGATCGGTTCCTTCGAGATAGATCCCATACCCGTTTTTGCTCTCGCCGGCTTCGCTCAGTTTATACCACCCCGAAGACCCGGCCGCCGCGGTTATTTTACTGCGGTCGTAACGACCTTCGACATTCCAGAGGATGTTGTTGTCAACGAGGTTTTCGCTGTCCCGGCTGGCCTCGAGGAAAAAGTGTTCGCGCGAATCGATCCCGTCCAGCATCAGGTTGGACGTAATCCGGCAGTTTTCATTGCCCACATCCAGCCACAGCGCGTCGCACCCATAACACGTGCGGATGACATTGCGGCGGATGAGCGCGTCCACCGCGTGGTGCAGTTTGATCCCGGCCGCCTCCCAGGACAGCTCCATCCGTTGCCAGCCGGTGCGTTCAATCAGGTTGTCCTCGATCAGCAGATTGCGGTTGACAATGCCCGCGATGCCGCAGACGCCCGCGTCACGGATGATGTTGCGGCGGATGATGGTATAGCCCAACACCTGGCCTTCGATGGGCTCATGGTGCCAACACTCGTTTCCGCAATCGATCCCCACCGCGTTGCTCCAGTCGATCAGGCAATCCTCAATCAGCCAATGGTGACCGCGGTAACAGGAAATCGCCCCGCGTTGCGGCACGGGACAACCCATCGCGGCGTGCGCGAAGGTGATGCCGCGCACGTGGATATAGGACAAGAAAGGCTCGCGCGGCGCAAAACACTGCTCGCGGTTGGTCAATTCGATCACGTGGCGCGCGGGATCGCCGTCGCCGGCCAGCCGGATATGTATCTTTTGCCCATTGGCTTCGACCCAGTACGCGTTCTCGGTCGTCGCCAACAGATTGAACAACGCGACCTGGCGCATCGGCTCGCCATCGACAAAAACCATGCCGCGGCGATTGAGATAGCTGGTCATATCCGTTTTGCCATACTCGATATAAAGGCGGTCGTGAATGATGTTGACGGCGCAAAACGGGTTATAGCCCTTGAAATCTTCGGGGTCGAGTTCGATTTCCCAGATGCGCAGGCCGCGGGGGATGTCCTGTTCGGAAGCAAAGGCCCGCGCGAAGCTCCAGCCCTCACTCGGGCGGAACCGCCTGGCTTCGACCGAGGCTTTGACGATGACCTCGCCGTCACCGGCGGGTTCATACGTGATCATGCGCGAGGGGCTCTCCCCGCCGCGCGCCGGCTGGACGGTTTCACGGTAGGTACCGGCGTGGATCCGCACCCGCGTGCCGGGGGTCGCCAATTGCGCCGCGGCCTGGATGGTGCGCAGCGGGCGCGCGGCGGAGCCGTCCCCATCGTCGGTGCCCGTCCGCCCGTCGACATGGAGCTCGCGATCGTACACACGCGGTTCTTCCCAGAATTCGAACGGGGTGCCGTCCGGCAGTTTCGCGGTCAGGTCTCTGGTGCTTTTCATCTTGGCTTCCTCCTGAGGTTTTTTTAATTCTCACGATGGATATTCGGTCGGCAACCCCACCGGTTTCATCCCGGCTCACCGGCTCGCCGCCACGACCATTCATCCCAATCGACCACGCCGCACCGCGACGCCCATTCGCGGTATATCGCCGCCAACTCCCGCACCCGCCGCGGTTGCGCGGCGGCCAGATCGCGCAGTTCGGTGCGGTCGTTCGCCATATCATATAATTCCCAATCCCCCGGATATTTGCGCACCAGCTTCCAATCGCCGCTGCGAACCGCGCAATTCCCTTCGTGCTCCCACACAATCGGCCGCTGCCGCTGTGTGTTCCCGTCCGCCAGCCATTCCAGCATGCTTTCCCCCGCCAGTGGGGTGATCGCCTGCCCGTTGAAGCGCGCGGGGTACGCAGCGCCGGCGGCGTCCAGACACGTGGCCATGATGTCAATCACATGGCAAGGGGTATGCACAATCCGGCCTGAACCTGCCACGGCACGCGGCCAGGAGAGGATCAGCGGCGTGGAAATTCCACCCTCGTGAACCCAATGTTTAAACAGCCGGAACGGCGAATTGCTGGCATTCGCCCAGGGCAGATCATAGCTCATATATGTGTCTTCTCCGCCCGGCATGCGGGTGGGATCGTTGCCGGGGATCACCGGTTCACCGCGGCGGGTCGGCGCCACGTAATCCATGATCCACCCGCTCTCAGCCAGCAATTCAGCGCAACCGCCGTTGTCAGACAAAAACATCACCAGCGTGTCTTCCGCGATGCCCAAACGGTGGAGGCTGTCCAGGATGCGGCCAATGCCCTGGTCCATGCGGTCGATTTGCGCGGCATAGACCGCCATCCGCCGGTCTTCCCATTCGGGGTTTTCCACTTCCGCCCACGGCCGGGAATCCGCGTCCCGCGGCGACAGCGCCCACGACGCGTCGATCAGCCCCGCGTCGATCAGGCGCCGATGGCGGGCGGCGCGAATCTCATCCCAACCACAAAGGTAGCGCCCGCGGTACGCTTCGATCTCATCGGGCAGCGCGTGCAGCGGCCAATGCGGCGCGGTGTAGGCGACGTACAAAAAGAAAGGCTCCGCGGCAGTGTGGAACGTCTCCACCATATCGACCGCGTGGTCGCTGATCGCGTCGGTGTAATAGAATTCTTCATCGGCGCCCACCGCGATTTCTTCGCCATCCCGATACAGGGTGTGCGGGTTAAAATAACTGCCGGCGCCGTCCAGCGTGCCGAAAAACCGTTCGAACCCGCGCTCCCAGGGGACGGGGTGCCGAGCGTCGCCCGGCGTCCAGTTGGCGCGCCCGGTCATCCCATAGTCGCCGCCCACATGCCATTTGCCGCTCATCCCGGTGCGGTACCCGGCGCGGCCGAGCGCTTCGGCGATGGTGACGCAGTCCGTGCGCAAACATCCCTGATACGCGACAACCCCCAGGTCGGTCGTCATATGGCCGACGCCGGCCTGGTGCGGGTACAGCCCGGTCAACAGCGAAGCGCGTGTCGGGCAACAGCGGGCGTTGTTGTACATTTGCGAAAAGCGGACGCCATTGCGCGCCAGCTCGTCCAGATGGGGGGTGTGGATCTCCGAACCATAGCAACCGATGTCGCTGAACCCCATGTCATCGGCCAAAATGACCACGATGTTCGGCCTCTTTTTCGCATCCTTTGCGCTGCTCACATCCGCTCTCCTTTCGCCGCCATCTGGGCGGGCGCCCGGGTTACCGCACGAAACGGCGCGCCAGCTCGTGCATGCGTGGCAACGCGTACGTGAAAAAAGCACGATAGGAATCACAAAAACGATTCAGCCCCGGTTTGCCGTCGACAAAAGGCTCGCGATACCGCCGGCAGCCGCCACGGCAAATCGAAACCCATTCACACACATCACATGCCGCGTCGACCGGCAAAGATTCCTCAATGAACCGACGGGTCGGCGCGGCCGCCGCCAATTCGTCAAATCCGAGATCGGCAATCTGGCCCATGCGATAACGATCCAGCACATAGAAGTCGCACGGGAATACGCTCCCGTCGGCCTCGATCACAAACTGGCAGCTGCAAACGCCGGACATCCCGCACGATTCCGGCCGCCGGCCCGCGCACATTCCGACCCAGTTTTCAAAATCACGGATGCTGACCCTCTCTCCACGCATCAGATCCGTGTACCACAAATCAAACAATGCCTTGAGAAAGTAAGTGTAGCGCTCAGCGGTCAACGCGGTTTCCGACGCCGCGTCCGCACGGTCCAACGGGTCCAGGCAGGGGATAAACTGCAGGTAGCGGAAGCCGTTCTTTTTTAGAAACGCGTAGACCTGGCGCACATGGCGCGCCACCTGATTGGTGACCACCGTCAGGATGTTGTAATCCACCCCCGCCGCGTCCATACGCCGCGCCGCGTCGATGACACGGCGCCAGGATCCCCCGCCGGTCGCGTCGACCCGTTGCGCGTCGTGGATGGCCTTAGGACCATCCAGCGACAAGCCCACCAGAAAGCCGTGTTGTTGAAAAAACCGCGCCCACTCGGCGTCGATCACCATGCCGTTGGTCTGGATGGCGTACCGCACCGCGACCTTTTTAACGTTATGCTGTTCCACATACGCGATGAGCGCGCGGTAAAAATCCAGCCCCGCCAGGGTCGGTTCGCCGCCCTGAAACGCGAAAGTGCAGCTCCCGTCCGCAAAAGCCAGTGCTTTGCGGACGAGGGTTTCGAGCGTCGCGTGCGCCATCATCCCGTAGGACGGGGTTTCCCGGTGCGCGGTGAGATCGTGATAAAAGCAGTACCCGCACCGCAAATTGCAATTTCCCGAGGCGGGTTTGATCAGCAAACTCAGTGGTGGCAACGGCGGTCTCCCTTCCCGGTCGCGATGCGCGCGGCCGCCCGGCTCATCGGTAACCGCCCTCCGGCCAGCCCGTGCCGTCGACAGGTGTGACGACCGGCTTGCCGTCGCGATCGAGCAGCACCGTCAGATTGCCGGCATAGCCGGACGCGGCGTAAAGGTAATTGACACCGGTCTCCCGGTCTACCCAGATCTGAAAGCTGCCGGAAAACCCCGATTGTTTATAGGTGCGGACAAACCGCTTGTTCCACACTGCCATACGGCACCTCCCTTTTTGTTAGATTATACGACAGGAACACGCCGCGACCTATATCGTATAATAGAACGGCTGACCCACAGCGACGGCTGTCCCCGGGGACAGCCGCGCGTACACACCCGAGGCCCCATCGATCACACGCATAGGAGAGTAGAAAGAAAAATGACCACATCCAAAGTATACTTCTCAGACTTCCGCACCATCGCTTTTGGCGACGGGTTGGCGGTCAAACTCAAAAAACTGGTCCGCGCCGCGGGCATCGGCCAGATCGACATGCAAGGCAAGTTTGTCGCCATCAAGATGCATTTCGGCGAGCTGGGCAATCTCAGCTTTTTGCGCCCCAATTACGCGAAAGCCATCGCCGACGTCGTCAAGGAATTGGGCGGCAAGCCTTTCCTGACCGACTGCAACACCCTGTATCCCGGCAGCCGCAAAAACGCGCTCGAGCATTTGGAATGCGCCTGGGAAAACGGCTTTTCCCCGCTGTCGGCCGGTTGCCCCATCCTGATCGGCGACGGGCTCAAAGGCACCGACGACATCACCGTCCCCATCGTCGGCGGCGAGGTCCTGCGGGAAGCCAAAATCGGGCGCGCCATCATGGACGCGGATATTTTTATCAGCCTGACCCACTTCAAAGGACACGAGCTGACCGGGTTTGGCGGCGCGATCAAGAACATCGGCATGGGCTGTGGCTCGCGGGCGGGCAAAAAAGACCAACACCGCAACGGCAAGCCGACGATTGAGGCGGCACTGTGCACCGGCTGCAAACGCTGCCTGCGCGAGTGCGCGAACGACGCCCTGGATTTCGACCCGGTGACACGCAAGATGGCCGTCAACCACGTCAACTGTGTCGGTTGCGGGCGCTGCATCGGCTCGTGCAACTTTGACGCGATCCGCTTTACGGAAAACGCCGCCAACGCCGATCTCAACCGCCGCATGGCGGAGTACACCAAAGCGGTGCTGGACGGCCGCCCGCACTTTCACATCTCATTGGTGCAGGACATTTCGCCCAACTGCGACTGTCATGGCGAGAACGACGCGCCGATCCTGCCCGACCAGGGCATGTTCGCCTCTTTCGACCCCCTGGCGCTGGACCAGGCCTGTGTTGACGTCTGTCTGGCCGCCGAGCCGATGCCGGGCAGCCAATTGTCGGACAACCTGGCGCGCCCGGGCTTTGTCGATCACCGGGACCATTTCCGCAACTCGCGGCCGGAGGCCGAGTGGAAGACCTGCCTGGAGCATGCCGAGAAAGTCGGTGTGGGTTCACGCGCGTATGAGCTGGTAACCATCCGCTAAGGTCACGCAACGAGAGCGGGGGGCGGATTTTAGATACGCGCGAACGCGTCCGCTCACCCGATCCCGTCCATCGCCTGCGACAGGTCGCGGAGCAGATCCTCCACATCTTCAATCCCCACAGACAGGCGGATCTGGCCGGGCGTCACGCCGGCCGCCCGCAACGCCTCGGCCGACAACTGGGAATGCGTCGTCGACGCCGGATGAATCACCAGCGAGCGCGCGTCGCCCAGGTTGGCCAGATGTGAAAAGATCCGCAACCGGTCGATCAGCTGTTTGCTGGCGGCGATCGCGGCCGCGTCGCCGCGTGCGGACTTGAGCTCAAACGTCAAAATCGCCCCCGCGCCTTTGGGCAGGTATTTTTGCGCCAATTCGTGGTAACGATTGCCGGGAAGCCCGGGGTAATGGACCTCTTCCACCTGCGGGTGTTCCGCGAGATACGCCGCCACGCGCTCAGCGTTGGCGGTGTGTTTTTGCATCCGCAGCGACAAGGTCTCCAACCCTTGCAACAACAAAAAGGCATTGAATGGCGACAGACAGGCGCCGGTGTCCCGCAGCAACGTCACGCGCGCGCGGGCAATGTACGCCTGTGCCCCCAGCGCTTCCGCAAAGACCATGCCGTGGTACCCCGGGGCCGGCCGGGTGAACTGGGGAAAGCGCTTCGCCGCGGCCCAATCAAAGCGCCCGCCATCGACGATGACGCCGCCGATCGAGGTCCCGTGCCCGCCCAAAAACTTGGTCGCCGAATGCACCACGATATCGGCGCCATGCGCCAACGGGCGGAACAGATAGGGCGTGGCAAAGGTGTTGTCGACCACCAGCGGCACACCCTGCTCATGCGCGATGGCGGCCAGCGCCTGAAAATCGGGAATGTTGAGCCCGGGGTTGCCGAGCGTCTCGACAAACAGGGCCCGGGTGTTGTCGCGGATCGCCGCCCGAAACGCCGCCGGATCGTCGGCATCGACAAAACTCGTCGTAATCCCAAAGCGCGGCAGCGTGTGCGCTAGCAAGCTGTACGTGCCGCCGTACAGGGTGCCGGCGGCGACCACATGGCCGCCCGCTTCCGCCAGATTGAGGATCGCGTATGTGACGGCGGCGGAGCCCGAAGCCACCGCCAGCGCGCCCACACCCCCCTCGAGTGCGGCCACGCGGGCCTCCAGGACCGCGGTGGTCGGGTTCATGATCCGGGTGTAAATGTTCCCGCCCTCGCGCAGCGCGAACAGATCCTCGGCATGTTGGGTGTCGCGAAAATTAAACGAGGTGGTTTGATAAATCGGCACCGCCCGTGCCCCTGTCACCGGGTCGGGGGTTTGTCCGGCGTGTAGCTGCAAGGTGTCAAAGCCAAACGACTGGTCATCCATGCTCTTGCTCTCCATATTCTCTCGATGGGTCCCGCGTGTCGGCCGACGGCGGCAGCGCCAGTTCGCGGAGCGTTTTGGCGTCGATCACGGCGGCAACCCCCCGGTCGAGCGCGTCCCACAACTGCTCCCGCAGACACCGCTGAATGGGATCTTCGCCCCCCTCGCGGTCGGGCATTTCGACGATGCGCAGCTCGCCCTCCAGCACCCGCAGGATCTCGCCGGCCGTCCGGTCCGCCAAGCCCGCCGCGGGATGGTACCCGCCCTGACTCCCGCGCGCGCTGTGCACCAACCCGGCTTTTTTTAATGTGGAAAACATCTGCTCCAAATACCCGGCCGACACCCCTTGCCGCGCGGCGATCGCGGCCAGCGAGACCGCCTCGCCGCGGTGATTCGCGACCAGGTCCAAAAGCGCGCGCAGCCCGTATCGCCCGGCGGTCGAAAGCTTCATAAAGCCGCCTCCCCCCGCTCCGCCCCGGACGCGCACCTGAGCAAATCGGCCAGCGAAGCGCGGTCGAGCGTCTGGTTGATCCGCTCCGTGACCTCCCGCCACAATCCAAATGTCGTACATTGGCCACGCAGATGACAAGCTGTGTCGGCGTCGTCGGCGACGTCGACACAGTCGACGGGCGCCAGCGATCCTTCCACCGCGCGCACCACGTCACCGGCGACAATCTGATCCGGCGTCCGGGCCAGAAAAAAACCGCCCTGTGCGCCGCGCACACTCTCCAGCAAACCGGCCCGGCGCAGCGCGCTCAGGATCTGCGCGAGGAACCGCTCCGAGATCCCGCGTTGGCGCGCGACATCCCGCACCGGGACGGGAACGTTCCCGTCCCGGGCCAGCAGGGCGATGGTCAGCATCGCCTCGAGGGCATATCGACTTTTGACCGATAATTTCATCGCCGCGACCTTTCCAGTAACCAAAATCTGCGCCGGTCAATCCTCCTGGAACAGCGCGGTCGACAAATAGCGCTCACCGGTGTCCGGCAAAACGATGACGATGGATTTGCCCCGGTTCTCCGGGCGGCGCGCCAATACAGCGCCCGCGTGCACGGCCGCGCCGGAAGAGACGCCGACAAGCAGCCCTTCGCTGCGCGCCAGGGCGCGGGTGGCGGCAAACGCCTCGGCGGTGCTCACCTGCACGATCTCATCGATCACCGACGTATTCAGTACAGCCGGCACAAAACCGGCGCCCAGCCCCTGCAATTTGTGCGGCCCGGCCGGGCCGCCCGACAGCACGGCTGAATCCGTGGGCTCGACCGCGATCACCCGGATGTCGGGGTTATGGGCTTTGAGCACTTCGCCGACACCGGTCAACGTGCCGCCGGTACCGACGCCGGAGACCAGCAGGTCGACCGCGCCGTCGGTGTCACGCCAGATTTCCACGGCGGTCGTCCGGCGGTGGATTTCGGGGTTGGCGGGATTCTCAAACTGTTGCGGCATAAACGCGCCGGGAATCTCGGCGGCGATTTTGCCGGCGCGGGCGATGGCGCCGCGCATGCCTTCCGCGCCCGGCGACAGGACCAGTTCGGCGCCCAGGGCTTTGAGCATGTTCTGCCGCTCGACGCTGAATGTATCCGGCATCACCAGGATCAGGCGGTACCCGCGGGCCGCTGCCACAAACGCCAGCGCGATGCCGGTGTTGCCGCTGGTGGGCTCGACAATGGTGCCGCCCGGCGCCAGGGCGCCGCGCTGCTCGGCGTCCCGGATCATGGCGAAGCCGATGCGGTCTTTGACGCTGCCGAGCGGGTTGAAGTATTCCAGTTTTGCCAACAGGCGGGCGTCCAGCGCATGTTCCCGCGCGTAATTCGCGAGTTCCAGTAAAGGGGTGTTGCCGATCAGGTCGGTGAGATTGCCAGCGATTTTGGCCATGTTTTCGCCCTCCCGTGTAATCTACATCATTCCTATTGAATTAGTGGTATATAAGCGAGTATAAAACCGCCCGGCAAGCGATGTCAAGCGCCTATGTCACACAAAAAAACAGCACACCCGGGGCCCCGAAGGCCCCAGGTGTGCAACGGGCACGAGGGCCCGGATGCCAGGGCACCCGGGTGTTTATCCCAGTTTCCAGACGAGGTCGGCCAGCAGCAGCTCGCGCTCCAGCACTTCGAGGCGGGTGTGCCGGTCGATGTGGACAAATTCGATCCGCATGATGCGGGCCCAGTCGCGCAGCATGGCGGCGGTGACGTCAAAACTGAGGACGGTGTGGTGCGCGCCGCCGGCCGTGATCCAGGCCTCGGCGCCGGTCATCAGGTTGGGTTGCGGCTTCCACATGATCCGCGCGACCGGCAGATTGGGCATGCGGTAGATGGGCCGGACCGCCTCGATGTCCTGCACGATCAGGCGCAGGCGCCCGCCCATGTCGATCAGGCTGGCCAGAATCGCCGGACCGGCTTTGCCTTCGAAGACGAGGCGCGCGGGCGGCTCGCGGTCGCCGATTCCCAGGGGGTGCACTTCGATGCGCGGGCGGCCGGCGGCGATGGCGGGGCTGACTTCGAGCATGTGCGCGCCCAGCACCCGCTCCCCGCCGGGCGTCAGGTCATATGTATAGTCTTCCATAAAGGAGGCGCCGCCGGCACCGGGGAGACCCATGACCTGGATCACCCGCATCAGCGCGGCGGTCTTCCAGTCGCCTTCGCCGGCAAAGCCGTAGCCGAGGGCCATCAGGTGCTGGGTGGCCAGTCCCGGCAGCTGCCGGAGCCCGGCCAGGTCCTCAAAAGTATTGGTAAACGCCTCACAGCCGTGCTCGCGCAGCATGCTCTCCAGCGCGCATTCGATCTGGGCCTGGTAGCGGACGCTGTCCAGCGCTTCGGTCGCGATGTCATACCGCTCGGCGTACGCGCCCATGGCGCGGTCCCGGTCGGCGGCCGGCACCCGATCGACACGCCGCGCCAGTTCCCCCGGTGCCCAGGTGTTGACCTGCCAGCCCAGCTTGATCTGGGCCTCGACTTTGTCGCCCTCGGTCACCGCGACCTCGCGCATGTTGTCGCCAAAGCGCAAGACCCGCAGCGCACGGCTGGCGCCGGCGGCGACGGCGACCCGCATCCAATCCCCCAGGCGGCGCAGGACGGCCTCGTCGCGCCAGTAGCCGGCGATGATTTTGCGCGGCAGGCGCAGACGGGCGGCGATGAAGCCATGCTCGCGATCGCCGTGCGCGGATTGGTGCAGGTTCATAAAGTCCATGTCGATATCCAAATCGGGGATTTCCCGATTGAACTGCGTGTGTAAATGGCAATAAGGTTTGTCCAACCGGGTCAGGCCGGCGATCCACATCTTGGAGGGGCTGAACGTGTGCATAAACACGATCACCCCCGCGCAGTGGTCGTCGCTGTTGGCGTCGAGCACCAGGCGGCTGATTTCGTCGGACGAGGTCATGACCGGGCGGGCCTCTACCGGCGCCGGCAGCAAGCCGGACTGGTTGAGCCCCGCGACCATGGCCTGGCTGTCCGCCGCGACTTGCGCCAGCGTTTCAGGGCCGTAGAGATTCTGAGAACCGGTGACAAACCAGAACGTCGCTTTTGCATATGGATCCATCTGTATTACCTCCCGTTGTTCCCGGGCGGCCGGATCGCCGCCCGATGGGTGACCTGCCCGGCGCGGTCTGGATACCCGCGTCCCTGCGGCCCGGTTACGATTTGTCCTTTTTTCGCCGGCGCGGGCGCTCGGTGCGGA
>CAYZME010000005.1:18608-44411 GCA_964479435.1 uncultured Oscillospiraceae bacterium
GACGCAGCAGGCTTCCGGGCAGCAGTGGATGCTCTGGTCGACCACTACGTCGACGGGCCCCAGATCGATACCATCTGCGCCATCGAGGCGCGCGGCTTTCTCTTTGCAGCGCCCATGGCCTACCGGATGGGCACGGGCGTCGTCCCGATCCGCAAGCCGGGAATGGCGGGCACGGTCGGCAGCGGGCTGACCCGGCTGCCGCAACCGGGGCAAGTCCGGACGTGGGACTCCAGCGGTCTTAAGCATTTCGGGCAATTCATCGGCGTGTCCCCCTTGATGATGCGTGCGGCTCCAGCAGGTCACGTGCTCTGTTTTCATTTTATCGGATTAAGGATTGTTTGGGGTGAAAATCGGGCCGGAAAAATCGGCCCGAAGGCCCGAATTCCGCGCCGGGTCTGATAAAATGAAGCTGACAAGCGTCGGTCCTTGTTTGTTTTTCCTGTGTTACGGAGGATTCCATGAAACGATTTATAAATCAGTTGTGGGCCTTTTATGCCCACAGAGCGGGCACGTGGGTCGCGGCCGCACTGCTCAGTGCCGCCGTCTTGCCCTATCACATCCGCGCGGCCGTGATGCTGATCACGGGCCGGTCCCTGTCGATCGCGGCGGTGATCGCCGCGGATGCCGTCGGCTGGCTGGCGGCCTGGCTGTTCTTCATCCTGGCGTCACGCGCGCTGCCGGGCCACCCGGGTGGCGGCACTTGGCGGGAAATGGGTGCGGTCTGGTACCGTAGCGGCATCTGGCTGCTGGCGACGGCGGGCTTGTCCGGGGTCTTGTACAAACTCCTGATGGTCTACGGCGCGCGGCTGGCCATCTCCGGCGCGGGCTGGTTGTACCTGCTCCTGATGGCGCTGGGCGCGGTGATTTTTTCCGGCGCGCTGGCCACGGTCCTCTTCTGGCTGTTGTGCGTGCAGGCGGCGCCGGCGCATGACACGCCGTTCCGCACAGCGGCGCGGTACTGGTTTCGCAAGCCGCTGTTGGTGCTTGCCGCCACCACCACGGTGGCGATCGGCTTGTTCCTGATGCCGCTGTTACACGAAGGGATCGTCGCGATCTGGCCGGGACTCGCGCTTTCTTATCTCAGCCGGATGGCCTCGTCCGTCCTCGCGGTCGTCACACAATGGTTGGTGGTAACGCCGCTGGTATGCTTTTTGTTTCAGCAGGCCCTGCGGCAACGCGGAGCGACCGGCGCCGTCCCGGTCGCGGTACCGGACGGCGCGTACGCGGCGGGGGGCGCTGCGCAACCGCAATCGCAACCGCAGCCGCAACCGGCAAAGAAGACCGCGGGGTTCGCGTCCTTTTTGGCGCGCCATCTCTCGTTTGCCGTCGCGCTGGCCATCCTGTCCGGCACCGCTCTTTATAACACGGTGCTCAGTTACCCGCTCTCGCCTGTCAAAGC
This sequence comes from uncultured Oscillospiraceae bacterium, assembly GCA_964479435.1. GTDB lineage: Bacteria > Bacillota > Clostridia > Saccharofermentanales > UBA5734 > JAAYKS01. The sequence continues at coordinate 20,008 of CAYZME010000005.1, forward strand.
GGTGCGCCAGGATATTGAACAGCTGCTGACTTCCCAGAAGTGGATGGCGGCGGGCGGCGATCCAGCCGCCGCGGCCTATTACAACAACCTGGCGGCCGCACGCCTTGCGGCCTGGCGCGGCGCCGCGCTCGGGCAGCCCGACGCGCTCAAACAGGCGATTCGGTTGGCCCCTTCCGACGGACAGGTCCGCCTGTTGTCGGCTTTGTCGGCCTCCTCACCCGGAGAACTGGAGACGGGGTTTTTGACACAACCGCAATCATCGGCCTGGCAATTGACTTTGCTGGACGCGTACGCCGCGATCCCCAAGCCGAACGCGGAGCAACAGGCCCGCCATCGCGAACTGCTACACCAGTGTATCGTCCAGGGCATGCACCTGCAGACCGCGATCCTGCCCGATCAGTTTGCGACCCGGCAAAACGAATTGCTCAAGACACTCGATCGCTTGGAAGCGCCGATCGCGGAGGGCCAGCATTTCGCTTATATTGCCGCGCTCGGAGCCGAGGGCGGGATTACGCGGGCGCGGGTCGAGGAGCTGCTGAAAGCGGCGGAGGCCCGGCCGGATAGCATGGCACTGCAATACCTGGCGATGTCGACCGGCGCCAGCTTTCTGTATGACAGCGCGACCCACTACGCGCGCACAGGCGAGGCCGCCATCCGCTACCATGATTTATTCATGGCACAAACCGATGCCAAAACGCCGACCGCGGAGATTGTGCAGACCAAGCAAGCCATCGCGCGTGCGCTCGTGAGCTGCAAAGAGCTGCAGAAATGCGCGGATCTGTTGCAGAAAGGCACATACGAAGATGAAACGCTGGAAACGTTGCAAGCGACCAGCCTCTTCGCGCTGAAACAGTACGAACCCTGCCTGGAGGCCTGCGAGAAGCTGTTGCAAAAGGACGACGCCCTGCCGCAGGTTTTATACCTGGCCGCCAACAGCAGTCTGCTGCTCGAGCGCCGCGAAGCATCCTTTCAATATGCCATCCGTCTCGCGCGGATCGTCGAAGCCGCGGAGGATCCGCTGGAATCCGAAGCGTTGCTATATGCTTATATCTTGCGCTGCACCCTCGATGAGCATCAAGGGCGCTACTACACCGAGGTCTTCTCTTCCTTGAGCGAAGAGGAGACCGCTTTGCTGCGACAAAACACCTTTTTGTGGGACTATCTCTCCGCCGCCCACCTGTGGTCGCGCCAAAACAGGCCGGAAGGCACCCGCGCGGAAGCGTTGGCACAGGTGGAAAAAGTGCTCAAACAGCGCTCCGATCTGTCACGCGCCTGGTACATCAAGGGCGCGCTGCACCACGAGTTGGGAGAAGACCAGCAGGCTGAAGCCGCGCTCAAAAAATCGCTGGCGCTCGATGACGAACAAGCGACGGCATGGTACGCGCTGGCGACCCTCTATGACCGCACCGGCGATTATGAGGCGGCGTACGCCGCCTGCCAAAATGTACTCCTCTTGTTGCCGGCCAGCGACCACGACTTCGACGTGTTTGGCGTTTCGATCCACGCAGAGCAATTGATGGGCCGCTTGGCTTCGCGGATCAAAGGAGGGCCCTAGCCGTGATCAATATCCTTTTGTGTCTGTTCATCGCCGCGGCGGTGGCCAACCCTCTATTTTTTGGCGGCCAGATATTGGCCAGCGTCCTGGTCGCGTTGGGAGCGTTGGGCTTGCTGGGGCTCCGCCTGTTCTTTGCGTCACGCGTCAAAGCGTCGTGGCTCCGGCCTTTGTCTCTGGTCGGCGTCGCTGTGTTGATCGCGGTCAGTTTCTGGAGCGGGCTCCGTCCGGTCGCGAATGGTTGGACCGCATACCAGGATGGGCTGGAGCAAGTAGAGCGGCAACTGGACCGCGGCGATGGGTTCAAGGCCGCCGAAGCGCTGCAGGTCCTGCGCGAGCAATACGGAGACAACGACGCGCTGCGTGTCTTGCGGGCGCGCGCGGCGGTCAATCGAAAAGATTACGATGAGGCCGAAAACACGATGAGAACCCTCTCCGATCGGCAACAGCCGGCGTATTACGCGACGCTGGGCTACATCTATTTACAGCGACAAGACGACAAGCAAGCCCAGGCGATCTATGTGGAAGGCGCGCGCGCCTGGCCGTTGTGGAGCGACATGCAGTTGCTGGCGGGAACGCAAGCCCTCCAAAACAAGCAGTACGCGATCGGCGAATATTTTCTGCTGCGCGCGGCGGAACAAATGCCGCAAAACCCGCTGCCGCTCTACCACCTGGGGGTGGCGCGGTTCGAGCAGGGCAACGAAGGCGAAGCCGACGTCTATTTCAATGAGGCTTTGGGGTTGCGGCTGGATGACACACATGCCGGCTATGTCGCCTGGTATCGCCAGCAAATGGGAGGTGACACAAAATGAGACGGGGATTGCTGCTTCTCCTGTGCGGCGCGTTGCTGACCTGCGGATTGGGTGCCGCGGCACCGCCCTATGATGAAAACAAGTTGCCCGTGCCGTCCAGCCGGGGGCTCTATTACACCGGCGAACCCCCCAAACAAGTTGTGCCAGTGATCCAGACGGCGGCGCCGCCGGCGCCGCCCAAAAACCGGCACACGTCTGATACGCTGGCCACCGATCTGTTCGGGACGACCAGCAGTGGCGGAACCGCTGTGGTGGTCAGCGGCATTGGCAAGCATTTTGAAGGCAAATACAGCGGCGTCCGGGATTCCTTTACTGTGACCGCCAACAAATACCAGCGCGCGTTTGAGACCAGCGGCAAAGACAAAGCGTTCGGGAACTGGCAAAAAGCGCAAAACGCGGCCAACCAGGCGGGCAAAACCGCCACCGCGCTCAAATGGGCCGGCACCGGGTACAGCGCGTACGTCATTTATCGCGATTGCGAGAATTACAACAATCCCTCCAACCACCGCCACTCCTCCCTGGCTTTCCTCGACCAGGCCATGCGCGGGTTTTCCATCGTCGCCAGCAGTCTGGATCTGGTCGGGGTCAAAACCGCCAAGCCGTTGGCGATTGGCGGCGGGATTGTCAAGGAGCTTGTCGGCGGCGAGACCTTTGCCGGGTGGGCCAATCAGCAGGACAACTTCGTTCTGTACGGGTTGGATACGTCGACGGACTGGGTCAATGAACAGGTGTATCAGGCCTTTTTGAAATACTGGTTTGGCATCCACAACGACACCGAGGGGGCCAATTTACACGGCCGTCCCCCTTACGGCGTGGGCGTATACAAACCCAACATCTATCTGTATCCACAGCAAACGACCGCCTTGTCGGTCGCGTTTCAGCTGCCGGCGTTGTTAACCGCGACCATCCCGGATTACACGGGTATCTGGCAGGTGACCGCCGCACCCGATGGCAAATTGACAGATAACAAGGGCGCCGAACATGATTTTCTCTTCTATGAATCGGAGACCCAGCCGCAGTTGTTTGATTATACCCACGCCTGGCTCGTCCCGGCGGACCAGCGGGAGAGCTTGTTTGACACGGTCCTGACGGCGTATGGATTCAACGCGCAGGAAACGCAAGATTTTGTCGATTTCTGGGTCGCGCGGTTGGAGCCCGGTGTGGATTATCGGATGTACCCGCAGTTGACCGCCGCGGTGGATGTGGCGATGCCGGTCACGATCCTGCCCGCGCCGGACAGCTGTTTCCGTCTATGGTTTGCCTTTCAGCCGGTTCGACCGGTGTCGGTCGAGCCGGAAACGGCTGGACCGGTACCGGCGCCGCAACCGGGTGAACCGCTGGTTGTCCCGCTGGAACGCCGGGGATTTGCCGTCGTCGAATGGGGCGGATTTATCCTCGATTGAACGCCCTATCGGATGTGTGCGTCCATTACATGGCGCGCCGGCCGACCGCCCTTCTTCTCCTTCCTATAATGGGAATATGAGAAGAAATGTGATCCAGGTGGATCCCAATCAGCTCTATATTGCCGTGTCGCCGGCACTGGACCGTTTTGAGTCGGGGCTGGCGGGCTGTGTACATCATCACTCCCGACGCGTCGCGCTGACGGCCCTGCGCATGGCCCAATTGGTCTGGCTGGATCCGCCCGCCACCCGCGATCTTGTGATCGCGGCTTTATTGCATGACATCGGATTGTCGGGGCAGGCTGGGCAAAACACACCCCAGCATGTGGCCGAGGGTTGCAGAATCCTGCACAAACTGCCGGACACAGGCGACGCGGGGCGGATCTTGGCTTTTCAGCACGAGCATTATGACGGTTCGGGCCTGCTCGGCGTGTCGGGCGCGCGGGTTCCGCTGGCCAGCCAGCTCTTGGGTCTGGCGGATGTAGTTGAATCGCGCTTTGAGTTGGCCGCCGGTTATACGGATCGCGCCCTGCGATTCGATATTCGCCGTTTTGTCGTCGCCGATGTGGGCACGCGGTTCTCGCCGGAAGCGGCGGACGCGTTTGAGCACCTCGCCCAACGTATGGATTACTGGTACGAATTGACCCCCGCGATCACGCAGCGGGCGTTGTGCCTGCGCACCCCCGCCGCCCGGTCGCGTCTGGATACAGCCGCTTTGCGCAAGTCCGTTCGCCTGCTGGCGGAAGTCGCCTATGGGCGCGCCGGCGGCGAATCCTCTAGCGGGGGACGGAAAACCCCTTTGTCTCTCGCGCACAGTCTGGGGCTGTTGGGCTTGACGCCCGACACGTGCGCGGCTCTGTGCCGCCGTGACCGGCGCTGGCGGGAAGCGCGCGAACACCCCTTGGCGACCGGCGCGTCTCACCCCTTTGCCGCCGATCGTTTTCCGGATCCGCGTTTTTTGACCGGCTAGATCTCCCCGGCGTCACGCAGCAGGCGGTGGAGCGTGGGTTGGAGCTGAAAAGCGTCCATCAACGCCTCCACTTCGGCCAGCGCCCGCGCTCGGGTCGCGTTTTTTTGCGCGGCCGGACGCCGCGCCGCACGGATCAGAATGTTCTTGGGCGTGTGTTCCATTTCGATGAACTCCAGCAACTGAGTGCGATACCCGCAACACTCCAGCAAATGACCGCGGATGGCATCGGTCATCAGGGCCGCGACCCGTTCTTTGACGATGCCGTAACGCGTCAGCAGTCCCAACGTCTCACTGGTCATCTGCGTGCTCAATTCATGTTGGCAGCAGGGGACCGCAAAGATCCAGCGCGCGCCGCGGCGAATGGCATGAAACAACGCCAGGTCGGTCGCGGTGTCGCAGGCATGCAAGGTCACAACCACATCCAGGGGCCGGGGATCGGTATAACCGGCGATGTCCCCCTGTTCAAACCGCAGACCCTCGTACCCGTAGCGCGCGGCGACGCGATTGCAGTGGGCAATGACATCGGCTTTGAGATCCAGCCCGGTCATGTCGACCGCGAGGCCGCGCACGGCCGTGAGGTAGTGATAAAGCACAAACGTCAGATAAGATTTACCACACCCGAAATCGACCAGCCGGATGGGGTCGTCGCTTTTCCACGCGCCGAGGACATCATCGACCATTTCCAAAAAGCGGTTGATCTGGCGGAATTTTGCTTGCATCGGCCGCAAGACGCGACCGTCGGCGTCCATCACACCCATCTCAACCAGGCCGGGAACCACCGTCCCTTCGGGCAAGAGGTATTTCTTTTGCCGATTGTGGGTGGTCCGGGCAGGCGGCGCGTCTTGCGCCGCTGAACGCGATGTCAGCACCCTGCCCTTGGCGGTGACGCGTACCGCGTACACCGAGCGCGTGTCCCACGCGTGCAGTTGACGGAACCGGGTGGCGCTCAGCCACTCGGACACATACGCGCGCACCGCGTCCGGTTCGGGCGGGATCTGTTCGTGAAAGGCCTGGGTGGCGGTCCATTTTTCCACGTGGTATCCGTCGGGCAAGCGGTTGATCTCCACGCGGCGATACGGCTGGGCGCCGGCTTGTGGTGCGGAAAGGATGATTTTATAAACGTCCCGGCCAATCGCCGCGGCGATGGCCTGTATCGGTTCCATCCTGTCTCCCCCTCTGTTCACTCACAGCCCACGACAGACTACCTATTTGATGTCGCGGCGGCAGAACGAGTCCAACCCCATCCAGACCAGACAAAAAAGCAACACCGCCAGGTAGGTGAGCGAAAAACCCAGACCGGTGCCGGTATCCATGCGCATCACGCCGAACAAACCACCAAGGGAAGCGCTGGTTTCATCAAACGGGAAAAACCGCGCCAGCAAGCCCATGTTGGAAAAAGGGATAAACCGCACCCAGGCTTTGCCCTCGAACAAAGTCAGAAAAGCGCGGATGATGCTGCTGGAAAAATACACAGCGATACTCAAACCCACGGAAACCGCGGTGTTGCGGGTCAAAATCGACAAGGTGAACGCCAACATCATGTACATCGCGGTATCGATGGACTGGACAAAAGCGCGCGCCAGCTGGTAACGATAAAAAGGGATCACCCCGGACACCCCCGCGCGGGCATACAAATAATCGGTGCCGGAACCAAAGCCGAAAAACAGGCCCTGGGCCAGCATGACGACCGCGTACGTCAGCACAGTGATCACAACCCCGGCCGTCACCAACGACAAGAGCTTGGCGGTATAAATCTTCCACCGCCGTGCCGGCGAAATGATCAACGACTTGATCGAGCCGGTGGCGATCTCGTTGGAGACCGCGGACCCGGCCAGAATCGTCATCAGGAGCACGACCATAAACTGGCCGACACCGGCCAGCGCGGCGACCGCCGAGGCGATGTTGTCTGTGCGAGATGAGGCCTCGCCGCGCTCCAATCGCAAAATCAATACGGCCAGCTGGTTTTGGATATCCGTCCGCTGTTCCGGCGTCATCTGTGAGGGTGTGCCGTACCCGCTGGTATAGTCGAGATTGTCGAGCAGCGATTGCCGGATGCTCCGCACTTCGGTCATCGCCGACAAAATGCCCTTGTTGACAAGGCCCGCGGCGTCTTCGCCCTGGGGATCCAGGCGCAGCCAAAGGGCATTGGTGTCGATCTGGTCGGCTTTTTCTTCCGGCGTGAGATCCGGGTTGGCGCGAATGCGGCTGTTTTCCAGCTCGAGATACTCATCGAACCGATGATTCGTCAGCACCCGTTCCATCTGCGGCAGCCAGGTATCCAGGCCGGCCAGCCGTGCGCGCTGTGCGTCGGTGCGTTCCGCCTCCGGGATCGCGATCAGCGCTTTTTGCTCCGCGGCCAGTTGGCGGTTCTCGCGCAAGAGCATCGCCAGATAATTTTCGCGCCCCATCAGGCGGATGTCATATACCTGGGCGGCGCGGTACAAATCCAGTTCGGATTCGATCGAACGCAATTCATTTTCCAACATGGCGAGGTCGTTGCTGTCCGCCGTCTCCAGCTGCGCCAGAAGATCCGCGCGGTATTTCTCCAGATACGTCAGCTGTTCGCGCATGGCCTCGTCTTCCCATCCGCGGTCGCCCATCCAGTCGACCTCTTCGCTGACGACGGTCGCCCCCAGAATCGCGGCCAGACCGAACACCGCCACCACCATCAGGGCGGCGATCACCAGGATGCTGGTCCGTCTGGAAATTTTGATCCACTCGTTGATCAGCAGATTCCAGATTTTACGCAATGGGAGCACCCCCTCCGGTGATTTGAATGAACGCTTCTTCCAGTGTGGATTCCAGACGCTGGATCCCATATACCGGCAGTCCGGCCTGCACCAGCGCGCGCACGGCCTCCGGGACCGCGTCTTCTTCCATTTCAATCTCGAGGCGGCGCTCCGCCACCGTCCGCACGGCGCCAAATCCTGTCGCGGCCAGTGTGTCGGCCGCCGACTGCGCCTGCCCCTCCCCGGTGACAATCCGATACGCGGAGTGACCCGCCGCTTCGGCCATCAATTGCGCGATCGGTTTGACTCCCAGCAGACGGCCCTGATGGATGATCCCCACCCGGTCACACATCAGCTGCATCTCGGCCAGCTGATGGCTGGACACAAACACCGCGACGCCTTCCTCATGCGCCAGATATTTGAGAATGTCCCGCAACTCACGAATGCCCGTCGGGTCCAGGCCATTGGTCGGCTCATCGAGGATCAGCAGGCGCGGATGGTGCAAAATGGCCTGAGCCAGTCCGACGCGCTGTTTCATACCCAGCGAGTATTTTTTGACTTTCTCATCGATCCGGTTCTCCATACCCACCCAGCGGACCACCTCGCGGATACGCGCCGGCGGCACCGCGCTGTGCAGTCTCGCGTACATCGCCAGATTGACCCGGCCGGAAAGGTCGTTGTACATTTCCGGATTTTCGACAATGCCGCCGAGCAGGGCCATCGCCTTTTCATAGTCGCGGGTCAGGTCATACCCGCCGATGCGGATGCTCCCCGCGTCCGAGCGCAAAAATCCCATCACCATCTTGATCGTGGTGGTCTTGCCCGCGCCGTTGGGGCCGAGAAAACCGAACACCTCGCCCGCCTGCACGTCCAGCGAGACCTGGTCGATCACCGTCCGTCGGCCAAAACGCTTGACTAAATCACGTATGCTGAGAATGGTCTCCATTGCTTTCTCCTGTCCCCGCCGCCCGCGCGAATGTGTAAGCCGGCAGAATCACATCCCGGGAATCCGTTTTGCTAAACACCCATTCGTATGGCAGCTGGAGCCGGGCGGCCACCACGCGCCAGGTCTCGCCCTGCCGCTCCAGCACCACCCAGTCGCCGCTGTCCTGTTGCACAAACGGGGAGGCCTGGCCCGCGATCGTCAACGTGGTCTGTGTCTCCATGGACACTTTCGCGCGGCTGCCATCAAAGACAATGCTCTCAAATCGCAAAATCGTTTTGTCATACGCCAGCACCACCTCGCGCCCGGACGCCTGTTTGTTCAGGTCCGCGCGCAAGCGCCGCGCCAAGGGCGCCACCAGGGTCTCGTTTTCAATATACCAGGAACGAAGGATGCCTTCCTGTTGCTGAATAAAGACCCCGAGTGACAAATCATCTATCTCCGGCGTGGTCACGCGGTGCGACGGCGGCAACATCGACCATTCCAGCTCGGCCCGCACATAGGCTTCCACGTAGGGCTGCACCACGGGGATATCTTGCCGGTGTGCCGCGGCCTGCCAAAAGAGGTACACGACAACCACCGCGATCAGCACCATGGTCAACGCCACGCCGCGATTGATCTTTTTCCAAATCGCCATACAGCCCTCCACCAAACCCAGGGTTGTTCTTTGCGAATACACGCGAGAACGGATCTCAGTCAGTGTAGCACGCCACAGCCGCCGCCGGAATGACCCGTCCACGAATCCCCAGCTTTTTGCATCCGCCACCCGGGTTCGTTACAATCTAAAACAATCACCATCCACCGCCGGCCACCGGTTTCCCTGTCAGGAAGGAGCGCCTCCGATCGATGGGCAACAACAAATTCAGAACGTATCTCGCGGCCAACCGCCATTTATGGCTCCTCTTGTATGTACCCTTTTATCTGACCTGGTTTTTTTGGGTCGAGCGATGGGTCCCCACCACCGGTTATTGGGTTTGCTATCTCCCCATCGATGACTGGATTCCTTTTTGGGAAGGTTTTGTTGTCCCTTATGTCCTGTGGTACCCGTTTATGATCGCGATGGGTCTCTACCTGCTGTGGCGGGACGTGCCGGCGTTCATCCGCTACATGGTTTTCCTAATGATCGGGTTCACGTTCTGTCTGACCTTCTACATGATCGTGCCCAATGGCCAGGATCTGCGCCCCACCGTTTTTGCCCGCGACAATGTGTTTGTGCGGCTGGTCCGTCAACTCTACGCGGTCGACACCAACACCAACGTTTTCCCCAGCATGCATGTGGTCGGCAGTGTCGCCGTCGCGTACGCGGCGTTTGACAGCGAACGGCTGCGCAACGGTTGGATCCGCGCGCTCACCGCGGTCGTCGCGCTGCTGATTTCAATCTCCATCCTGTTTGTCAAACAGCATTCCGCGCTCGACCTGATCGGGGCGGTCGCCCTGTGCGTCCCCATTTGGTGGGGGCTGGCAATCTGGAAAAGAAAAGGACGGAAGCGATCAGCGGCCGGCTAGTCGTTCCCTCACCACCCGCTCAACCCGCGCGTAATTCTCCTGTGCGCAAAACAACGCCAGCGACTCGGTAAGCCCGCCGCGCAAGAGGATGGCGCGGCTCTTGGGTTTGTATTTGACCCGGGTTACACGATCCCAGCGCAGAAAGACATCCTGCCGCGACTGCGCCAGCATCCCCGCCCCCGCGGCGGTCAACCGGCCGGACAAGAACCCCAGCGCCAGGGTCAGGTTGTTGACGATTTTATTTTTCTTTGCCTGCTCTGCCTGCGTACGGCAACGCACACCGCGGCTGTCCAGCTCAAACTCGACTTCATACTGGCCGCGATATACCACCCATATAAACAGCCAGGACAAAAGCAGCAGCGCGGCAACCAGCCCCAGCCCATAGAGCGTATATACACTTTTTCCTGTCGACAACCCAATGACCAGCGCGACCAGACCGAAAGGAACGCCAACCGCCAAGCCCAATTGCTTGACAATGACCCGATTGCGGAAAATCGGCACACGGATTTGCCACTGCAACGGCTCCAACTGCTCACCCCCTCATAAAGCGTCGGCGCGAAAGCGGTTTTCCCACCGCACACCCGGGTGTGCGGCCCGCTACCCCAGTTTCGCGCCGCAGCCCGGACAAAAGCGGGCGGCGGATTGCGCTTTGGCGCCACATGCGCGACAAAAACCGCCGGCCTGGCGCGCAAACGCCGCCGGTGGGTTTTTTAATATCCCGGACTTGTCGTCCCTTTCGCCCGGCGCTTGGGCAAACAGGACCGCCGTCTCATGGAGCCGCGCCGCCATTTCTGTGGCCGGCCCGCCCACATGACTCACCGCTTTGTCCTTGGCATCGATTGCCAGGGACAAAGCCCGGCTCCACGCATCCGCGAAGCTCCGGCGCCCAGCGCTTGGGTCGGGCTTCTTTTCATATGCGTTCATCAGGTCTGTATACTCTTTTCCCGGATCAGACATGGGGTTCCTCCTTGCCCTGGTGTCGGGGATCTGTTCAGCGGGAGATGGCGGGCAACGGAACGACTGTTCCGTCCTGCTGGCGGTAAAAACCCGTGCCGTCGGGATTGCGGGTCAGGCTCGCGCCCTGCTTGTTGCTGACTGTGACGGTCCCATCCGCTTTTTCCACCAGAGCCGTCCCATCCTCTCCCTGCCATCCCATCGTTCCGTCGGCTTGCTGTGTAAACGTGCCGCCCTGGGACTGCAGTTCGAAGGAGCCATCCTCGCGACAGGTGCCGCGCGTTCCCTGCGCGTTGTCGACAAAGCTGCCGTTGCCCCTGGCATCGCGTTGCCAGTAGGAACCGTCTGTCAAGACGGAATGGATTTCTCCGGTTTGGGTGTTGATCCGGGCAAACGAGCCATCGGCAAACCGAAAATCCCCTTTTCCGGTCTTCGCGTCGTATTTCAGATCGGTTCCATCCGGCGACGAGGCATCCAGGCTGCCGTCGGCTTGCTCCACATAGCGGGCGCCGTCATCGCCGCGCATCTCACGATAGCCGTCCGCACGGAAGATGTGGGTCGCGTCCCGGGTGCGGATTTCACCCTCGACGACCGTTTTTCCCACCGTTCTGGTCTCCCACTGCCCCTGCTCGTTCCGGTATGGCTCGTCCCTTCTTTCTGTGCGATAGACCACGCTGCCGCCGTGGGGAGAGGTCATGACAAAGGCGTCCTCGGTAGTCGGATGCCGGCGCGTAATATAACCGTTGTGCGCGACCACCACCACTTCACCTTCCGCGCCCCGGGTGATTTGCATGCCGTTGCTCCGGGTCTCAATCTGGGTGCCGTCGGGTTGATAGACGATCTCGTCGCCGTTTGGCTCCCGCGCGCTCAGCGTCCCGTCGGTTTTTTGGACAATGAACGTGCCATTCTCATCGGTGGTGCTGATGGTCCCGTCCGGCCACTCCTCCCAGGTGGTGCCGTCAGGCCGCCGCGCCTGTACTGTTCCATTGGGGAAGTGGATGGCCACGTCGCCATTGGGGTATGAAACCTCGATCGTGTGGTCGGGTTTTCGCGTGAGACGCTCCCCGTCCTGCCCCACGACAAACGCGGGCGCGTCCGGCACGTTGGCCGCCTCATAGGCGGGGTCAAGCGCCGCGGGCTCCCGGTTGTCCTCGGCCCCCGCGCTCGTAAGGGTCGCCCCTGCGCTCGTAGGGGTCGCTCCCGCCATCCCGGCGGCTGTGCCCAGCCCGCCGCCGACCAGGGCGGCCACCGCCGCCACAACACCAATCAGCAGGGTGGCCAAGGGCCCCGCGTGGACCAGGGGATTTTTGTCGGAACCGGTCGGAACCTCCCCCGGATTGGCAGGGGTGCTGGGCTTCGGAGTGGGGATGATCGCCGAGGTCGGCGATGGCTTCGGCACCGTGGTGAGGACAACGGCAGGATCCGGATCCTTTTCCACTTTCAGACGCAGGTCGATGACGACGAATTCGTCGACAATCAACAGCGAATAATCCACCGCCCAACGGCAGACAAACTGCGCACGGATCACCAGCTCTTGCGCGTCCGCCGGAATGGCCGCCGTGAATTCGTGCGAGAGGGAGGGGCTTTGTACATACTCGGACTGATATCTCTGGGTCTCGCCAATCCTCGCGCCGGTCCCGGTGTAATAGTCGATGTATCCGCCCACGCTGTTGAACACCAGATGGCTGGTCGTCGAATCCGCCAGTCCTAAAGCTTCGGTCCCTGTCACCGACAACGAAATGGTGTCGCCCGCCCGGAACGTTCCGGTCAGGTTGTACGCCGTGAAATGCGGCCGTATCGTCCATTGGGCGCCGGTCAACGTGCCGCCGGAAACGGTGAAATCCATTTTTGTCCCCGAGGTGGCCGCGAAGCTGCCGCTCGTCACCACCGGAGCCGGGTCGGCCTCTGTATCCATCAGCCCGGCGGACAGCACCGGCCGCAAGAGGGGGAGCATCAGAAAGAGGGCGGTCAAGAGAGCCCAATGTTGCTTTTTCATGCCGTTGCCACCCCTCTTTTTTTGGCGGCGATGCCAATCACCAGCCCCAGCAAGAGGAGGACCGCGCCCGCGATGTAGGGGAGATAGGCGGTCAGGGGCCGTTGGATCCGCGACCAGGCGGCAAGCGCGACCCCGATCGCCTGACCCGTGGCATAGCCCGATATCACGCGACCCAGTGCCTGGGCTGCTGGGACGGCACCATGGGTGAATTTGGCGATCACGGCCGAGAGGCCCTTGCGCAAAATGCTTCCATCCGCGGATAATGCCCTGAGCGCCAGCAGAAACCCGACGATCCCGATCACGCTATTGGCTTTGCCGGCGTTGCCGCTGAGAAAGTTGAACACAATCAGACCCAGGCCGATGCCCACGATCAGCTGCGTCGCAGACACCGCGCTTTTCACAAAAAACCCCGAGAAAAGAGCTTTGACCCCGCGGCCCAGGCCGCGAAAGGGATTGTGCCCCACAAAGAGCGGCCAGACCAGCGCGCCGAAAAAATAGGCGAAGACCGCTTTGCCGACGACGCCGCCCACCGCGCCCCAGATGCCGCCATACATCCCGCCCTGGGCAAACGTCAAAAAGGAGAGCACCCGCACCGATTGCGGGAAGAATCCCCACACCGACAACAGCGAAAGGCCCAACCAGAGCACACTCAACACCAGCATGGGGATCCAGCGCCCGGGGGTTTGTAGCAACTGGCGTACAGCCCCCATCCCGGTTGCTCCCGGGCGGCTCTTTTTCTGTATGCGCGCGCCATGGTTTTTACTGGAGTTACTCATGCGTACGGGCCTCCCCTATGACAAATAGGTGGCGCGGTCGACTCAGTTACAGAATATAAATTAATCTTACAATAAGCCGTTGTGTTCTGAAAGAACATTTTGCGCGAACGGGCGGTTATTTTTGCGCGGGTGCATCCTACGCGTGGTTTGCCCGCGCCGCTCAACCATGTTACAATGACGGCTGAAAAATATCAGGAAGGAGGGCCCGATGGTGGACGATTTATCCGGTGATATAGATAGGCGAAACTCGCTAGACCGTACCGCGGCGCGGGCCTTTCCTGTGTTGCTTTTGATCTGACGTTCATGATTCCCTCATCCCATTTAGTGAACGTGTACGGACAAGTTGTGTTCGTTTTTCAATCCCCGTTTCTTCACCCAACGGGTTGCGTTTATGCCGATTTTAGATGATCTCACAGTACGGGATACCCTCGATGAATTGGTTTCCCGGCGCGCCAGTCTCGAATTGCGCCAAACCCTCGCTGACTACAACCCCGTTGATATCGCCGCCTATCTCGAGGAGATCACGACAGCGCAAGCCGCGTACGTGTATCGACTCCTGCCCAAAGAGACCGGTGCCGATGTTTTTTCCTATCTCGAGTCCGACACCCAGGAAAATCTGATCAAAGCCTACTCCGACAGGGAAGTCCAGGACCTGGTCGCGGGGTTGATGAACGACGACCTGGTCGACATGATGGAGGAGCTGCCCGCCTCGGTCGCCAAGCGGGTTTTGGACAACACGCCTCCGGCCCGACGGAAACTGGTCAATCAGCTGCTGCAATACCCGGAAGACTCGGCCGGTTCGATCATGTCGACGGAGTGTATTCACCTGAAGCGCGACATGACCATTCTCGACGCGATCGCGCGCCTGCGCACCCTCCGCCTGCCCCCGGAAATGTACTATACCTGTTTTGTGACGACGCCCGACCGGATCCTCGAAGGCTGGATCTCGATCGGCGCGATTCTCAACGCCCATGACGAGGACCGGGTCGGGGATTTGATGGACACTGACATCATCTCGGTACATACCACCACGGACCAGGAAACCGCCGCGCGTCTGTTTGACCGCTACGACCTGCCGGTTCTGCCGGTTGTGGACCAGGAATCACGCCTGGTCGGTGTGATCACCGTCGACGACGCGTTTGATGTCATGACAGAAGAAACCTCGGAAGACATTTCGCGCATGACGGCGGTGATCCCGTCGCGCCAAACCTACCTGGAGACCAGTGTTTGGAATCATTCCAAACGGCGCTTCGGATGGCTGTTGGTCCTGATGTTGTCCGGTATCATCAACGGCATCATCCTACAGAGGTATGAGGCAGCTTTTGTGCTGCTGCCCATCCTCGTCACTTTCATCCCCATGATCACAGACACCGGCGGAAACGCCGGTTCACAAAGCTCGGGTCTGATGATCCGCGGCATGGCTTTGGGTGAGATCTCTTTCCACAATCTGTGGTCGGTCATCCTCAAAGAAGTGGGCGTCGCCTTTTTGGTCGGTGGGTTGCTCGCCGCGGTCAACTTTGCCCGCCTCCTGCTGACCCACGGCGGCGATGTCAAGGTGGCACTGACGGTTTCACTGGCCATTTTATTTACTGTCGTCGCGGCCAAAGTGGCGGGCGGCGCCCTACCTTTGCTGGCTCGCGCCGTCAAATTGGATCCAGCCATTATGGCCGCGCCGGTCATCACTACGGTTGTCGACGCGTTGGCGCTGTTCATCTATTTTGAAATCGCGTCCCTCCTGATCCCGGGGCTGAGGTAACGCACAGGTACGGGTAGGACCCAGGCGCGCGCAAAATGGCAGGGGCTGATGGCGAAGTCTGTCAGTTGCCGTTTCTAAGCTGAAGTAGATATTTAACACTGTCTTCAATGATTGCGTTGGTCTGCATGTCGCGTTGCGAATCAGAGAGGTCGCCCAATGCTGGCGTGGAGGTAGACACCTCCACGATCAGATGCAACCCCTTGCGGCGCGGACTAAACTTTGCGAACTGGTGGATCGCGCGAGGGATGTTTACGATCCCTTTGCCGACCGCGACACAACTTGCCATAAATGGGATGCGGCCGGGTAGGACCTCCTGAACAATTTCAAAGTCTTTCATGTGCGTGGTGAGCGTATAGGGCGCCAGCATCTCGATGTCATCGTCCGGGTCGGAAAAAACACAAACGCCATTGGCCGTATCCATCGCACAGCCAACAAAGGGGGAATCAATCGCGTCAAGCAATTCTGCCTGTTCGCGCCCGGTAAAATCGATGTGATTCTCTACCGCCAAATACACCCCCTCATCCTCGAGAATATTTGCACACGTGCGCATCGCTTCAACATAACGCGCTTTTTGTTCTTCTGCCGCTGACTTGGGTTTGAGAAATCGACTCGATTCAATTCGCAGTCCGCCGTACCCGCTGCGCAAAATATCCATGCCCAATTCTTTGATGATTTGGGAACGCCACCTCAACTCGATCGCGATACCGGCGCCGTCCGGACCGTTGATATCAAACACTGGCAGCATGACATGGATATCGTATTCCAATCCGTACGTTTCCTTCATTTCCCGATAATACGCGCCCGTCTCAGGCGTATGCTCTTCAAATGGGTACCTGACCTGGATGCAGTCACAGCCAATTTTTCTTGCATATGCCAGGGTGTATTCCAACCGCTCATGCTTGGGGATATGGGCCGGCACCGAAAAATTAGAATCTATGAAGCCTACTTTCATTGTGCGGATGATCGATTGGTAGCTCATATATACCCTCCATTCGAAAAAAGTGAACTACATATCGTTTTAATCTCTAGAAATATATTTTTTCAGATAGTTGACACTGCATTCAATCATTCCGTTCATCAATCCAGCTTTTTGCTCATCCGTCGCATCCGTCGGATAGCGCACCCAGCTCATCTCAACGATTAAGTGCAGACCTACCGGATTGCGTGCTTTTCGCGTCAATGTTTCAATTGCGCGCGGTATATCAATCGAGCCATCGCCAACGGCGACCCCGACAGGTACAAATGGAATTCGAAACTTTACATCCTCCTGCACCATGAGCATATCCTTTATATGAGTGGTGATCGTATACGGCGCCAGTTGCTCAATTTCCAAATCCGGATCATTAAAGACTGTGTAGCCGTTGGCCGTATCAAGAGCGCAGCCAACATGCGGCGAATCCACTTGATCAAACATCCGCGCCAGATCAATGGCTTTGAAATCACAATGGTTTTCTATAGCCAAATATACGTTGTGCTCCTCCATTATTTTTGCCGCTTCTTTGAGGCTTTTACCCATCTCCTCTAGTTGCTTTCGGCCATCTGGAGCAAACCGGCTTTTTTCTATACGAAGGGATCCGTAGCCAAGACGGCAAATACTAATTCCCAACAGGTGCATTATTCTTATGCGATTAAGCAAATCTTTGCGAGCCTGGGTAGCGTTTGATCCTGCTAATTCAAAGACATTACGCAGAGCTCCTAATTCCGCACCACGAAGCTCCAGTTCGACGCCATATTCTTCCGTCAGCTCCCGGATGGCATGGATCTCTTCGGTTGTGTCAGGAAAATCGACAGAATAATGTAAACACGCGCATCCCATTTCCGCGGCTTTGCGTATCAGCCAACGCCCCTTCTCCGGATCTTCCATAACAACTGGCGGACGATAATTTGAACCCATAAATCCGACTTTCATCGTTCTTTGAATGTCACGATAATTCATTTCAATTCCCCTTTCTATGGTGTACCTTCATTCAAAGCGGGCCATGATTCCGTCCCGTTCCAGCGCCAGCAGGAAAGCGGTATCCGCGGGGCAAAAATCATACTCGCCGATCTCTTCCACCCGGATCCAGCGAAGATCCTGGTGTTCAAACAAATGGGGTTTGCCCGCCGTGATGCGGGCATGAAACAGAGCCAGGTGTACGGTAAGATCGGGATATGTGTGCACCACCTGCATATATTTTGCGCCTACCTCGATGCGCACGCCAAGCTCTTCTTGCACTTCTCTGACAAGTGCCTGCTCCTCGGATTCGCCAGGTTCTACTTTGCCACCAGCAAATTCCCACAGCAAAGCCCGTTCCTTATACGCCGGGCGCTGACAGATGAGAAAGCGATCTCTTTTCCAGATGAGAGCCGCAACCACACGGGTCATACCGATCCCCCTCCTTGCTAGCGCATGCTTTCCGCCAAAACTTGAGCGATCGAGGTGATGGGTAACAAATCGAATTCCTCAGCCTGCAGAACCCTTGCGTTGAGGACACGTGTCCCCTGGCGCAAGAGGATCACCGTCATGCGCATCTCGTTTTGGTAGATGGTCACCTCGTCCATTTGTACACTCGGCCAGGACAGATGCGAAACGTCTTTCGAGACCCCATCCGCGCGTAACCTTTCCCGCACCAACCGGCGCGCCTGTCCGGGTGTTGCATGCGATGCCGCCGCTAGCCGATAGCGCACGGTTGCCGGCTCTCGCGCTTCAAAAGCCGACACACCGAACAGGAATCCGTCCCGGCTCAAAAACCAACCGTCGCGTGCCTGGTCCGCCAACCAGCTTTCCATCCCTTCGATATCGTACGCAGGGCATGGCGGTAACCGATAACGCTTTGTCTTTCGCTTGTGGGGCGAGCTACTCATCAATGGATTGACCTTTCTGTGTTTGACTCTCCGCATCCGCAAGGCAAAGCCGGAGCCGCCTGATCTCACGCTCATACGCGACCCCTCCTGCCTTCCGGATGGCGTAGGTGCGCTTACGCCCTACCGTCGCAATTTCATGGATCCATTTTTGTTTCATGAATTTTCCCAGGATCGTATAGAGAGTTGCCGGACCCATATGAATACGGCCACGGGTACGTTGTTCGATATATGCAGCGATGTCAATGCCACACATCGGCTCCCGATGGAGAGCCATCAGGACATAGAACATCGACTCGGTCAAATTTGTCTTGGGAGATCCAGTCATCTCAAAGTCTCCAATAGTTACCAATATCGCATCACGATATCACCTAGTGATATTATAGGGAATCGAAAAGAAGAAGTAAAGCGGCTAGGGAAGGTTATGACTTATGAAGAAGCTGTCGTAATTCGTCTAGTGTAAGCTCTTTGGCTCGATTTCGATGTACCATGCGGTGACAATTGGGGCAACGTTATTAGTGATAATTTCAAACTTCAGGCGAGCCAACTATGTATCTGGACCGTTCAAGATTTTTCATACTTATACCCGGCGTACGAAAACCCCAGCCAGATACATCTCAACCAACGCTTCCTCGACGCTGATCCCACGTTTCTGGTACCACTGAAGAATTGCCGTTTCGAATGTCAACGTCCGCGGCTCCGGGATCTTGATGGTCACATTCCCGGCCCAGAGTCAGCAGGTTGCGGCTGTAGGATTCTGCCCGGATATCGGTTTGCTCTTCGGCCTGCTCATAGCGTCTAGCGTGGGTCAGCCGGCCGGCCTCTTCGTCCAGAAGCTTGCTGAGGCCTGTTCCCCTTTATGGCGCTCTCTTTTAACTGAGAATTTTCTCAGACATGATTCCAGCTCCTTTTCTTGGCGTAATGTTGATTTTGGCAACAAACATTTCACCAAGTGGGCCGGGGTCATGTCTCTTCTAGCCACTTTCGAGATGTGCTTAAAATCTCAAATCTTATCAACACAGTTCATCCCTTTCTTTATATCGGGCAGGGGCTTTTTTGCTTTTGGCAAACCGCTCCTGTACTTGGTTGAACAACTCGACAGGCAAAATAGCCGGAACACCGTTTTCATGAACGATATCGCGGCATTTATATTTATCAATATATTTATAACTGTGAATCAAATTTATAATTACATTGAAACCTATAAGAACGCCATGCCTTGAGTGCAAGCCTTTCTCATTAAGCGTCGCGGCAATTTGAATAACAGCGCTGCCGGCCACATAGATTTGAAACGTTTTCAACACAAATGGTGCAGTAAGTGGGTCAATTGCATATCTCTTTTCTTCATCAATCTTCAATCCGACAGGCAATGTTCCGCCGTGCCATTTGCATTTCAAAGCGTTTTCAGTACGCCCACGTATTACCTTTCCAGATAGTTCAGCAGCGTAAAATTCGGCATACCCTTCAAGCAGCGATTCAAGTAAAAAGCCTGTGGAATCCTCGGCGATTGTTTCCATCTCCGAAACGGCTTTGACAATTTTTTTACGAAGAATAGCCTTGTTATGAGCTGAATCACTGCGATTTCCCGCAAGCCGATCCAATTCCCAGACGTCAATAACATCAAACAGATGTTTTGCGCTGTCCTTTATCATTTTTTAAAAAAATAAGGGCGGTTGTCTGTTTTCGCTGAATAAGCGCGGTCAATATAGGTGTTGAGGACGGCCAATCCCTGCTTTTCGGCATAGGCTTTGCACTCACGAATTTGCCCTTCAATGCTCTCTTCACGCTGATTATCGGAACTATAACGACAATATAGAACGGCTTTCAATCGTTCTCACTTCGCAAATTGGTTATTCTTTATCTGTATCGCCTAATAATTGTTTAAGACGTGCTTTGATATTTTCAAAAACAATACTCAATTGTTTTTTTGCGTTATCTGTAATTAATGCCGTATGTGCCACCGCATCTCGTACAGGTTTATACACTTTCGCATCACGAGCAATTCCTAATTCTTTTGCAGGGTTTTCCGGCTTGTCTACAAGATTTGACAAGTCATCCATACTCAAATATTGCAAGTCTTCTATTGATTGTCTTACATCGTATGCAATATTTGCGGTGGCTTTAAATTGTTGTTCCCTCGTTTTCCACTTATTGGATTTCTTTTGAGCCTCGGTAGACAAAGAAATTTTTTTGTGTCTAATAAATTCACGCAGCAGGTTCTCCGCAATAAAACACTCTGTATAAGACGGGATATTATATTGTGATTCGTTGCTCAATTTTGTAACCCATGAATCGACCGTTTTGTTCTTTTTTTCGGGGAGCAATTCTTTTACGGTAGCAAAAAATAATTCCTGTGCTTTTCTTCTCTTGGGAGTAACGGCGGTATTATCAGCATCACCATCGTCACCAATACGACGTCTTAATTCATCCCATTCGCCAATAATACCTCGTATTATAATTTCAAACTCTCTAAGGAATTTATTATATAAAGGATCGTCATTTATAACACCTTCTCGACTGCTGGTAAAAGCATCTTCATCATAGTCAAGTCCGTTAAAATGAACTTGTCCATACAGATAGCTTTCAACAATTCTTGTTGTGGGTATCCGTTTTAGAATATCCTTTTCACGCAAGCGCCCATTTACAAATAAATCAAGCGTGACCTTCTCATTTGTTCCTCTAATTTTCAAATCGGAAGGTTTGTTTGTTGACGCAACAAATCCGCTAATTCTCATAGTGGATGTCTTTGACCTGTACTCTTTAACATTTTGGTTTACAGCGGGAGATATTTTAGAGGACAGGTATTCATCGTTAGGCTGATTTAATAGCCAAACAAATTGCGTCGTATTTGCCAAATCATCCAAAGCGTCCACAGTTACAGGTTGTCCATTAAGAAAAATTGAAAAAGATTGATCAATCAGAGAAAACCGGAAGTTAAGGGCAATAATTTTGCGAAGGTAATCAATGGTATTGATTACTCCATCGTTTAACCCTTCAAAATAGAGTGAAGTTCCTGATGATAACGGGCTCAGCTTGGCCGCAGTAATGCTATTGAATGTATTTAGCGGATATTCATTTGCACTAACATCATCTTTGATAGCTTTATTAAGTCCAGAATTGTCAATTTGACCGCCGATAATTCCCGTATCAATAGTTTTTGATGCTATATGTACCTTTTGAGCGCATGATAACAATGCAAGTTTTCCAATTCCTTTTCTACCAATAAATGCTCTGCCTTTTGAAGTATTGAGTTGACCCTCTTTTCGTTTCGAATAACCGATTTTTAAAAATTTATTTTGAAAATCTTCACCTGTCATCCCTGTGCCGTCATCCGTAACAAACATTGAACGAGAATCTCTATGAATTTCAATCCAAACATTTGAAGCATCAGCATCCCAGGAGTTGGAAATAGCTTCACCGATTACGGTTATAAAATTACGATATAGATTTCTTCCAAGGTGATTTAAAACACTGAGTGAAATATTAAATGTAAAGCACATTACAAACTCCTTTCACCACTTTTGTCTTTTATTCAACATCAAATTCTACTAAATGCCTTGCTATTGATATTCCTATAACCTCGCCCAGCCTAACTGGAACCGCATTTCCGATATGCCGCGCAATATCTTTCAGGGAAAAGGCTCTATCTGGGTCAATAAAATTATAATCTGGCGGAAATGTTTGCAACAACGCTCCTTCGCGCAATGTCAATGCTCGATCTTGTTCGGGATGCCCGAACCGCCCTGTTCCATAACAATGGAACTGTGTTGTGATGGTTGGGCCAATCTGATTCCAACGCATTCTCCCATAAACAGAACCATATGTTTGACCGCTGTCCCTTCTATGGCATTCGCAACGCAAATTTTCCGGCCAATCCCGCCATGTCCCGCCCGGAACAGAAGCCTGTATGCGTTGCACGTTAAGTGGTGATAATCTTGCTGTTGTATGCATCGGATCATTTCCGTCTGTTTCGCCCGCATTGATTGCGGGTAATCCGCCTATGAAATGTTGTACCGTAATTTCGTTTCTATTATGAGTTGGCGGGATCAAATTTATATTTCCTAGTAAGGAAGCAAGCAAAACAAAACGTCTTCTGCTTTGGGATATTCCGTAGTCGGGGCAAAATACCACTTCATAATGCACATGATAGTTTAACCTTTCAAGCAAAGCAATGAAATCCTCAAAAATCTGTGTTTTCTGTATTTGAGGAACATTTTCCATAGAAAGAATAATAGGATTGACGCTTTCTATCATTCGACCAAATTCAGTCAAAAGATTATACTTTTCGTCTTTGTGATTTGCTTTTCCCATTTTGAAACGCATTGTTGAAAAAGGTTGGCATGGCGCACATCCTACTAAAATTTTAATAACATCATCGTTATAACAATCTTCAATCTCTGTCCCATCCATATCACGGACATTTTGCTGGTGAAAAGGAATGCCGTTATTTTCTGAATACGCAAAACGGCAAGTAGGGTCAATGTCAAAACCGGCACATACATCAAGCCCGGCGTTTAATAACCCTTTTGTCAGCCCACCTACGCCGCAAAACAAATCTACTACTTGTGCTGGCATAACATCCCTCCCTTCTCAAAAGCAAAATGATTTAGTTTTCGCTATTGGTTAATTTATTCGCCTGTTTCGGGAGCTTCTTAATCAGCCACTCCAATACTTTTAACAGATCTGCTCCGGTTGCACGGCGAACTTATATCAACAGTTTGTCATAAGATGATCTATCAAGCGTTAATTTGGCCGCGTCTTCATTACAAACACTACATAAAGCATGTATATTTGACGGATCATCAGTTCCGCCCATGCTTTTGTCAACAATGTGTCCGATTGTAATGTCCCCCGTTGTCAAGACACAGATTACGGGATGGATCCGCTCGATCCGATTCCAGATCTCCAGTTCCTCGTCGTTCACCGTTTGGGAGGCCTCTGGCGGTACACACTGGTCCGGGCAATGTCCAAAAGTTCGGCCTGGCGCTTGACCGTCAGTTGTGGATGGTTCCGCTCCACCAACTCAGAGGCCTCGCTTGCGTCGTAGGGTTTGTATTTCCTGATCTTTTTTCAACCAGTCGACCTCATACGTCAACTGCCCTACCTTGCGTTCCAGATTGGCCACGTGTTGGCGTTCCTGCTCCAATTCCTTCTCGGCCTCAGAGGATTTCCTTTTGAACACGTCCGATACCCGCTCCAGAAACTCGACCTCCATCTGGGCGATATAACTGGATTGATTCCATGCCTGACTGCGATCTCGCTGATGGTCCCTTCCTCACGGAGGACCTCAACAACCACTTGGGTTTTGTACTCTGCACTGTACTGATTTCGCTTATTCATGCCTCCAATTATACTTGCTATCCGTTTCCCGTGTCACACCTTTGGGGTGCAGTATACCGGAAACGTGAGACTACCGTCGATGAAGCGTTGGTTGAGATGTATCTGGCTGGGGTTTTCGTACGCCGGGTAGATGACGTCGCCGAGATTCTGTGGGGCTCCAGAGTGTCGGCAGGGACCGTCAGCGAGCTCAACCAGAAAGCTTACGTCAACATCGAAAAATAGCGGCAGCGACCGCTTCAGGGCAAGTATCCATACGTTTATCTGGACGGGATCTATCTGAAACGCAACTGGGGCGGCGAGTGCTAGAATGTATCCGTGCTGGTCGCCATGGCAAAAGCGCTGGGGGTACGGACCAACCAGATCTACCGCTGGCGGAAACTGTACACGCCCGACGGGGACAAGACGAAGATGGCCGAACAGACCGATGAGATCCAGGATCCGCGTGCCCGTGTGGCGGAACTGGAAGAGGAGAACGACATCCTAAAAAAGCATCGGCCTACTTCGCAAAACATCAACGCTGAACACGGTAGACAAATACCGATACATGGAACAGCAGCAGGAGCACGTGCCGTAAGGCAGAAGAAACGGGAACGGGAGGTGCTGGATGCTTTTGCGCAGAAGCAAGGCCACTACGGGGCAGAGCGCATCTGCGGCGTCATACGTGAGGACGGAGGCCATGCGTCGTTTGGCGTGGTGAAAGGGATTCTGGACGAGCACCACCTGAAATTCAGCCACTGCAAACGCCGTCAGCGATCGCTGACGGACAACAGCAACGCCCGGGACGGACAGTATCCCAACCGGACGAAGGACCTGACCCTAGACAAGCCGT
>CAYZME010000006.1:0-39394 GCA_964479435.1 uncultured Oscillospiraceae bacterium
CCAGTTTTCCTTTTTCATACGTCATGGTTTGGTGTACTCCTTGGTATCCGGCCTATGCCTCCGGCGAAATCGAAGTGATATAAGGAACCAGCCCGATCACCGGTTTGTTTGACCAGATCGGTGTACAGGGTCTGTGCTCCTCCGAGCTGCCGAAGTATTTGGCGTCGGGGTAGAAATCGAGCATTTTCTTGGCGCAATCGCCATACACGATGATGTCGCCTTCGGCGTCCGTGATGTACGGCTCAAATTGCAATCCGGTGAAAATAGTGAGCGGTTCCTTGCGCCGTGCCAGCACGCCGTTGACTTTGAGCGCGTCGAGCGCCATGCGCACCAGCACACGGCAACCGGGTTCACAAGCGGAGCCCACGATGACGTTGACGCCTTCAAAGACGCCGGTCAGCGCGGTGTCGGCTTTGTTGAAGCGGCGCTTGACCTGATCGATCGGCTCGCCGACAATTTCGATTTCCTCGAGCTTGTTGGTGCCCAGGCCGTAACGGGCCGCGCAGACGGTGGCTGGGTTGGTGCCCGGCTGATCCCAGTCCATGATCGCTTCACACACCGTGTCCAGCGCGACCGGGTCTTTGCCGCCGTACATGACGTTGAAATCTTTGATCAGATCGTCCGGATACGGGCTGAAGGGGCCATTGCCCTGACAGGCGTACAAACAGTCGACCAGGAACCAGGTCGCTTTGTTGGCGATGTTGAGGTTGGTGATCTTCTGGTAAATGTCGTCGCGGTGGCATTCGGCCATCCAGTGATAATCGGGCAGGCAGCCAAACTGCAGTTTGAGCGCGTTGGTGATGCCGGTATGGATGTGCACTTTCATCTTGGGCAGTCCGATATAGACGTCGGCGTCCTTGATGATTTTGGCGACGGGGAATTCGCGGAAGCTGCTGTTGATGCCGCTGTCGAACATTTCCCACTCTTCGTTTTCCAACGGGCGCAATTCGACGCCGGTGCGGCGGGCGACATCTCCGATCCCGCAGCCTTCCATGGCCGCCAGGGTATCCGCGCCCTGCGCGCAGCGCTCGATGATTTTGATCGAGCCGGGGTTGTGCTCTTTGAGCAGTTCGATCACCGCTTCCAGCACGCGCGGATCGGTGGTAAAGCCGTTGGCCGCGGGTGAGGCGACCACCGTGTTGATTTTAATCACGACATGATCGCCGGCTTTGACAATGTTCTGCATGCCGCCCATGGATCCGTCGGCGACGGAGCGCACCATGCGTTTGACTTCATCCAGTTGCTCCCGGCTGTATTCGCCGGGCGTGCCAATGTTCATCTGGGCCTTCGTAATCGCGACTTTGGCCTTGTAACTCATGCTTGCAATCCTCCTTTTATGGTGGGTCGATTCTTCCTTTTTATCATACTACTTCGTCAGCCAATGGTGCCGTCCCAGGTGTCGACGCGCTCTTTTTTGATCTCGTGCTCGTCGAACCAGCGGCTCGTGACCGTTTTGGTTTCGGTGTAGAAGCGGATGCCGTCTTTGCCGAGGCAGTGCAAATCGCTGAAGAATGAATTCTTGTGGCCGGTGAACGGGAAAATCCCGACCGGTACCGGAATGCCAACGTTGATGCCGATCATGCCGGCCTCCGAATAGCGCGCGAACTGGCGCGAGTAGTAGCCGTTCTGGGTAAAGATCACCGCGCCGTTGCCGAACGCGCTGGCGTTCATCAGCGCCAGTCCCTCGTCGAAATCTTTGACGCGCTTGACGCAAAGGACGGGTCCGAAGATCTCGATGTCGCCGACCGTCATGCCGGGCTCGACGTGGTCAAAGATCGTGGGGCCGATGTAGAAGCCGTTTTCATAACCGGCGACCGTCGCCCCGCGGCCGTCCAATACCAGTTTCGCGCCTTCCTCGACGCCTTTTTCAATCCATTTGTTGACCGCGTCAAAGCGGGCCTGGTTGACCAGCGGGCCCATGCCGGAGGTTTTGTCGTAAGCGGGGCCGATTTTAATCTCTTTGGCCAGTTTGGTGATCTGGGCGACCAGCTCGTCGGCGATGCTTTCCTGCGCCACCACGACCGGCAGTGCCATACAGCGTTGGCCGGCGCAACCGAACGAAGCGTTGATGATGCCGGCGGCCGTGCGGTTGATCGGCGCGTCGTCGAGGACCAGCGCGTGGTTTTTCGCTTCGGTCAGCGCCTGCACGCGCTTGCCATGGGCGGCGCCCACTTCATAAATATGTTTGCCGACGCGGGTGGAGCCGACAAAGGTCACACCCTTGACCAGAGGATGCTTGAGCAGGACCTCCGACTGGGTGCTTCTGCTGGTCAGCACGTTGAGAACGCCCGCCGGTAGGCCGGCGTCCGCCCAGAGTTGCGCGATGCGCAAGCTGGTCATCGGCGTGCTGGACGAAGCTTTGAGGATCATCGCGTTGCCGGTGGCGATGCACAGCGGCGCCATCCATCCCATCGGGATCATCGCGGGGAAGTTGAACGGGCAGATGCCAGCGAACACGCCGACCGACTCGCGGTACAGCACGGTGTCATAGCCTTTTGACGCGTCAAACAAGGACTCGCCCATCATCAGCGAAGGGATGCCGCAGGCGTGTTCCGCCACTTCCTTGACTTTCAGGACGTCGCCTTCGGCCTCCGTCCAGGCTTTTCCGTTTTCGCGCGCGACCATCATGGTGAGCTCGTCCATATGCTCGATCACCAGGTCACGGAATTTGTATAGAACCTGCACGCGGCGCATAGGCGGCACGTCCGACCATTTCAAAAACGCCTGGTGCGCGATCTCGATGACTTCCTCGATTTCCGACTCGAGCAAATTGGGTGCCTGGGCGATGATCTCCCCGGTGCTGGGATTGTAAACGTCCATATACTCGCCGCTTTTGCTCTCCAGCCATTCACCGCCTGCGAAATACTTGAGTTTTTCCATGTGTATCCTCCGCTGATTGATCATATTGGCCGTGGTATCCATCGATGTCCGCCGCTCCGGCCGCGGCACGGCAGACAAAGCCATTATACTACAATGGGGGGCAAACGTTGCGGTCGCTTGCACCGTTTCGTGTTAAATACCCGCCGCTTTTCTGCTATTTTGTACAACCGTTACAGGCAATAAAATAACCGCCGCCCACGGGGTCCCCCGTTTGCGCCCACTCCGTCAGGGGTGTTATGCTGAGCAAAATCACATACCGCGCGGAGGTTTTGTATGCCTGTCAAAAACCAGTCGATTGTGTCCATCGAAGCCTGTGCGGAGCACGGAAATCCGGCCGCGGTCCGCGCGGCGCTGGTCCGGTTACTGGCCCGGATCGGCGGCATCGAGTCGGTCGTCTCGCCGGGCGACCGCGTCTTGCTCAAACCCAACCTGGTCGTCGATCTCCCCTACACCACCGGCGTCACCACCAATCCCCACGTGGTCATGGCCATGGCGGAGATCTGTCGCGGCGCGGGCGCCAGGGAAGTCATCATCGCCGAGGGCAGCGCCGTCGGCGCCGACACCGGCGCGGTCTTGCGCAATTTGGGTTATGACGAACGGGCGGCGCGGTACGGGTGCCGGGTCGTCAATTTTCATCAGGACACCTACGAGTATGTCGTCAATCCCTTGGGCAAAAACATCAAGCGCATCCGCATGCCGCGCGCCTGGATGGAAGCCGATGTCGTCGTCAACCTCCCCTGCATGAAAACGCACGACGCGCTCGGCGCGACGCTGGGACTCAAGAACATGAAAGGTGTCATCCACCCGCAGGATAAAAAGCGCTTTCACAAGTGGGGCCTGGAGCAGTGCATTGTCGATCTCGCGCAGATGACCCTGCCCGAGCTGACCGTGATGGACGCCACGATCGGACTGGAAGGAGACGGCCCGGTGGTCGGCGACCCGGTCGGTCTGGGGCTGTTGCTGGCCTCCAAAGAAACCGTCGCGCTGGACCGCGTATGTCTGGAGATCATGGGGTTTGACCGCGATGAGGTGGGCTATGTCCGCCTGGCCGCCGAGGCCGGGCTGGGGTGTGACGATCCGGCGGAAATTGTCGTCGCCGGCGCCGCGGTCGCGGACGTCCGTCGCCCGTTCCGCCGGATGACGCTGGACCATGCCCAACTGTCGGATTTGAACATCCGCATCCTGCCCTGCGACGCGTGCAGCGGGTGCCAGAATGTCATCACCGCGTACTTGAACAGCCGGCAGGCCGCCGGCACCTTGGACGCGTTGCGCGATACCACTTTCATCTACGGACAAAACCCCCGTCTTCCCGCCGGCGCGACCGGCAGGATCGTGCGTTTTGGCAGCTGCACGCGCATGATGTCGGACGAGGGGACCTATATCCCCGGGTGCCCGCCGCACCCGGCGCTGGTCAACGACGCGCTCCAGTCCCTCTGATCACCATTTGGAAAGCCCCGTTCGTGATCCCATATCAAACCGGAGGAAAAACATCATGGCCAGGAAATTGCGGATCGGTATCATCGGCTGTGGCGGCATCGCCAATCAGAAACATCTGCCCGCTCTCGCCCGTCTCCGCGACCGGGTGACTCTGGTCGCCTTTTGCGATCTGATCGCGGCGCGCGCCCGCGCCGCGGCGGACGCGTATGGGGAAGCCGGCGCCGCTGTCTGTACCGATTACCGGGATGTGCTGGCGGATCCCGCGATCGACGTTGTCCACGTCCTCACCCCCAACCGTTCGCACAGCGAGATCACGGTCGCCGCTTTATCGGCGGGCAAACATGTCATGTGCGAAAAGCCGATGGCCAAGACCGCGGCGGACGCGCGGGCGATGGTCGAGGCGGCGGAGCGCACCGGCAAAAAGCTGTGCGTCGGCTACCAGAACCGCTATCGCGAGGATGCGTTGCTGTTGAAAAAAGCCGTCGAACGCGGCGAGTTGGGTGAGATCTATTATGCCAAAGCGCATGCCGTGCGCCGGCGCGCGGTTCCGACCTGGGGTGTGTTTCTCAACGCCGATGAGCAAGGCGGCGGGCCGTTGATCGACATCGGCACCCACGCGCTGGATCTGACGTTGTGGACCATGGACAACTACGAGCCCCGGATGGTCGTAGGCACCACGTTCCGCAAACTCGCGGACCAGACGGAAACCGGCAACGCGTGGGGCGATTGGGATCCGGCCGCCTTTACGGTCGAGGACGCCGCGTTTGGTTATATCACGATGAAAAACGGCGCGCTGATCCTGCTGGAATCCAGCTGGGCGCTCAACACGCTGGATGTCAAAGAGGCCAAAACCACCCTGTGCGGCACGCTGGGCGGCGCCGATATGGAGCAGGGGCTGCGGATCAACAAAGCGTGGATGGGCGCTCTGACCACCCTCCAACCCGCGCAGGGAGAGGGCGTCGATTTTTACGACGCCAGCGGCGCCCTGACACCCGCCGACCTCGAGGCGGAAAAGTGGATTGACGCCATCCAAAACGATACCGACGTGTTTGTTTCTCCGCGCCAGGCGCTGGTCGTGACGGAAATCCTCGAAGCGATCTACACATCCGCGCGCAGCGGCGCGCCCGTCTACTTCCCGTAAGGAGCGCTACGGGCGCTCAAAGCAACGGCAGCATCCGCGTGGCGGCGACGGCCGCCATGGCCATGGAGTCCCCTCTGGCGCTGTGTTCGACCACCAGGTCACGCACCTTGCGCTTGCGGCAGGCCGCGAGAATGCCCGGCCAATCGAGATTGCCGGTGCCGGCGGGGATGGTGACGCTGCGGTTGGCGAAATCGGGAGCCGCGGCGACATCGCGCAGATGGACGACGCCGACGTCGGTCGGCAGCGTTTCGATGAAACGGGCCGGGTCGAGCCCGGCAATTTGCACCCAGCCGACATCCACCTCGATGGCGAACAGACCGCCTTTGGCCAGATCCAACAGCCGGGCCATCATAGTCGTCCCGTCGTCGAGGCGCGCGAATTCGGCGACGTGGTTGTGATACTGCAGCTGAAGCCCGTCCGCGTTCACCTTGCGCGCGTAATAAGCCACTTTGTCGATGAAGCGGGGAATGTCGGTCTCGCGGCGGGGCCGCGACGGAATCACCAGTTGGACACAGCCCATTTGGCGAAAGCGGTGGATGACCTGGTCGTATTCATCGTCGAGCGCCGTCATTTCGGCGTGCATGGCACAGACGGCAATCCCGTGCTCCGCGAGAATGCGCCGCATCTCGGCCGGCGGCGGCGTGAAATCCTCCGGCCGCAGCTCCATCGAGCGATAACCCATCGCGGACACGCGCGCCGCGACGCGGGCGGTTTCCGCCGCATCCGCCGCTGACAGGACGTCGCGTATGGCATAGGACTGCAATCCCAAAACGGTTTCTTGATTCATATTTATAACTCCTTTACTCTCCGCGCCGCTTACTCTCCGTGACGCGCGGGCAGCGCCGGTTCGCACTCGTGGATCCAAACCCGCATTTCGCCCGGCGCGCGGTTGGCCCAGGCGTAATAAGGGACAAAAGTCAGGGGCACCGGCTCGCGCGCGGGGCGTCCGGTGTTGCGGTACAAAACGCCGGCGTCGTCGTCGACGCGGCGATACCCTGTCGCGCGCACCACCACCACGCCTTCGAGCCAGTCGGCTTCGTACGTCGCCCGCAGCTCCGCAGTGGGCGGCAGCGACACATTCCACAGGCGGGGGCCGTTGTCCACTTGCTCCAAGCAGTATACGAGCGGCCCGCGTTGCAGGCACACCAACCCCGCGTCATGCGGGACTTGTGGTCCCGCATAGACGCGCTCGACCGGCATCTCCAGTTCCAATACCACCGTCTGCCCGCACCAGTCGGCCTGGATGACGGCATATCCGTCGCGCTCCGTGTAGGCGGCCGCGGCGCCGTCGACGGTCAGCCGGTACGACTGACACCACCCGGGAACGCGCAGTGACAGCGGGTATGTGCCGCCGTCGACGGTCAGTTCGATGTGCCCGTCCACCGGATAGCCGGTCCGCGTATTGATGCGCGCGCGGCGCCCGTCGCCCAGGTCGAGCCGGGCGTCGCTGTCGATATATAGCTGTGTATAGACGGCGCCGTCGGCGACCGTGTACTGGTATGAGCCCAGCGACATGACGAGGCGCGCCAGGTTGGGCGGGCAACACGCGCAGCCGAACCAGGCCGGGCGCGTCGGCAGGACGTGCCACAGGTCGCTGGCCTTTTCGCTGCCTTCGGGCCAAACGGCGAGCGGGTTGACATAAAAGAAGCGGGTGCCGTCCAGCGACATGCCGGCGATGGCCGTGTTATACAGCGCGCGCTCCAAGGCGTCGGCTACCGCGGCGGCCGGGCGGACCCGCAGCATGCGCTGGGCCGCGAACGCCAGCGCGATCGAAGCGCAGGTTTCGGCGTATACGGTGTCATTGGGCAGGTCGTAGTCAAAGGTGAACGACTCGCCGTGATGTTGGGAACCGACGCCGCCGGTCACGTACATCCGGCGGTCGATGGCGTTGGCAAACAACCGCTCGCAGGCCGCCATCAGGGAGGCGTCCGCGGTTTCGGCGGCCACGTCGATCGCGCCGGCCAGCAGGTAGAGCGCGCGGACCGCGTGCCCTTCGACCCCTTCCTGCTCGCGCAGTGGCTTATGGGCCTGGAAATACTGCAACGGGTCGCGAAAGGCCGCGGTGTGCCCGCTGGGGCGCTCGGGCCTGACCTCGCCCCGCTCAGCCGCCTCCTGATCAAAAAAGGACGGCCGGGTGCCGCGCTCGTTGACAAAATAGGCCGCCAGTTCCAGCAGGAGGGGGTCGCGCAAAACGCCATACATGCGCACCAGTGCCAGCTCGATTTCGGGATGCCCGGGGAACCCGTGCTTTTGTTCCGGGCCGGGCCCAAAGAGCGAAGCGATGAGGCGCGCGTTGCGGTGCATGGCGTCCAGCAGCCGGCGGTAGCCGGTACATTCGTACAAGGCGACCGCGGCTTCCATCATATGCCCGGCGCAATACATTTCATGCCAGTCGCGGACGTTGGTCCATTTGCGCTCGGGCGCGTTCAGCGTGAAGTGGGTTTGCAGGTAGCCGTCGGGCTCCATCGCCGCCACGGCCAGATCCGCGGCCTCCAGCACCGTTTTTTCGAACGCGGGGTCGGGGAAGGCGGCCAGGCGGTAGGCCGCGGCCTCCAGCCACTTCGCCAGGTCGCTGTCCTGAAAAACCATGCCGCGAAAGGGCTGGGCGCGCACGCCGGTGCGGTTGTATTCCGCCGCCGCGCGCAGGTTGGCGATGCAGTAGGATGGCTCGGCGCCCGGCACCCGGTCGTTCAATGCCTCCCATTGATAGGGGATGACCCGATCCCGCACGCGTTGCGTAAAATCACCCCAAAACCCGCCCCGCACGTGGACATCGCCGCGGCCGGGCAACTGACCTTTGTAGCCTTTTTCCATTGGATACCTCTTTACAGCCTATGATTGACCTGCCCGCGTTGTCACCCGCGCCGGTCCTATTCATTGTACCTGATGTGTACCGGGACAGATGACCGCGGCTGCCCACTTGCGGTAGTCCGCTAGCGGTAGTCCGCTGGCGGTAGTCCGTGGCCAACTTACGAGGGGAGGAGCAGTCCGGAGATGTTGCCGATCACCGCTTTGCCGATCAGTTTGTGGTCGAGAATCTTCCACTCGCCGTCGACCACCTTCAAATCCAGGCGGACTGTGTGGGTAATATACTCACCACGGGTCGCCGCGGCGGCGGTCTCCAGGGCCTCTGTCACCACTTCCGTGATCAGGCGGTCCTGGGTTTCGGGCACCTGGTTCATCGCGTCAAAAGCGACGGCGGTCAGCTGCCCTTCGAGCGTAGATAAGTCGGCGATGGTGATCTCAACCGCCACCACCGCGCGTTCGTTCGTGATCTCCGACCCTTTGACCCGATAGGTCATTTCCCGCCAGATTTTTGCGAGCGATTCCTCAAACAAGATCAGCAGTTCTTCGTCTTGCGAAGGCAATTGGGAGGCGCGCCCGCTGAGCAGCCAGTCGCCTTCGACGGTCGGGTGCGCCAGATAGCCGTTACCGGCCGCCACATCCAGGTTGCGGACGGTGTCCAGATACGCCGCGACCGCCGCGGAAGGGCCGCTGGGGCCGGACGCCGAACAGGCGGTAAGCGACAGCAGCAAAAGCAGGGCGAGCAGGAATACGCCGAACCCGGGTCGCGGCCCGGTGCGTGCGCGATTTCGGTTGTCAAGCATATCAGTACACCTCCGCGGCCATTCTAACACGCCGGCCCGCGGCAATCGTGACGGAATTGTGTCAACCGCGCGGGTGGTTTTCGTGTACTCTGGAAGCAAGGTCACGTCCATCTCACGAGCGGGAGGTATCTATGAAAACCAGAGCTTTGGGCAACAGCGGCATCCGGGTGACAGAAGTGGGGTTGGGGTGTGGCGGCCATTCGCGCATCGGCCAGGCCGCCGGGCGGAGCGCCGCCGCAAGCGCGGCGATTGTGCGCCAGGCGCTGGACACGGGGATCCGGCTGGTGGACACGGCCGAGGCCTACCGGACGGAAGAAATGGTGGGGATGGCGCTTGCCGGCATCCCGCGCGACACGGTGGTCCTGTCGACCAAGGGCAGCATCCGCGCCGACGGGCAGCTCAAGCGGGCGGACGATCTCGCGGCCAGCCTCGACGCCAGTTTGGCGCGCCTGGGCACCGATTATGTGGATATTTATCACCTGCACGGCGTGTCATGGGAGGATTACGCGTATTGCCGGGACGAGTTTGTGCCGGCGATGAAAGCATGGCAGCGTGCCGGCAAAATCCGCCTGTTGGGGATCACCGAAGCGTTCTCCGGCGATCCGGGCCACCGGATGTTGGCCACGGCGGTGCAAGACGATTGCTGGGACGTGATGATGGTCGGGTTCAATTTTCTCAACCAGTCGGCACGCGAGCGCGTGCTGCGCGCCGCGATGGTCAAAGGCATCGGCATCCTCAACATGTTCGCCGTCCGCCGCGCCCTGATCAGCCCCGAGCACCTCGCGACCTACATGGAGCGCCTGTGCGCGGCGGGGCAGGCCGACCCCGCCCGCTTTGACGCCGATCGCCCGCTGGCCGACCTGCTGGCGCGCGGCGGCTACGAAAGCCTGACCGAAGTGGCCTACCGCTTTTGTCTGGCCGAGCCGGGGATCTCGAGCGTGCTGATCGGAACCGGCAACCCGGACCACCTCGCGCAAAACCTCGCGGCGATCGCGCGGGGCCCGCTGCCCACAGCGGATCGCGAGCGGCTGATGGATTTGTTCGCGCGGGTCGACTCGGAATCCGGCAACTGAGCCGCCATTCTCGGCTATAATGGGAAATCAGGAATTTTCTCAGATGGAGAGCAGGCGGCGACAGATGGACCACCACACCCCCAACGAACGTTTCCTGGAATTGCGGGCGCGTTGGCCGGCGTTCCACTACGATGGCTGGACACACTCCCGGACGGACGCGGGTACGCAAATCACGTACCGTTTTGAGATCCCCGGACTGGCGGTCTTTACCCCGACATGGGTTTTCCCCGACGGCGTCGCCGGGCGCGCGGCCGTCCGCACGCTGGATTCCGCCCGGGGCCGGCGGCTCGTGTTCGCGCTCGGCATGGTGGAGCTGGTGAGTTATTGGAAAGCGACCTGCTCGCCGACCGTCCGCGTCCACGCCGGCTGGTTGGACGCCGCGGAGATCGCGTGGTGGAAAGATCTCTATCACCGGGGCCTGGGCGAGTTTTTTTACCGCAACGGCATCCCGGCCGACCCCGATGCCTTTATGAATCTGGAATGCGCACCGACCGACCTCGCGGCGGCGCAACGGGACGCGCGGGACGCCGCGGCCACCTCTGCGGAGGACGCGGCCGCGCCGGGCGGCCAGCTGGTGCCCGTGGGCGGAGGCAAGGATTCGATTGTCACGCTTGAATTGCTGGCCGCGCGCCGGTCCGACAACTTCCCCTATGTCATCAACCCCACCACGGCGGCGATGGATTCGGCCCGCGTCGCCGGCTACCCGGCCGCGCGCGTATACGTGGCGCGGCGCACCCTCCACCCGCGTTTGCTGGAGCTCAACCGGCAGGGTTTTCTCAACGGACATACGCCTTTTTCCGCGATCGTGGCCTTTTCCGCCCAACTCGCCGCTCACCTAATGGGCTGTCACGCGATCGTCTTGTCCAACGAAGCCAGCGCCAACACCGGCAATGTTCCGGGATTGGATGTCAACCACCAGTACTCCAAATCCTTGGCGTTTGAGCAGGCGTTTCGCGCGTATGCCCGGCGCCATTTCGGCACGGCCAGCGAATATTTCAGCCTGTTGCGGCCGTTCAACGAGCTGCAGATCGCCCGCCGTTTCGCCGCCGCGCCGCCCGCTTACCGGGAGGTGTTCCGCTCATGCAATGTCGGCAGCCGCGAAAACCGCTGGTGCGGACAGTGCCCCAAATGTCTGTTTGTGCGCCTGATCCTGGCGCCTTTTCTGCCCGCGGATGAGCTGGACGCGCGCATCGGCCCCCTGCTGGATGACCCGGCGCGGATCCCCGACCTGGAAGCGCTGGCTGGACTGACGCCGCTCAAGCCGTTCGAATGTGTCGGCGAAGCCGAGGAGGTGCGTTGCGCGATCGAATGGACCATCCTCAACCACATTCTGGCGGGTCACACCCAACCTTTGCTGCTGCGCCATTACGCGCAACGGATGCGCGAACTCCGCGGCACGGACCCGGCCGCGTCCCCCTTTCCGCCCGCCGATATCGACGGCATGATGCGCCGCTTCCATACCGGACACGCCATCCCCGCCGCCTTTCTGGCGCCGGTGCTGCGGATGAGAGAAGATGTTGCAAGCGATTTGGGATGAGCTCAGGAACGAGCGGATTCTGATCCTGGGTTTCGGGCGCGAAGGCCGCTCGACCTGGCGGATGCTGCGGCAAGGCCTGCCCGCCCTGCACCTGGCGATCGCCGACCGCAACCCGGTGCAATTGCCGTGGCCCGACGCGCAAACCGCCGTCCACAGCGGGCCGGATTATCTCGCGCAGGTGGGCGCGTATTCCCTCGTGATCAAAAGCCCCGGCATTTCCCTGCTGGGCACCGGCGTGCCGGCGGACGTGCCCGTCACCTGCCAAACCGATCTGTTTTTGCGCCACGCCCCCTGCCTGACCATCGGCGTCACCGGAACCAAAGGCAAATCGACCACCGCCTCCCTGATCCATCACATTTTGCGAACGGCCGGGCGCGACTCCCTCCTGATGGGCAACATCGGCGTGCCCGTGTTCGACCACGCGGGTGATCTACGGCCGGATTCCGTCGCGGTGATCGAATTGTCGTCACATCAGCTGGAATATACACGCGGCTCGCCCGACATCGCCGTGATCACCAACCTGTACCCCGAGCACCTGGACCATTACGCGTCTTACGCGCATTACGTCGACGCCAAAATGAACATCTTGCGCTACCAGTCCGCCGGCGGCATCTGCGTTTTCCACGCCGACCACGGGGAATTGCGGATACGCGTGCAACAAGAAGCGCGTGGCCGCCAGTTGCCGGTCGCGCTGGCCGACGCGCCGGCCAGCGGTCTGGAAAGCGCGGTCGGCCGCAACCCGCGCCTGGCCGGACGCCACAATCTGGTCAATGCCCTGCTGGCCGCCGCCGCCTGCCGTGCCGCCGGCGCGCCGGCAGCGGCGATCGCGGCCGGGCTGGAGACCTACGCCGGCCTGCCGCATCGCATGGAGCCGTTGGGGGTATTCGGCGGCGTCCGCTTTGTCGACAACGCGATCGCCACCGTACCGGCCGCGACGCTGTTGGCGATCGAAACGCTGGCGCCCGTCGACACCCTGATTGTCGGCGGGCTGGACCGCGGCGTGGATTTGACGCCCTTTGCCGACGCGCTGGCCACCGCCGCCGTGCGCACGGTCGTGTGTATGCCGGATACCGGCCGGGCCATCCACGCGCGCCTGACAGACATCGGGGCACCACAGCGCGTCTTGTGGGCGGACGATCTGGAGACCGCCGTCGCGCTCTGCTACCGCCACACCCCCGCGGGGGGCGTGTGCTTGTTGTCGCCGACCGCCAGCAGCTACAACCAGTTCAAAGACTTCGAAGAAAAAGGCCGGCGCTTTCAGCAGCTGGTGCACGAATACAGCAAAGGGACACAACATGACAAAAAATGACCACCTGATCCTCCGCGACCTGGCCTCCCGGGTCGCCGAAATCGCCGCTCTGCCCGTGCAGGCGGAAAAACGCGAGATGTGGAAGCGGCTCAACGCGCTCCGCCCCGTGCGCCCGCTGGTGTTGATCGACGAGATCCCCTGGCATGAAATGGACGTCGACGGCTCGCTCCAGCCGCAGTGCGAAGACCCGTTCCTGCGCCAGCTCGAGACCGGCCTGCGCCGGACGCTGTACCGCTGGCGGCACCTGCCGGTCGATATGGTGGTGGAACCTTATATCGAAGTTCCGCGCGCCATCACCAGCACCGGTTTCGGCATCCAGACCCTCGAACAAACCGCCGCCACCGACACCAGCAAC
Source organism: uncultured Oscillospiraceae bacterium (assembly GCA_964479435.1). Lineage (GTDB taxonomy): Bacteria > Bacillota > Clostridia > Saccharofermentanales > UBA5734 > JAAYKS01. Next base: position 13,341 of record CAYZME010000006.1, read on the forward strand.
TGGATCGTCAGTCACCAATACAAACCCCAGATCGAGGACGAGGCCGACCTCGAACGGTTGGTCGTACCCACTCTCAGCGAGGACCGGGCGCTCAACGAACAAAGAGAAGCACAGGCGCGCCAGGCCCTGGACGGCATTCTCGATGTGCGCATGACCGGCATGTATGTCTACAGCACCCTGTGGGACACCCTGGTCGAGTGGATTTCTCCCGAAGAAGTCCTGATCGCGGTCGCCGAGCGGCCCGAATTTCTCGAGGCCGCGATCGACGCGTATGTGACGGTCTTCGATCGCATGCTCGACCAGGCGGAAGAGAAAAACCTCCTGGACGACACCCTGACCAACGCCCACTGCTCTTATGCCTACACATATGAGGACGAGTTTCCCCGGCACCGGCCGGGCGAAAACGTAGCGACGCGCCACTGCTGGACCGATGCCACCGCGCAGCTGTTCGGCAGCATCCGCCCCGACGACCACGACCGGCTGGAGTTCCAGTACATCCGCCGCATCTGCGCGCGCTTCGGGCGCGTGTATTACGGCTGCTGTGAGCCACTGCACGACCGCATCCACCTGGTGCGCCAATTGCCCAACGTTCGCAAAATTTCCTGCAGCCCCTGGTGCGACATCGACATCGCGGCGGAAAAAATCGGCGGCGATTACGTCGCGGTCAACAAACCCAATCCGGCCTGGCTCGCGCAGGAAAATTTCGATCCGGCGATGATCCGCGCCGACTTGCGCCGCACGCGCGCAGCGTGCGCTCGCAACGGCACCCCCCTCGAATACATCCTCAAAGACATCAGCACCGTACAATACAAACCACAGCGCCTGTGGGAATGGGCCGACCTCGCCATGCGCGCCGTTCTGGACGGGTGACGCGCGTCCCTCGTCTGCTGGCAGGAAGTTTGCAGGATGCCACGACAGGAAAACGTCAGAAAGCCGAAGCCGGCCCGGAGCCAGGAGCTCTGGGCCGGCTGTTTCACATCAGGGGGCGGACTGGTATCCGCCGCACGTCGGGTCGGCTCAGGAAAGAACCGGCTCTTCGCCGTAGTACGCGGCTTTGTACACCTCCATGATCTCGCGGATCAGGGGGTAGCGGGGATTGGCACCGGTGCATTGATCCGCGTGCGCGTTTTCCGCCAGCGCCTCCAGTTTGGAAAAGAATACCTGCTCATCCACGCCGCAGGCCTGGATCGACAGCGGCAACCCGATGCGCTTCATCAGCGAACGCACGGCCGCGATCAGTTGGACGACGCTCTCGCGGGTGTCGGAGCCTCCGACACCGATGGTGCGGGCGATTTTGGCGTATTTCTGGTCGGCCACAAACGTTCCGTACTTGGGGAACGCGGCAAATTTGCTCGGTTTGGACGCGTTGTAAGCGATCACATACGGCAAGAGGATCGCGTTGGCGCGCCCATGCGGGATCTGGTACTCACCGCCCAGTTTGTGCGCCATCGAATGGTTGAGTCCCAAAAAGGCGTTGGTAAAGGCCATCCCGGCGATACACGAAGCGTTGTGCATCTTTTCCCGGGCCAGCGGATCGGCGTCTTCGTAGGAGCGCGGCAGGTACTCGAACACCATATCGATCGCCTGCATCGCCAACCCGTCCGTGTAGTCGGACGCCATCACCGAAACGTAGGCCTCGATCGCGTGCGTCAACACATCGATGCCGGTGTCGGCGACGGCACTGCGCGGCAGCGATGCGACAAACTGCGGGTCGATGATCGCGACATCCGGCCGCAGCGCGTAGTCCGCGAGCGGATACTTGATGTTGCCGTTTTTCCGGTCGGTGATCACCGAGAACGCGGTCACTTCCGAACCGGTGCCCGACGTCGTCGGGATGGCGACAAATTTGGCCTGCTGCCCGAGACGCGGGAACTGGAAAGCGCGTTTGCGGATATCCATAAACTTCAGGCGCAAGCCGTCAAACGATGTTTCCGGATGCTCATAAAACAACCACATCCCTTTGGCCGCGTCGATGGCGCTGCCGCCGCCGAGCGCGATGATCACGTCGGGCTTGAACTGCCGCATCCGTTCGACACCGCGCATAATCGTCTCGACATCCGGGTCGGGCTCGACGTCGGAGTACACCTCGGAATGAACCGGCACCGCCCGGCGGCGCAGATAGTAGAGGATCCGTGAAATGTATCCGAGTTTGACCATGGTCGCGTCGGTGATGATAAAGGCGCGGGAGATGTCGGGCATGTGCTCGAGGTACTGGATGGAGTCGTTTTCAAAATAGATCTTGGGCGGGATTTTGAACCACTGCATATTGATCCTCCGGTGGGCCAGTCTCTTTTTGTTGATGAGGTTGACCGTGGACACATTGGAGGTGGTGGCGTTGCGCCCGTACGAACCACAACCCAGGGTGAGGGAGGGGGTGTTGGTGTTGTAGATGTCGCCGATGGCCCCCTGAGACGAGGGGGAATTGGCGATGACCCGGCCCACTTTCATCGCTTCTCCGAACGCCCGGATCTGCTCCTCGTCGCTGGAGTGGATGACCGCCGAATGTCCCAACCCGCCCAGATCGAGCATTTTGACACACATCGCGAAGCCCTGCCGCGCATCGTCGACCACGTAATAGGCCAGCACGGGTGAGAGCTTTTCCCGGGACAGAGGGTAATCCGGTCCGACGTCGTCCAGACGGGCGATGAGGATTTTGGTCGACGCGGGCACTTCGATACCGGCCTGGGCCGCGATCCACGCGGCGGATTTGCCGACTACAGCGGGATTGACCGCCTGCTTGACCGGGTGGATGACGTATTGCGCCACCCGGGCGGTTTGCTCGGCGTCCAGGAACACACAGCCATTTTCGGTCATGCGCGTTTCGAATTCGTCTTGTTGCGCGCGATCGACGACCACAGCCTGTTCCGAAGCGCAGATCATGCCGTTATCAAACGTTTTGGACAAAATCAAATCGTTGACTGCACGGGCGACATCGGCCGTTTTGTCGATGTAGCACGGCACGTTGCCGGGTCCGACACCCAACGCCGGCTTGCCCGCGGAATAGGCGGCCTTGACCATGCCGGCGCCGCCGGTCGCCAGGATCAGCGAGACACCCGTGTGATTCATCAACAGATTGGTCGCTTCGACCGAGGGTTCGTCGATCCATTGGATACAGTGCCGCGGGGCGCCGGCCGCGAGCGCCGCTTCATAGAGGACGCGCGCGGATTCGCGTGAACACGCCTGCGCCGAAGGGTGAAACCCGAAAATAATCGGGTTGCGGGATTTGGCGCAGATCAGCGCCTTGAACAGCGTCGTCGACGTCGGATTGGTGACCGGCGTGACGCCGGCGATGACGCCGACCGGCTCGGCGACTTCGATATAGCCTTCCAGTTCGTTTTCATCGACGATGCCAACCGTTTTTTCGTTTTTGATCGAGTGCCAGATATATTCGGTCGCAAACATATTTTTGATAATTTTGTCTTCGAAGACGCCGCGCCCGGTTTCTTCGATCGCGAGTTTGGCCAACCGCATGTGGGCGTCCAGGCCCGCGAGGGCCATCGCGTGCACCACCTGATCGACGGCGGCCTGATCCATCTGCATATAATCCGCCAGCGCCTGGTTCGCGTTGTGGACCAGCGTGTCGATCATGAGCCGGGTATCGACCGCTTGTACGGCCGTTTTTTGCTTGGCCCGGGTTGGTTCGGGTGCGGTAACGACCGCTGTTTGAGCCTTGTTTTGACCGGCTGTTTTACTCATCTGATGTTCCTCCTTTTTTTCCAACTGCCGCTGAGGCAGATCGGGACATGGTATGGATTGCGTTCTTTTTACCGGGACCGGCCTGTCTAGACCGTCGCCTCTGTCACAAGTTTTCCCATCGCGCGCAGTCTGGCCGCCAGCAACGGCACGATCGTCCCGCGGTTCTGTACGCCCAGTTGCTTAAAGGTGATGGAACCGTGCGCGGGGTTCTGCGCCCCTCCCACGAGAAAATGCACCGCGTCCGCTTCACGCAACAGCTGGCAAAACCGCGTCACGGCGGAGGCTTCGTCATACATCTCGGGGTCCTCTTCCAAAATGTTGTAGACCTGGTTGAGCGTCGCGACGCCCTCGGTGACCAGGTCGATGCCCTCGATCTCGTACTCCGGCGGATGGGCGATCGAAGCCACCGGGGCATGCAATGTGCGCACAGGTCGCCCCGAGACGCGCGCCACCATGTCGGTGGTGGACGATCCGCACACGATGTGCGTGCCGGCGGCCGCCAAAAAACCTTCGACAAAGGAGAGGTCAAATTGTCTGGTGCTCGGCGGCCCTGTCATGACATGGACCACCCGGGCTGGGCGGCACGCCAGCAACACGCAGCTCGCGTCGTCCCGGTGAACCCCGTCCGAGAGGCGGGCGGCTTGGGCCAAAATGGCCTCCGGCAGACGGGAAGGCGCCATCGCTTGCGAAATCTTGCGCGTCGCGAAAGCGGCGACCCCCTCTTCCCCCCACCCCAGAACGTGCGTGGTCCCGATCCCGGCCTGGGTGACGCCGTCGGAAAACAAGGCCAGCGACTCGCCGTCGCGCAATGTCCCCGATGTTTCGGCGACCAGTTCGTAGCCCAGCGTAAAGAAGCGTCGCTGGGCCACCCGCGCGGCGCCGTCGCGAATGAGCAACGGCGCGGGCGCGTCATAGGACAAAAGCGTGTATTGGCCGTTTTTCAAAATGCGCGCCGCGGTAAAAGCACAATAAGGCACGTCCGAGGTTTTGGCGCGGTGCATCGAATCCGCGACCGCCGCGCAGGCATCCTGAACCGGCGTCCCTCCGGCCAGCAAAACAGCCAGGCGATTGGTACAGGTGATCGCGGCGATGTTGGCGTAGATTCCCGAACCCATTCCGTCGCCGACGATCACGATCGTCGCGTCGGGCGAGCGCTGGATGATCACATGATCCCCACATACCGCCTGGCCCTGCTTGTTGACCTGCGCCACGTGGGTTTCGACGTAGCGGTCGACCGGGGCGCCCATCATTCGCCCTCCTCGAACAGGCTCATCAGTTTGTGGACCATTTCCTCACCTTTGGCGGTGCTTTTGCCGAGCATACCGGCCACTTCCTGCGACAAACGGATCTGGTGATCCAGCAGCTCCTGTGCCTGGCGCAACGTTTGCATGCGCACCAGATCGGTCGATTTTTGCCGCGACGGGAGTTCCGAGATATCCATGAAAATCCCCACGTATTGCCGCACATCGCGCAGTGTGTATAAAATTTCGTGGAACCGGCGGCCATAATGGGAAATCACCGCCTCAAAGCGATCGCCGCCCTCCGCGGCCAACGATTCAAATCCCGCCGCGTCCATGAGATAAGAGATGTGCCGGCCCAACACCGCGTTTCCGCACTGGAACATTTTGCGAAACGCCGGGTTGATGTTGACAATCCGCAACTCCTCGTCGAGGATCAGGATGCCGTTGGGGCTGGTTTCGAGGATGCGGTCGGTCCGCTGCTCCGCCAGACGGCGCATATAAGGGATGCACATCTCCGCTTCGGCCATCCCCAACACGACGGCGACCGCGTTGTCACGGCAGCTTTTATATCCGCAGGCGCCGCAGTTGAGTTGCATTTCCGGGCTGGACTTGCCGGTCTGCTCGAACACCTCCTGGATCCGGGTCTCGTCAATGTCCGGTTTATGAATGCCGGCCTGTTTCGAGTACACAGCGGTCAGGGCCGCCGGCAAGCGGAACGGGATCGGCGGCGAATCCGCCTCCGGCGCCGCGGGCCTGTCGGCGCCGGGTTGCGCCCGGGGCGGGTGCGAGGGGGCCATCCGTTCCTTTTCTCTGGCGTAAAGATCAGGTCGTTTTTGCGCTCGAACAGATTTTTCCCGGGTCCGTTGATACAGCCTTCCGCGCAAAACAAAGGCTCCACAATCCGATAGGCCCACACTTCGGGCGGAACATCGAGCCATTCCATCACCGCTTCCGCGCCGCTGGTATGCAGGACATCCGGACGCACCCCGTCATTGGGGATGTCGGCGGTCTTGAGCATGCCTCCGGCCAGCGCGAACAACCGCGCGTCAGCCAGCCCGGCGTGGGCGGCGATCGGGTCGGGCGATTCAAAATCGCTCTCGATGCAGGTGGCCAGGTCGATGCCCGCTTCCCCGAGCCACGCTTCGAGTTCCATAAAAGTCAAAACCTCATCGACGACGCCCTCGTACTCCGGCCGGGCGGCTTCCTGTTTTTTGGCGGCGCAGGGGCCGATGAAAACGACGCGCCAGCCTGGACCGAGGCGCTCTCTCAATAGGCGCGCGTGCGCGATCATTGGCGAGGCAATGGCGAGGATCTGGTCGACCAGCTCCGGGCGGTATTTTTCGATGTAGTGAACCACCGCCGGACAGGCGGAGCCAATACAGCCGGCATGTTCGGGGTCGCAGCCGATCAGCGCCGTGGTCGCGTGCGCGACCGCGTGCGCCCCCTCCGCGGTCTCGGCCACATACGCGAACCCCAGCCGTCGCAGCGCGGCCGGCAGACGTGTGCTCTTCCAGCCGGAAAACACGGTGGCAAAAGACGGGGCGACACTGACAGCCACGCGCTCGCCGGCGCGGATCAGCTCCCGCACCCGTTCGGTATCCGGGCGAATGGTTTTGGCGTGTTGCGGGCACTCGCGCACACAAGTGCCGCACTGGATGCAGAGGGTGTCGTCGACATAGGCCTGCCCGTCGCGGATCCGGATCGCTTTGACCGGGCACACGCGCACACAGCGGTAACAATCACGACAGTTGGCTGTCAACGTATAGACAATCGGCCTGAGGCCATCCGCGGGTCTGAACATCGCGCCGTCTCCTTTTAGGTCGTCTCAACGTGTACGAGACTGCGTTCGATGGCGGCGATCACCTGGTCGAGCGTACACTTGAGCAATTGCTCGTCGCCGACGCGGACAACGGGTCCTTTTTTACATTCTTCACTGCAAAAAGATGCGGATAACTCGATGGTTTCTTCCAGTCCCTGTTCACCGATCCAGGCGACGATCTCGTGGTAGAGCTCTTGCGCGCCGCGGAGAAAACAACTGGTGCCAAAGCAAATGCTGACGTGGAGTCTGGCTTGCGGAGCCGAGAAGATCACGACCTCCTCGCTGTCGATCCGGCGACGGTTCTGGTAGGAGGTATGCAGCAGTTTGTGCGCGCGGTGACTGCCGGGTTTCTCCAGGTGCAGGTCATAGATTTCGCGGATATAGGGGTTTTCCTGCGCTTTGTGCAGCGGCAACATGCGGTCGTTGTCATACAGACCCTGTGTCCGTTTGCTGACCGCGCTTGTGTGCTCGGTGATCGGCTGCCCGCCGCCGTTGACACAGCCGCCGGGGCAGGCCATCACTTCCACCAGGTCATAGTGCGCCTCGCCCGCGCGGATGCGGTCGACCAGTTGGCGGGCGTTGCCCAGGCCGCTGACGACCGCCAGCCGCAAGGTGGTTTCGCCCGCCGTGACTTCGGCCTCACGCAAGCCCTCGCTGCCGCGCACCTGATGAAACTCGAACCCGTCCAGCTTTTTGCCGGCCAGTTTTTCCGAAGCATAGCGCAGGACCGCTTCGGCAACCCCGCCGGAATTGCCGAAGATCACGCCGCCCCCGGTTTTAAAACCGAACGGCATGTCGAACGATTCGGGCTCGAGCTGCTCAAAACGCAAGCCCGATTCCTGAATCATCAGGACCGTCTCTTGTGTGGTAAGCACGATGTCGACGTCGGGGTTGCCGTCGACCGCGAATTCAGGCCGCTGCGCCTCGTATTTTTTCGCGGTACAGGGCATGATCGAGATCACGACCAGGTCCTCGCGGGCAATCCCCAGGTCTTTGGCCAGTACGTCTTTGGCCAGGGAGCCAAACATCTGCTGTGGCGAACGGCAGGAGGACAAATTGGGCAGCATCTCGGCGTAGTACTGCTCGGCGAATTTAATCCAGGCCGGGCAGCAAGAGGTAAATTGCGGAATCCGGGTTGGAGCCTTGTTCCCCTCATTTGGCTGCTGTATGCGCGACAAGAACTCGTTCGCTTCCTCAATAATCGTGAGATCGGCGGTGAACGACGTGTCAAATACTTTGTCGATGCCCATGCGGCGCAGCGAGGCGACGATTTGCCCGGTAGTGGTCGTGCCGGGGGCAAAACCGAATTCTTCGCCCAAAGCCACCCGTACCGCGGGGGCGATCTGCGCGATGACGGTTTTTTGCGGGTCGTGGATAGCCTTCCAGGCCTGCTCCATATTCGCTTTGGGGATGATCGCGCCGACCGGGCAGACTTTGGCGCATTGGCCGCAGTTCACGCACTCGACCGCGTTGAGCTCTTTATTGAAAGCCGGTGTGACGATCACTTTGGAACCGCGGTGTGCGAAATCCAGCGCGCCCACACTCTGTATCTCCGCGCAAACGCGTACGCAGTCGCCGCACAGTACGCATTTATTGGGATCGCGCACCAACGCGGCCGAAGAGGTGTCCAGTGGCTTGCCGAGCTCGCTCTTTTTGAACCGCACTTTATGTATTCCCAGGCGGCGGGAGAGTTTTTGCAATTGGCAACTGGCGGAGCGAGAACAGGTCGGGCACTCCTGATCGTGGTTTGCCAACAATAGCTCAACGATCATTTTGCGCATCGCCCGGATCTCGCCGGTGTTGGTGCGCACCACCATCCCGGGCAGCGGCTGGGTCGAACAGGACGGCACCAGGCCCTGCCCATCGACCTCGACCATGCACAACCGGCAGGCCCCATAGATACTCATTTCACTGTGGTAGCAAAAGGTGGGGATTTCAATCCGCGCCTTGCGGACCACTTCCAGCAGGTTGCGTTCGTTTTCGATGATGACATCGATGCCGTCGACCGTGAGTGTTTTTCCTTTTTTCATATGATCTCCAACTCCTGTTCCGGGCCGTCAGCCGATGGTCACGGCCGCGAATTTACAGACTTCCATACAGACGCCGCATTGGATGCAGGCTTCCTGATCGATGAGATACGGCTTTTTCAGCTCGCCTGTGATGGCGCCGACGGGACATTTGCGTGCGCACAGACTGCAGCCGCGGCACGCGTCGGCGATGATCCGGTATTTTGCCAGCGCCTTGCAGCGGCCGGTCGGGCAGTATTTTTTTGTGACATGCGCCTCGTACTCATCGCGGAAATATTTCAGTGTCGAGAGCACAGGGTTGGGCGCTGTTTTTCCCAGCCCGCACAATGATCCTTTTTGCACCACTTGCGCCAGCTCTTCCAGGAGAGGAATGGTCGTCTCATCGGCACGCCCTTCGATGATGTCGTCCAACAGCGCCAGCATCTGTTTGGTGCCTTCGCGGCAAACGACACATTTGCCGCAGGACTCGTTCTGCGTGAACTGCATGAAAAAGCGGGCGATAGCAACCATACAGGTTTGCTGATTCATCACGACCAGACCGCCCGAACCCACCATGGCGCCCGCGTTTTTGAGATTTTCGTAATCCAGGGGCAAGTCCAGGTGTTCTTGCGTGAGGCAACCGCCCGACGGGCCGCCGATTTGCACCGCTTTGAAATCGCAGCCGACCCGGGTTCCGTCATCGTCGACCACCCCGCCGCCGATGTCGTGGACAATCGTCCGCAAGGTTGTGCCAAAAGGAACCTCAATCAGGCCGGTGTTGGCGACATGCCCGGTCAGGGCAAAGGTTTTGGTGCCTTTGGAAGTGGCGGTGCCGATCGCGGAATAGGCCTGCGCGCCCATGTTCATGATCACGGGGATGGTCGCGAATGTTTCCACGTTGTTGATCACGGTGGGTTTGCCGAACAGGCCGCTTTGGGCCGGATACGGCGGTTTGGGCGAGGGCATGCCGCGGTTGCCTTCGATCGAGGCGATCAGTGCCGTTTCCTCACCGCAGACAAAAGCGCCGGCGCCTTCCATGACCTGCATGTCAAAATCCTGTGACGAGCCGAAGAGATCGCACCCCAAGATGCCCGCCTGACGCGCGTCGAGGACGGCTTTTTTCATCCGGGCGACCGCCAACGGATACTCGGCCCGCACATATACATACCCTTCGCTCGCGCCGACGGCGCGGGCCGCGATCAGCATCCCTTCAATCACGGCGTGTGGGTTCGCCTCCATCAGGCTGCGGTCCATGAACGCCCCGGGGTCTCCTTCGTCGCCGTTGCAGATGATGTATTTTTGCGGCTCAGGCTGCACACGCGTCAGTTCCCACTTGCGGGCGGTCGGAAAGCCGCCGCCGCCGCGCCCACGCAACCCCGATGCCGCGATCAGGCGACAGACCGCCTCGCCGTCCATTTCCAGAAAGGCCCGCCGGGCAGCAAAATACCCGTTGTCGGCGATATACTCGTCAATCTCCTCGGCATCGATGTACCCACACAGCTTGAGTGTCGTGCGGGACTGGCGGCGATAAAAGCCGATGTCGTGTGAAACCGTCGTATGGTTTCCGGTGTCGGGTTCGCGGAAAACCAGCCTGTCGATGATTTTCTTTTCGATCAAGGTGGTTTGCACAATCTCTTCCGCGTCCCGCGGTTTGACATGGGTGTAGAGAATCCCTTCCGGCAGGATGGTCACCAGGGGGCCGATCTGGCAAAACCCCTGACAACCGCTGCGCGAAATCAACACATCGCCGTGGTCATCCTGAAAACTCAAAGCCACATCCAGCCCGCGCTCCCGTAGAGCGCGGGCGAGCGCGTCGTGTACTTTTTTCGACCCATTCGCCACGCACCCGGTGCCCGCGCAGACGATGACACGGACCGGTATCTGTTCCACCTTTTCGATGTATTTCTGTTTACGTTTTTCCAAAGCAATCATGTTCAGGCCTCCGCCTCTCCCTTGTTTTCAACCGCGATCATTTCTTTCACCAGGTCGACCGCGCCCTGTGGCGTCAACGGGCCGTGCACTTCGTCGTCGATGACGATCGCCGGCGCCAGTCCACAGGCGCCGAGGCAGGAAACCAGCTCCAGTGTGAACATCCCGTCTTCGGTGGTCTTTTGCTCTCCGGACAATCCCAGCTCCTTTTCCAGCGCTTCGAGGATGGCCGTCGATTTTTTTACATGGCAGGCCGTCCCGTCACAAACGCGCACGACGTGGCGCCCTTTGGGCTCCAACGCAAAGTGGGAATAAAAGGTCGCCACCCCAAACACTTTGGCCGGAGAGATCCCGAGTGAAGTCGCGATAAACGTCATGATCTCCTCGGGCAGATATTTGTATTCCGCCTGCACCTCCTGGAGAATGGGAACCAGTTGCGCAGCCTTATTTTTGTGGGCGTCGAGAATCCGGCAGACGCGGTCGAACCGGCGGCCTGTCTCATTTTTCAGCATGATGTGTACCCTGCCCTCTTTCTTTTCTCAGTGCGACTTCCAACCGGTTGGCCAACACCGCCAACGAAGTCGCCATGTTTTCATGTTGCACAATCACCCCTTCGGGGACCGTGAGGTGGAAGGGTGTAAAATTCCAGATCCCGCGAATCCCGGCGGCTACCATCCGATCACAGATCGCTTGCGCCTCATGCGCGGGTACGGCGAGGATGCCGATCAGGATGTGCAGCCGGCGCACCATATCCTCGAGCTTGCTCATCGGCAAGACATTTTTGCCGGCGATTTGCGCACCCACTTTGGTGGGGTCGCTGTCAAACGCGGCGACGATATGCAGCCCGTAGTCCTCAAACCCTTCGTAGCCCAACAACGCCTGACCCAAGTGCCCGGCGCCCACGATGAAAGCGTCATGCGCGTTGTTGTAGCCGAGAAAGCGCTCCATACAATCGAGCAGGACCTCGATGTCGTACCCGGTGCGCGGCCGGCCGGACGCGCCGATCCATTCAAGATCCTTGCGGATTTGAATCGGAGTGAGCGACAGGTCCGAAGCCATCACGGTACTTGAGATCGCGTCCAGCTGTTCATCCTGCCTGCGCTTGAGATATTGGTAATAGAGCGGAATGCGGCGCAGCGTCGGTTCGGGGATGACGGTTTCACTGGGGGAAGAGCCTGGATTATTCTCGGTCATAAACGCCTCCTGATACGTGTAGGAATCGATATGTTTATATCGATAAATTTTTATCCATACATAAAATACCCTCTTTCCCTTCCCCTGTCAAGAGAGAAATGTACATTTCTTTTCCCTGTTTCCGGCAACAAAAAAGCCACACCGATCGAATCGCGTGGCTTTTGCGCATGGGGCGATGGGTGATTTTCAGACGGCGAACCGGTGTTACAACACGACCCCGCTCGCGCGCAGCGTGGCTTGCAGTTCACCGATGTCCACTTGCGCCGGCGCGACCCGCCCGCGCGTCGCGAGGGCCGCGGCCACCCCGGCTGCCTGCCCGCTCTGCATGCAGGCGTACACCTGGCGAATGGCACTCTCCGCCTCGTGGTCGGCGCTCAGGCAACGGCCGACGACAAACAAATTGTCGATTTTTTGCGGCACGATGCAACGGTAGGGAACCGAAAAGACCTCACCCGGCTGCGGATAGTAGTGCATACTGGCGCTGTTTTTGGCGATCACGTTGGGCTGGGTCCAGTCCCCGTCCAACGCGTGCAGATCGTAAAAACGGGGAAACAGAAAAATGCTGTCCGCGAAGCGGCGGTCGTTTTCCATATCTTCCAATGTGAGCTCATACAGCCCACAGATGCGGCGGCTGTCGCGAAAACCGATTTCCGAGGAAATGGCCGCCAGCTCGATCTTTTCCATGCCGGGAATATGGTTTCGTAAAAAGGCCACGAACTCCGCGATCTGACGGCGGGCTGTCACGTTGGCCCGGGTCAGACTGTCGCTGTCGGTCGGGTCGCAGCCGTATGTTTCTGTGTAATTCATCTCCATCGCCAGCCCGGCGTCGGTCAACCCGCCGATAAAAGGGACACGGTTGTGCATGAGCGGGTATTTTCCCTCGTCGCGCAGGGCGCGCAAAACCGCCGCCACCGAACGAATATCCTGATCGCGGCCGCGAAAATAATCCACATCGACCCCCGCCAGGGTAAACATCAGCGTTCCGGGTTGGCACAATCCATCCGCTTCACGCCCCTGGCGATACGGGACCCCGGCAAAAGCGGCGACATCGCCGTCCCCGGTGGCATCCACCACCATCCCGGCCCGGAACGCCAGCGGCCCCTTTTTCGTATACGCGACCACCGTGTCGATGTGGTCGCCCCGGACGATGACATCGCCGACAAACGCGTGAAAAAGCAGGCGCACCCCCGCGCCGAGAACGAAATCATCCAGATACAGCTTCATATACTCGCTGTGCAACCGCTCCGGCTCACCGACAAAATGCGAGCGCCCATAAATGGCATGAAAACCATTTTCCATTTCCGCGTAGAGCCCGCTGGCGGAGAAGGGAATTTTCCCCATATAGTGGTTGGCAATGCCGACGTGGGAATCGGTGACGTTGCCGCCCAGAAAACCCCTCTTGTCCAGCAAGGTCACGCGCAAACCGGCCCGCGCGGCGGCCACAGCCGCGCCGATGCCGGCCGGTCCGCCACCGACCACCAAAACATCCTGATCCTCCCGCACCGTGGCAGAGCGGGCGGGCAGTTCCATCCGGGCATGAGAAGAAACCGTCATTTCCATCACCTCTGGTCTTTCGTCTTCTTTTTACACACGATAACATATAGGCCAGATGCCCACTTCGCTTGCGGGAGGAATCTGTCTTGAAACCGCGTCGCCTGCGCCCAATCGGGATTCCCGTCTTCCTTGTCCTGGCTGTTATGACAGCCACTGTCGCGGCTGCCATATGGGGTACGCGTACGCAACCCGCGCCCGCCCACCCGGAATGGCCGCCTGCCGGCGCGCAACACGCGTCGGTAGAGCGGGTGGTCGACGGCGACACCCTGATCGCCGTCGTCGACGGGGTTCGCGAGCGGATCCGCCTGATCGGCATCGACGCGCCCGAACTGGCGCGCGACGGCCACGCGGGCGAACCCTACGCGCAGGAGGCCGCCGACCGGTTGGCGGCCCGGGTGACAGGGCAAATCGTCTGGCTGATCCAGGACGTCTCGGACCGCGACATCTACGGCCGTTTGCTGCGCTACGTCCATCTGGAAGATGGCACCTGTATCAATTGTCTGCTGGCGCGGGAAGGCTGGGCGGTTGTCAAAAAGTATCCACCCGATACCGCCCGCCATGACGAATTGGCGGACGCGCAACGCCTGGCGCGAAAAGAAGGAGCGGGCATCTGGTCCCCCGCTCCCTGAAACGTGTTTCGCGTTGTCCCGGTGTCACGGCCAAATCAGGCCGTCGTGCGATCGTGCAACGCCTGGCAGATGGACCGGTATTCGCGGTTGTCCGGCGCAATGACGCAGAGCCATTCGGCAAAAGCGCGCGCGTCGGTCAGCTGGCGCGCGGCTACCTGCTCCTGAATCGCCGTCAACAGCGCCGACTCCAGCTGGCCCGCGATCTGTACGCGCAAGCGCGGCAAGGGCACAAATTCCATGTCAGAGCACAGTTCCCCGTCGTGCAACGCGCAGGCTTCGCGCAGCGCGCGCAGGCGTGACTCACGGTCGCTCGCGCCGGTGATCTCGCGCAACAAGGCGCGGAACTGCTCAAAGTCACTGTCGATGCGGCTCTCATCCAGCCAGTAATAACCACCGGCGGAACGCACCAGCTCCGGAAAACCGGCCTTATTCAGACTGCTGCGCAACACCGAGATGGTGTTTTTCACCTGATGAACCAATTGTTCTTCGGTCGCTTCGGGGAAGATCGCCTCGACCAGGCTGGCGCGCGATTTTTTGAGCCCGCGGTGCAATACGAGAAAAAAGAACAAGTCGCGGGCTTTGCGCGTGCGCCAGCGGACCGGCCGGCCCGAAACCCCGGCGGCGGGCGCGCCGAAACAGCGGACTTGCAAGATCGGCGGGATGTGCGGTTCGGGCTCACCGGGGGCGCCGGGCCGCTTGGGTTCCGGCAGATTCCCCAGCAGCGTGCCCATGAGATTCCGCTCTTCACAAATCCGCAGGAAAGGCGCGAACGCGTGCCCGTGCTCGGCCAGCCAGGCGGCTGAGAGCGGGAGCAATTGCGCCGGGATCCCACCGATGAGGGCAGCGACCCGCGCCGCGTCGTCGGCAGCGGCCGCCAGCGCCGCGCGCACCAACGTCGCTTCCAGCGCCGGGTAGCCGGCGCCGCCGCGGGTCGCGCGCCGCAAAACGCCGTCGGCGTACGCTTCGGCGTCGGCGTCCAACCCGTGCAACGCGGACAAGGTCGCCAACGACGCGTCGGCCAGATCGATCCCTACCGGGTCGTCGGGCGGCACCGCGAGGCGCGCTTCGTACGCCAGGCCCATGCCGCGATCCCAATGCCCCTGCAAACAGAGTGTTTTGATAAATTCCAAATCACAACGCATCGCGTCGTGCGCGTCGCCGGCGATCAACGCGTCTTGCCGCCCACGCGAGAACAATTCCAGGGCCGCGTCGGCTTCGCCGGCCAGCCGCCGGCACAAGCCGAGGCCCAGCAGATAGAGCACCCGGCCCTCGCGCCGCGGGTCGGCGCCGTCCAGATCGTCGCGATGCAAGGCCTCCTCGAACAGCGCGGTCGCTTCCTCGAAGCCGCCGCAACGAAAACGTTGCAGTAAAACCTCCGCCGAGGCGCCATAGTCCCCATGCCGCAACGACAGCTGGGTATGGACATTCCAGGCTTTCTCCGGCTGGCTGTCCCGCGCCAGCCACAACGCCAACGCCGCCAGCAACCGCAGCGAGGCGCGTTCGCCTACGCGAGCGTCGAGATTGCGGTACAAGCTGTCGCGCCAGGCGGCATAGCGTTCCATCGCCGGCCAGGCGGCGTCGGTCAAGGCGGCGATTTCGATCACCAGATCGACCTGCGCGACCGGGTGCACACTGGCACGGTCGAAAATGCCGGCGATCTGCTCCGAGGCCTCCGCGAAGCGGTGCGCATGGCGGTTCGCGGCCGACGCGAGCAAACCGGCCCAGGCCAGCCCCTCCTCGTCGCCGGCGTGACGCAAATGCGGCCGCGCAGCCTCCAGGTGGTCAAAAATCACCGGATCCCGGCGCACCAGCGCTTCGCCGGCCGACAACAAATGCAGTCGGGGTTGCTGGTTCAGCATCGCCTCGTTGAGCATCGAGCCAAAATAACGCAGCCGGTCGGCCCGGACCGAGGAGAGCAATTCATAACGCGACGCGAGCAAAATGCGCGCGGCTTGCGCAGCGTCCCCGTTTTCCAACGCCAGCGCCATCGCCTGCGCGTATTGTCCGGCCGCTGTCAGCGCGTCAAGCGCCGCCGCCCGGCGCGCCGCGTCGAGCGGCTCTTTCTGCCGGATGACATCCGCGATCAGCGGGTGCAGATCGAAAGAATCGCCGGTCGCGGTCAAAAACCACCCGCGCGCCGCCAGGCTCCGCAGCGTTTCGTCGGCCGCGCGCGCGTCGGGCGAGATCCCGAGAATGCGGTCACACAGTTCGGCGGAAGTATGGGGAAAGTGCGCCACCACGGACAGCAACGCGCGTTCATACGGGTCGGCCTGGGCGAGGATGCGATCGCACAGGGCGTCCGATTCCGCGCGCAGGGTTTCATGTCCCAACCGGTGCAGACAGGCCAGGCCGAACGGCCAGCCTTCGAGGCGCTGGGCGCGCTCGACAGACAACGGAACGCCCAAATAGGTCTCGGCCTCTTCCCGTGAGAAGCGCAGCTCCGGCACGCCCCATTCGATAAACCGGCGCTCGAGCGGCAAATCCGCCAGGCGCGGCACCGGCAGGTCGGCGGCCATCACCAGCCGCAGCGCCCGGTCGGCATACTGGGCCAAATGCCGCAGGAATTGAATGACGGCTTCGCTGTGGATGACATGGACGTCGTCCAGAAACAACGTGACTCTGCCGGTCGCGGCTTCGATCAGGGAAAGAAAACGCTCCGCCGCCGCGTCCGCGCGCAGATTGTCGGGCGGCGCGGACAGCAGGTCCGCAAAACTTTGTTCTGAACCCGGAAAGCAGAGTTCAAATGCCGCCGCCATATAGGTGACAAATTGGCGGAACGCGTTGTCTGACTCGTCCAACCGGTACCAGATCGAGGATTCGTCGCGCGCCAGGCGAACCTGGGCCATCAGCACGGTTTTGCCATACCCGACGGGCGCGACCAACAGCACATTGCGGCGTCCACCGGCCGCCAGGCGGTCTACCAGGCGACGGCGGACCAGCACATCCTCCGGCAATACGGGCCTGCGCAGTTTGGCTCGGATCAGATCCACGGCCACACCTCCCGTACCCTCGCTGGCCGGCGGCGCCGGCGCGGGGCTTTGCGTTTATTATCTTTTACCCGCGAACCTTTGGCAACTCCCGGGCGGAGGTACGCCCGAACAGCCGGGTTCTCATTCCGATATAATGGGCACAAAACAGAGTCAGAGGTTTTTTGAATGAAACATGCCGTTACCATCCGTCCCGCCGCCGACGCGCGCCAAGCGATTCGTTCACTGTGGGAAGCGCTCGAGCGGGAAGGGATCCCTTTGGGTTTTGATCCCTCTTTGTTCGAGCCGCACATCACGCTCGCCGTCGTCGAGGCGGACGAAGCGCACGCGGACGGCGCCATCGCCGCGTTGGAAGCCTGGTGCCGCCGGTTCGCCGCGCGTTTGACACACATACCGATCCATCTGCCCATCCTGGGTTTATTCCCCCCGTTTGAGGAGCAAGGCGGCGTGTTGTTTGTCGGCGCGGCCGCCCACGGCCCGTTGGGCGACGCCTTCCACGCGTTTCAGGCCGGTCTGCCGGCCGCGTGCCGGGTGACCAGCCCGCTGTACGCCCCCCGGCGCTGGTCGCCGCATATCACCCTGGCGCTCAACCTGGACGCTCCCGCTTTGGACCGCGCCCTCGGCCGCGCGTTGCGCGCGTTCCAGCCCCTGGTCACGGAAGCGGCCGACCTGGAATTGTACGAGCTCATGCCAGTCGAACGGGTCCTGCGTATCGCGCTGGGCCCTTGCGCATGCGCGAGTGCTTGCGCTCGCGCGCTGGACAAACGCCTCTGTGACCGCTGTGAACAGATTCGATACCAGGCCCCGGATTAGCCCCTTTTCGCTTTTTGCAGCTCACGATACAGCGGCAGATAGACCTCGGTGTCGCGCACGGCGCAGCCGGTGATCTGGCCCGCGCGCATCAGCTCGGTGCATTTTCCACATGCCAGGCAGCATTTGGAGCGGTCCAGCACATCCGCCGGATCCATCGCGTAGCCCTCCTGCATACGCATACTGGCGTTGATCATGTCGCGGGCAAAATCGGGATACGCGAACGATTGGCGGCCAAACCCCACCACATCCGCCACTCCCTGCTCCACAATCCCCGCCGCCAAATAAGGCGACAGGAACGACAGGTAACTGAAGCCGGTGCCGACGACCGTCATCCCGGGCACGGCTTTCTTGAGCTGGGCTGACAAATACAAGGAGCGGGCGATGCCGTCGAGCGGGTGCTCGGGCGGCTCGTAGCCCCCCGTGTTATAAGGACGGTTGACATGGGGGTTGTAATAGGGGGAACCCATCGTCATGTTAATCAGGCGCACCCCGCGGTCGTACAGCGCACGGCACAACGCGAGCGGTTCCTTCATATCGATGGCCAAGCCGTCGTCGCCGGCGCAGCCAAAACCGCCCGGCAAGCCATCGTATAGGTTCAAACGGCTGGCCAGGAGAATCTCCCCGCGCAGCGCTTCGCGGATTTTGTCGACCGTGTCCAGCATCCACCGCGTGCGGTTTTCAAAACTGCCGCCATACCGCCCCGGGCGCGTGACCGCGGAAAACAATTCACTGTTGAGATACCGGTGGCACCCTTTGATATCAACGCCGTCAAACCCGGCTTCCCAGGCCAGCAGCGCCGCGCGGACAAAGGCTTCCTGCAGGGCGTCGAGCGCGTCGTCGCTCACCGGCGCCAAATCGGCGGCGATGTGATGTTGGGCGTCGAGATCGGGGTGGTGGTACGCGATTTGCGGCATCGGCGTGCCTTCGGGGTTGGCGAACCGGCCGGCGTGCGTCAGCTGGATGACAACGATCGGCGACTGACCGGTGCGCTCGCGCGCGGTTTCGCGGATGCGATCCACCAGATTGCGGAACGCCTCGACATTGCCTTCGTGAATCCACAGATGGCGCGGATTGGCGCGCCCTTCGGGGACGACCGCGACCGCTTCGACCCAGATCAGGCCGGCACCGCCGCCGGCAAAGCGTTCGTACCGCCGCAGGGTATATTCATCCGGCGCGCCGTCGGCCGGATTGGCGTCGCACCCCTCCATCGGGTGGATGGACAGCCGGTTGGGCAGCGTCCGGTCGCCGATCTGGAGGCTTTGCCCCAGCAACGGCAACTGGCCGGACAGCGGGATGTCCAACTCCTTTTCGCGGATGGTTTCCTGTAATTCGATCAGATTCTGGATCAACATGGAACGTATTCCTCCTCCAATTGTCTTTTCCCTCTTCCCG
Organism: uncultured Oscillospiraceae bacterium; assembly: GCA_964479435.1. GTDB lineage: Bacteria > Bacillota > Clostridia > Saccharofermentanales > UBA5734 > JAAYKS01. The sequence continues at coordinate 32,601 of CAYZME010000006.1, forward strand.
AACCTCTCCCTTCACAAACAAGTGTGTGACACGAAAGAGCGCGGATTATACTTGCGGTGTAAGTGCCCATTGCGAACGGTACGCGGCCCAATCGGTTTCGAACCAGGCGTTCGCGGGCGGAACCGGGCGCACCGGCAACCACTCCAGCCGGGCTTCGTAGCCGCCGGACACGTCCGTATTTTCCGCCGCGGCCGCGGCGGCGGGATCCGTGCCTGACCGGCTCGTTTCCCCCGCCAAGGCGCAGACCTGAATGTGCGCGCCCGCTGTGGGCGGCGCCAACCGAAACCGGATCCCCCCACAGGAACAATCGCCATGCGGGTCGGGGGCCAGCCAACTGCCGCGACTACCCAGCCCGCGCGCGGCCGCGTCCAGCATCGCGGACAGACAGGCGAATTGCGCCAACAGCAGATCATAATTGCCTAGCGCCAATGGGATCTGGCCGGGGTGCGAAAGCCGCTGCCCCCAGGCCGGGTCCGCCAGTTCCTTGCGGCAGGCCGCCAGCGCGGCGGACAGCCCGTCCGGGTCGCGGACCAACCCGGCGCAATCCGACATGCGCCGTTGCAAACGGCGGCGAAAGAGCCCGGGCGACAGATGATCCGCCGACTCGCTTGCGATCTGCGTCATGGCCGCGATCGCCGCCAGCCGCTGTTGCACCACCGGTTGGGCCTGCGCCAAAAACCACTCGGTACCGGGCAGCTCGGCGGGGCCTTGCAAGGCAATGTGATGGGCCGCGCGGCGCCCCCCTACCTGGGTCTCATTGAGTGCGCTACCGCCCGGACGATGGATGCCGAATGAGCCATTGGCTTCGCCGATCGGATAAAAGCCCGCCAGTGGGCTGTGCCACCAGATGTCGCCGGTCAGGCCGCCGTTGCAATGTTGCGCGCACACCGCGATCTCCAGCGGTTGCGCGGCCAGATCGATGCCGTTCGCCGCGTACAACGCGATCGCGTCGGGGTTCATCTGCCGCAGACGCTCGATCGGGGTGCCCGCCAGCGCCCCCGAACGCGCGAGATACGCGTGCGCTTCGGTGCCGATCGCGTTGGCGGTCAACGGGACCGCCAACCCCCGGGGGTTGTGCCGGTAGTCGATAAACACCCGCCGGCCGCGCTGCTTCGTCTCGCGGTAGACCGCGAGATCCACTCGCGAAGAACCCCCCGCTTCCAGCTTGCCGGGGTCGAACGGCCATTGGTACCCTTTCAAAAACACCGCGCGATGCAGCGCCGCGGCGTCATCAAACCACTCCTGCAGGAACTCCCGTTCATCCCCGCCCTCCGCGTCGGTGGAAAAGTAGCGGGGCAAAACCTGCTGATACGTTCCCGACAAATTCCAGCGGAACTGAGTCGAGGCGATGCCGTATTGCCATTCCGTGAGATTTTGCGCCGGCGCGCCCGCCTCGAGCGCCAGACCCGTGGCCCCGGTCTGGGACCGCGGATAGACGCGGTCCGCATATAGGCCTGCCGGGCCGCCGGTGGCCCAAATCAGGCGCGCACACTGAAACAGCGTAAAGCGTGGCGATTCACGGTCGGTCAGATCCACCGCCAACAATCCGGCGATTTGGCGCGCTCCGGGCGCGCCGGTCGCCACAATCGCCACCGCCTGCATCCGCTCCCAAATCGGAATGCCGCGTTTTGCCACTTCGCGTGCCAGACAGCGCGTCATCCACTGCGACGTCAGCGGGCCTGCTGACGTCGCGCGCGTCGTGCGGTCGTGATCGGTCTGGTAACCGATGTATTCACCATACGCGTTGTGGGGAAACGGGACGCCGATATCGACCAGGCGGGCGAAACACAATGGCGACAGCGCGGCTTGCACCAGCGCGATGTCCCCGTGCATGGCCCCGCCGGCAAACAAGGTGGCGGCCATGTCGTGGGCCGAATCCCGGTTCGCGCCCGATAAATCCAATTTATAATAGGTCTGTTTGTCCGACCCTGTATTGCGGGACGTGCCTTTGTCCAGGCCCTCGGTCAGGATCGCGAAGTCGCGCACGCCGGCGGCGGCCAGACGATCGGCGGCGTTCAATCCCGCCGCGCCCGACCCTACGATCAGCGTATCCAGCCGGCACAGATCCATCCGCATGCCGGCCCATTCGATCTCACACCGCTCCATCACATGCCCTCATAATCTGCGGATATGGAAACCGCCGTCGATGTCCAAGACCTGACCGGTGCAAAAAGTCAGCGCGCCCGATGCCAGCACCGACACGGCGGCGGCGATGTCTTCTGGCGTTCCCCACCGCGGGATGGGGGTGAGGCCTGCGGCGATGAGGCGGTCATATTTTTCTTGTACAACGGCGGTCATATCTGTGCGGATCACACCGGGCCGGATCTCATATACCGGGATGCCGTCCGCCGCCAGACGATCGGCAAACAGCATGGTCGCCATGGCCACCCCCGCTTTGGAGAGGCAATACTCCCCGCGGCTGGTGGAAGAGGTATAGGCCGAAACCGACGAGATATTGATGATCGACGGCCGGTAGGCAGGCGTCGAACCGATGGCTGCCAACATCAGGCGCGCCGCGCTCTGACACATAAAAAAGGTGCCTTTGAGATTGACCGCCATCACCTCATCGAGGCTTTCCTGCGTGACATCCAACAAATCCCCGCGCTGACGCGGTGCCATGCCGGCGTTGTTGACCAGCAGGTCCAAACGGCCAAAGCGGTCCATCGTCTCGGCAAACAACCGCTCGCGGTCGTTCGCGTCGGCAATGCTGCCGCGCACGTACAAGACTTCGCCGCCGGCCTCCCGCACCGCCTGCGTCAGATCGGACGCGGCCTCCGGCGGGCTGAACCCGATCGTGGCGATGTGGTATCCCTCGCGGGCCAGCCGCTCGGCAATCCCGCGGCCGATCCCCCGCGACGCGCCCGAAACCAATGCTGTTTTCATCTGTGCCAACTCTTATGCGTCCTCCCCCGGCGGCGGCCGGAACAGCTCCGCGCGGGGTGGAATCCACCCTCGCGGCCACGCTTTTATATCCCTTGTATTTTAACATAGGGGGACACCCACAGGAGGGTGCTTCCCGGGGGTGCTTCCGGGAGGTGTTCCAAGAAGGGCGCCCGGGAGGGTGCCCGTCGATCGGTCAACCCCTTGCGTACCCCCTTACCGGAGCCAACGCGGCAGCCAGACCGCGGCCACCGTCGCGATCAAAGCGGTCCAACAGGCCGCTTCAATCAACCCCCAGCGGGGCAACCTCCAGAGGGGCACCCGCCAAAGGCGGCCGCGACGCGTTCCGCGCTGCGTACCGCTCCGCGGGGCGCGACGTGTACCGCGCTGCGTACCGCTCTGCGGGACATCGGCCTGCCTGGCTGCGTCATGCGCGATCAAAGCGCAGGGGATCCAGATCACAATCAGACCCAGTGGCAATAACACACGCGCGGAAGGGCCGCACCCCAACGCGACCAGGGCGAAGCAGGCGCCGGTCAACAATTCCACCAGAGGGTATCGGACAGAGATGGCCGCCCCGCAGTAGCGACAGCGCCCACGCAAAAGCAACCAGGAGAACACTGGCACGAGGTCCGCGGCGGATAAGCGGCGCGCGCAGGCCGGACAAGCGGAAGGGGGGCGGACAATCGACTGGCGGCGCGGCAACCGCCACGCAACCACATTGAGAAAGGAACCGATCACCGTGCCCAACAGACCCAGATACGCGACGAACCATATGTCGATCCCGTACAACGACCTACCCGCCTTTCCCGGCCACAACGGCTATTCTTTCGACATTATACCAAGTTCAAGCGGCGATGCGGCTGTGCCGGAGTGGCACGCGTGGATGCATAAGGAAATCGCCGGCCGACGCGGTTTCATTGGCAAAACAGACAGACTGTCACGTCTGCGGTTGACGGGTTGCCAAGTCGCCACGTATGATGGGATCTGCAAAAATCACCCGCCCCGACCGGGCGGGTGTGATGAAGGAGCGAGCAAGCCGATGGCAATGAAAATTACGTTTCGATGGTTTGGTCCTGGTCACGACAAGATCCCGCTGGCCCATATCCGGCAGATTCCCGGGATTTCCGGCGTGGTCGCGACCCTGATGGATATGCAAGCGGGCGAAGTCTGGCCCGAAGATCAGATTCAGGCGATGCGGCAGCAAGTGGCCGATGCCGGCCTGGAGATGGAAGTCATCGAAAGCGTCAACATCCACGAAGACATCAAGCTGGGTACGGGCCGGCGCGATGAATACATCGAAAACTACATCACCACCATCCGGCGTTTGGCGCGGGCTGGCGTCAAGGTGATCTGCTACAACTTCATGCCGGTTTTTGATTGGATTCGTTCCGATCTGGCCAAACCGCTGGCCGACGGGTCGACTGTCCTGGCGTACGACGCGAGTCGGATTGAAACCGCGGATCCGCTGCAACTGGTGAAAAGTTTCGCCAAGGAATCGGGCGGGTTCTCTCTGCCCGGATGGGAGCCGGAGCGTCTGAAAGAATTGACCTCGTTGTTCGAGCGTTATCGCGACATGGATGCCGACGCGCTGTTTGATCATCTGGGCTACTTTTTGCGGGCGGTCGTACCGGTATGTGAAGAGCTCGGCGTGCGCATGGCCATCCATCCGGATGATCCGCCCTGGCCGATCTACGGATTGCCCCGCATCGTCACGGGGGCCAAAAATCTGGACCGCCTGTTGTCTTTGGTTGATTCGCCCGCCAATTCCCTGACCTTGTGCACCGGTTCATTGGGCTCCAACCCCGACAACGACATCCCGACGATTCTGCGCCACTTTTCCAGTAGGAAGCGCATCGCGTTTGTCCATTTCCGCAACATCCTGATCGAGCAAAAAGGCCTGTTCCACGAAAGCTCTCATCTGTCGGCCGACGGCAGCCTGGACATGTACGAAATCGTCAAGGCGTTGCATGACAGCAGCTTTGACGGCTACGTCCGCCCGGACCATGGCCGCATGATCTGGGACGAAAGCGGCCGCCCGGGTTATGGCCTGTATGACCGCGCGCTGGGAATCACGTACCTGAACGGCTTGTGGGAAGCCATTGCCAAGAATACGCGCCGCCACTAGTAGCCTTCCAGGCGCCTTCCAGTAGCCTGCTAGGCGAGCCTGCTAGGCGCCTCCTTGGCATCATCGTTTTCTCCAGCTAAAAACGAAATTGGAGAACTTCGCGCATAATATTGAGCGGATTTGTGCAAAATGTGACCCATCGCGGACGATTGCTCGTGGTATGATGCTACTAGGCGACTGCCAATAGGCAATTGTCAATAGGCAACATTGTCAATAAGCAAAAATGCATGATGGGGGTAAAAGCCATGCCGGAAAACGAACGTCTCCGTTATCTTTTGGACCGCAAAGTCTGGAAAGAAGAGCTCTGGCTCAACATGCTGGACACGATGTCGCCCTCTTGGCTGTGGCCCGAAGAAGCGCCGGACTTTGACCCGTCCGTGGCGCAACGCCAACCGGCGTTGTATTATCTCGAACCCCATCACGGTCCCGCGCGCGGGCTGGTGATCGTTTGCGCCGGCGGCGCCTTTATGTATAAAACCGACTACGAAGCGGAGCCGGTCGCCCGCTTTTTCCACAACGCCGGGTTCCAGGCCGCGATCCTGGATTACCGCGTATACCCATACACACAGGAGCACGGGTTGGCCGACGGGCGTCGCGCCATCCGTTATGCCCGCGCGCACGCGGATACCTGGAATGTGCGCCCCGACCGCATCGCGATGTTGGGTTTTTCCGCCGGCGGCATGCTGGCGGGTATGTGCGGAACGCTGTTTGATGCGGGCGATCCGGGTGCGGACGATCCCATCGAGCGGGTTTCCTCACGTCCGGACACGGCCCTGATCTGCTACGGCTCCTTTTGCCGCGCTTCTTTCCCGCAAGGCGGGATCAGCTATGACCGGTCAGCGCAGCAAGAGGCGGCGCGTTTCGCGCCGGAAAAGAACATTGAGGAAGATACGCCGCCGTTCTTTTTGTTTGAAACGTTGGCTGACGACCCGCGCGGGATCCTGCGCATGGGGCAGGAGCTGACCGACCACGGGATTTTATTCGAACTGCACCTCTTCCCCACCGGCAAGCACGGGGAGGGATTATACGACGGAAAGCACCCGTCGGCGCCGCTGAACGCGCACACCGCCAAATGGAGCGGCCTGGCGGTCGATTGGCTGCGCATGCTGGACTTTGCCGCAAAAGACGAAAAATCAGATTGAATTATCCATTGAAGGGATCTGTTTCTTTGGTGAAAAATAAAACCATCTGCGTTGTCGATCGGGATTCTCACGCAAGAAAACAAACCACATCTGTACTGAAAAAAGCCGGATATCGTGTTTTGTCATACGCAACCGCCAAAGAATTGTTTTTGGCCGAATCCGGTTTATCGATTGATCTGATTCTATTGGACGCGACGGGCGAAAACACAGACGGGTTCGACGCCTGCGCGCACATCCAGGTTCTGCGCGGCATTCCGGTCGCGTTGTTTGTCATGTCCGCAACCGATATCGACACGCTGGCCGACGAGGCCAAACCACAAGAGGGGTGCCTGATCAAACCTCTGGACCCTGCCGCTTTGGTCCGTCAGGTAACAGAAATTCTCCAGCGTGTCGAAGCGCGTCAGCGCGAGCTCGATGATCGCGATGACCCGATGGAATTCGCCGACGTGCGCATCGAGCCGGCCCGGGGCAAAGCCTCGGTTGGCCAGGGTGTCTTGCAGCTGTCGCCCAACGAGCTGGGGGTGTTGACCTGTTTGATGCGGCACGCGCGCCGCCCGGTGTCACGCGAAGTACTGCTCGCGTGTGTGTGGGGCTTAGTGATGGGTTAGCGAAGTCAATGCGTCCATATTTTGGAAATATGACTG
>CAYZME010000007.1:0-1839 GCA_964479435.1 uncultured Oscillospiraceae bacterium
TTCCGCGTTGCGCGGATCCGTTTCGAGGGCCGTGTCATACCAGGACAGCGCGTCATCCCACGCGTTCATTTGCGCCAGGACATTCGCCTTACCGATCATCGCGCTCACGTGGTCCGGCATCACTGCCAACACCTGCTCGTAGAGCGCGTACGCGTCCTCCAATAAGCCCTGAAAAAACAAAATGGCCGCTTTATTATACAAAGCCTCGGTAAAATCAGGAAAATGTTCCAACGCCTGCTCGATGTAATCAAACGCCTCCCCGTCCCGCCCCTGTAGGTGCAACAGGTATCCCATCTCGTTGAGCGCGAGCGGATGGTCGGGCTCGATGGCCAGCGCGCGCTCGAGATGGGTGAACGCCTCGCCGTCATTTTCGCGCCGCATTTCCGCTACCGCCATCAGGATATACGCCTCGGCAAAGTCGGGTTCCAGATGGACGCATTCGCGGCAAACCCGCAGACAGTCGTCCAGATATCCCGCCGCGAACATGGCATCGGCCAGCTCGTAGCCGATGTTGGCGTCGTTTGGCAGATGGTGCCGCAGGCGGTTAAAGCAGGCCATGGCTTCCTCGTTCTGGCCGAGCATGGCCAGACAATTGCCCCGGCCGTGCAACGCGTCCAGCCGCTGCGGATCCAGCGACAACGCCCGGTCAAAATCGGCGAGGGCATCGTCGTACTCGCCCAGGTGCAAATCCACAAAGCCGCGGGCGATATAGCCGTACGGCTGATCCGGCGCCAGTCGGCACGCGCGGTCGGCGTCCGCGCGGGCCGGCAGGTAGGCCTCTTCCAAAAAGAAAAGATTGGCCCGCACGCAAAACGCTTCATGCGCGCCCGGGCATACGGCGATCGCACGGGCGCATGCCTCGCGGCTGCGCCCATACTCCCCCGCTTCGCGCAACGCCCGCGCCAGCGCCACCAGCAGGTGATAGGCGTCGGGCAGCACGGCCAGGTACGCATGGATCGCCGGCAGCAAATCGCGCGCGCCCGCATCCCCCGCGGTAAATCCGTCCGCCACGCCCATCGCCTGCCGCACGTGGCGCAGCATCAGCCGCGGCGCCTCGTCAGGCCGTCCGGCGCGGCAAAGTCTGGCCCACTCGATGCCCAGGCGCACGACGGCCCGGGTGTCGCCGCGGCGCAGCGCGTCCCGGTGACACAGCTCCACCCAGCGCAAATCCACCGCGTCGACCGCGCGCGTCCCACCGCGCAGACGTTGCCGGGCCGCCGCGCATTCCCGGATGGTCTGCGGGTCCGGCATCACCCGCGCCGTTTGCACACAATAGCGTAAATATTCCACGCCCCGGGCCGCCAGCGCGCGGTCGGCCCGGCGCCATGGCCGCAGCAGACGGTGCCAAAGCGCGAGCCACCCCCGCGAGAGCCGGGCTTGCGCCCCGACCCGCTCCAGGGCCCCGACCGCCGTGTCCGCGGCCGCGGCCTGCCGGCCGGGGTCGTCCCCGCGCGCGTCCAGCCAATCCAACCATACTTGACAGAGCTCTTGGGCCAGCAAGCCCTCCCGCAACCGCCGCGCGTCCGCCAGAAGCGCGCGCGCGGCGCCGCGCTCCGGTTCTTCCGAGTGGGCAAACGCCGCGACGGCCAAAAGCAGGGCGCGGCCGTCGGCCCCGCCCCATCTGGTCTGTTTGAGCGGCGGCGCTTGACGCGCGATCACCGCGGGCAGATCGATCTGCCCGATGGATCGGCTCAGAAGCCAGCCCAACATCCGCTGATCCCTCCGCTCCGTATCACGCCGGCACCGCGACACTCAATCATCTGCCACCCGGTAGACCGCCAGCGGCTGGGCGAGCTCGACGCGGTCGTACTGTTCTATGGCTTCGGCCCACGTTTCATC